>CAZQVC010000065.1:0-12448 GCA_964596625.1 uncultured bacterium | reverse complement strand
CAGGTACTCGACGCCCAGCGCCCCGGCGGGGCTGAGCCTCACCGCGTACTCCCAGCCGCCGCCGGAGGGCAGCAGCATGCCGGGGCCGGCCAGGGTCGCCTCTGACCCGCCGGGAGCCGTGTCGAGGTAGACGTCGACGACCACGCCGGAGAAGCCGCCGGGGGAGTCCGGATCCGGGTTGACGGCGCCGAGGGTCACGGCCAACGTGGCCCGGGTCGGCTCCGGAGGGCGGACCGCGCTCGACTCGGCGGCCCCTTCCGACCCTTCGGTGGTCTCGGGCTCCTCTGGGAAGACGTTGAGGACGACCTCGTGAAGGTCGAAGATCGCGCTGTTGGCGTAGACCGGCGACGTCGGCGGCGCGAGATTGCCGTCGCCCAGCGCGTCGCTCGTCGGGTCGGTGAGCGTCAACACGGCTGCGGCGGCCAGCGCCAGCAGGCTCATCTGGAGCGCCCGCTCACGCCCTCGACTCCAGCGCGCCCCGCTCGAGGCGCACCTCCCTGGCGTAGCGCTGCTCCTGGCTGTGAGTGCCCTTGGCGAGCCGCACCAGCTCCTGAGCCAAGCGCGCGCTGTCGTGCTGGGCCTTCGAGCCGGCGGCCAGCAGTGGCACCTCGACGACCTCGATCTCGCTCGCGGCGAAGCGCTCGCGCGACGGCGCGACGACCTCAGCCCGCTCCTCGCGGTAGCTCTCGAGCCGGTCGCGGTCGACCTCGGCCTCGTTGAACAGCACCACGTCGGGGCGCCGAGCGCCGTGGTCGAGCAGGGCCTGGACGTGGTCGAACGCGTCGTAGCCGTCGGTCTCGCCCGCCTCGGTCATGATGTTCGAGACGTAGACGAGCTTGGCTTCGCTGCGCGCGAGCGCCGTACGCACGGCCGGTACCAAGAGCGGCGGGATGGTGCTGGTGTAGAGGCTGCCCGGTCCGAGGACGATGAGGTCGGCCTCCTTGAGCGCACGCTCGACCTCGGGCAGAGCCGTAGGCTCCGCCGGGGTGAGGGCCACTGAGCTCACGGCGCCACCGTGCTCTCGACCCTCGACCTCTCCGGTGACCACGCTGCCGTCGCGCTTGGTGACGACGAGCGTCACCGGCTGTGAGGTGGCGGGGTAGACGGCGCCCGAGAGGTCGAGCAGCTCGTTGAGCACCCGTAGGGCCTGGCCGAAGTCGCCCTCGACCTCCGTGAGGGTCGTGATGAGCAGGTTGCCGAAGGTGTGGCCGCTCAGCTCGGCGCCCCGCACGAAGCGGTACTGCAGCAGGCGGCTGAGGCTCGACTCGTAGTCGGACAGCGCCGCCAGGCAGTCGGTGAGGTCGCCGGGAGCTGGCATGTCGAACGCCTTGCGCAGCCGCCCAGACGAACCGCCGTCGTCGCTGACCGCGACCACCGCGGTGAGGTTGGAGGTGTGCTCGCGCAGGCCGCGCAGCAGGTTCGAGGTGCCGGAGCCGCCCCCGAGGATCACGATCTTGGGCCCCCGCCCGAGGCGGATGCGCCGGTGCAGGACCTGCGCTGCCTCCTCGGGACGCGCCAGCCAGTTGGAGAGCAGCGAGCGGTTCAGCCTGGCCACAGCTGAGGTCGCGATGAACGCGCCGAGCAGGATCAGGACGAGCGAAGCCCAGCCGCCGTAGCGCTGCCACGAGTCGCTGACCAGCGCCTCCTCGATGGGCCCGCTAAGCACCTGGCGGCGCTCGTTGTAGCCCCACAGCACGCCGGCGATGACGCCGCCGACCAGCGTGAGAGCCCCCAGCACGGCGACCGACACGTGACGCTTGACGCCCATCCCCGGCACCATCCACAGTCGCCAGGTGTCGAACGCCGAGCGCGCTCGCTTGTCGTCGGTCACGACTCCGCACCCGTCGGGGCGTGGTCGTCGGTCGCGTGCTCCTTGATGGCCCGCTCGAGGTCGCGATGCTGGACCACGGTCTTCACGCCGTCCGCCAGGTCGTGGCTGAGGCGCTCGGCGACCGCGACCGAGCGGTGTTGCCCGCCGGTGCAGCCGATCGCGACCGTGTACGCGCTGCGGCCAGCGGAGCCGGCGGCCTGGTGGGCCAAGGTCCTGATCAGGCTGCGCAGCTGGCTGTAGGTCTCGAGCGCCTCTGGCGTGAAGACGTAGGCCTGCACCCGCGTGTCGGTGCCGGGCAGCGGCCTGAGGAGCTCGTCGTAGAACGGGTTGGGCATGCCGCGGACGTCGAACACGGCGTCGACGTCGGTGGGCAGGCCGCGCTTGTAGCCGAACGAGATGAGCCGCAGCAGGAACTCGTCGCCGTCGGTGAAGCGGTCCCAGAGGGACTGCGTGAGCGCGCGGGCGGAGGTCAGCGTGGTGTCGATGACCTCGTCGGCGATGCCCCTCAGCGGCTCGAGCGCCGTACGCTCGGCCGCCAGGTCGGCGGTGAGTGTGCCCTTGGAGATGGGGTGCGTGCGCCTGGTGAAGTTGTAGCGCCTTACCAGCGTGTCGTCGGAAGCGTCGAGGAACAGCACCACGGGGTCGTGGCCGAGCTCCTCGAGACGCCGGATGACCGTGGGTGCCTCTGCCAGGTACTCGCGCGCCCTGATGTCGATGCCGATGGCCAAGCCTTTGCTCTCGTGCTCGGAGACGAGCGTGATCAGTTCGGGCCAGAGCGATGGCGGCAGGTTGTCGACGGTGTAGAAGCCGATGTCCTCGAGCGCGTGCAGGGCCGTCGACTTGCCGGAGCCGCTGACGCCGGTGATGATGACCATCGGTGCGCTCATCGCAGTACCGCGTCACTCGGCGTCAGGAGGTAGCGGCAGGCGACGAGGAGGTCGCCGCGCTCGACGATCGCCACGTCGGCGACGCTGGCGACCAGCTCGCCGGGGCAGACGATGACCGGCCCGAGGTCGCCCGCGAGGCCCACGAACGACACCCCGCCGATGCGCCGCGCCTCGAAGCTCGCCGGCGGCGTGGCGCTCACCTGCAGTTGCAACTGGTCGTCGTCCTGCACGATCCGCCAGCGCGAGCCGTCGTGAGCCACCACGGCCGGCACGCCGGCGACGTTGACGGCGAAGGTCACGGGCCCCTGGTCGCTAATCAAGCGCCAGCCGTAGCCGTTGAGGAAGCCGATGTCCTCCTCGGTGCAGCCCTTGGCGTGCGTGAACGAGCTGAACTCGACCGCTTGGGCATCGGCCGTGATCCGCGCACGCAGCGCGGCCGCCGTGGCCTCAGCTGCGCCCCGCGAGGCGAAGCAGCCGACCCTCACCCGTACCCACTGCTGCCCGTTGAGCATGGCGAACTCGGTGTACGCGTCGAAGCCGAGCGTGCGCAGCGAGGCGGCCTGCTCCTGCGCCTCGCGGAAGTCGCGCAGCGCCACCACCTGCACGGCCCAGCGCTCCTCGGCCGCCGGCAGCTGAGGGGTCGCGGGCGCCGCGAGCGCTTGAGCGCTCGCCTTACCGAGCGCCATCAGCGAGGCGCAGCAGAGCACGAGCACCGCCAGCGGACGGAACAGAGCGGCGCGCGTCATGCCTGCAGTCCCTCGTCGAGCGAGCGCCTGAGGTTGGCCAGCACCTGCAGCCCTACGCCCTGGCTCTTCTCCGGGTGGAACTGCGTGGCGTGCAGGTTGCCGAAGGAGAACGCGCTGCGGAACTCGGTGTCGCCGTAGCGCGTGACGCTGCCGGGCGCAGCCGCCGCCTCACCGAACGGCACGGCGTAGTAGGAGTTCGCGAAGTAGACGTGCGCGCCGTTCGGCACCCCGTCGAAGAGCGGGCTGGCTCCGACCTTCTCGACCGTGTTCCAACCCATCTGCGGCACGCGGACGTCGCCCCTGAACCGCCGGACCTCGCCGGGCACGAGGCCGAGGCCTGGCACGTCGGGGTCTTCCTCGGAGCGCTCCAGCAGCAGTTGCAGGCCGACGCACACGCCGAAGAAGCTCCTGCCGGCGGCGAGGTGGTCGCGAACCAGGGGTTCGAAGCCGGACTCGGCGAAGGCGCGAGCCACCTGACCGAAGCGACCCTGGCCGGGCAGCACCAGCAGGTCTGCGTCGCGCGCCGCGAGCGGGTCGGACTCCACCGCCGGCTCGAAGCCGGCCCTGTGCAGCGCCCGCGCGATGCTGTGCAGGTTGCCTGCGCCGTAGTCGATGACGACGGTCCTCACAGCAGCCCCTTGGTCGAGGGGAGCTCCTCGTGCGTGAGCTGGACGGCGTCCCTCAGCGCCCTGGCGAACGCCTTCATGACGGCCTCGCAGACGTGGTGCGTCTCCTCGCCCTCGAGCACCCTGACGTGCACGGTGGCGCCGGCGTGGTTGGCGAAGCCCCGCAGGAACTCGCGGAGGTGGAAGGCATTGAAGCCGCCGCTGTCGCCCGCGAAGCCCGCGGCGTCGAAGGAGAGGTACGGCCTGCCGGAGAGGTCGACGACGACGTGCGCGAGCGTCTCGTCCATGGGCACGAAGGCGTCGCCGTACCGCTCGATCCCGGCGCGGTCGCCGAGCGCCTCGGCGAAGGCCTGGCCGATGGTGATGCCGGAGTCCTCGGCGAGGTGGTGGACGTCGATGTGCAGGTCGCCCTGGCCACCGACGCTCAGCGCGAAGCGGCCGTGCCTGGTCAGCTGGGCCAGGAGGTGGTCGAGGAAGCCGTGCCCGGTCGACGGCGGCTCGCGGTCGTCGCTCCGGCTCGCGGCGGCGTCGAGGTCGAGCTCGACGCGCAGCTGCGTCTCGCTGGTGTTGCGCTCCTTGAGCGAGCGCCTAGCCACGGACGACCTCCCCGGCTAGTGCGGCGTTCAAGGCGGCGAGGAACGCGTCGTTGTCGGCCTTGCTGCCGACGCTGACGCGCAGCCAGCCGCCGGCGCCCGGCAAGTGATCCTGGCGACGGATCACCACGCCGCGCTCGAGCAGCGCCCGGTGCACTGCGGCGGGGTCCTCGACCGCGAACAGCACGAAGTTCGTCACGCTGTCGTAAGGCTCGACGCCCGGCAGTCGCCTTAGCTCGCTCAGCAACCGACCGCGCTCCGCGACGACCTCCTTCACCCTGGCCGCCACGACCTCAGGCCGCTCGAGCACCGCCAAGGCGGTCGCCACCTGCAGGGTGCCGACGCTGAAGGGCAGCAGGACCTTGCGCAGCTCGGTGGCGATCTCGGGACTGGTGAGGGCGTAACCGACGCGCAGACCGGCGAGGCCTGCGGCCTTCGAGAAGGTCCTGAGGCTGACGCTGGTCGGATGACGCCTTATCGAGTCGAGGTGGTCGACGCCGGCGAAGTCGCAGTACGCCTCGTCGATGACGCTGAGCCAGGTGCCGCGCTCGTCGGCGGCTCGCAGCAGGGCGGCGACGTCGGCCGGGCCGTGACGGTTGCCGGTCGGCGCCGCCGGGTCGGCGAGGAACATCACGCCGCTACCGACCTCGAGCGCCTGGAGCAGCTCCGTGGTCGGCAGCGCGAAGTCGGGCCTCAGCGGCAGCTCCAGCAGCTCGGCGCCGAGGATCCGCGCCTGCGCGGCGTAGACCGCGAAGGTCGGCGTGACGCTGAGCACGTCGCGCCCGATCCCGGAGAGGATCGTCAGGGCCTGGATGAGCACGTTGGAGCCGCCCGCCACGACCACGCCGTCGGGATCCCACTCGTGGCGCCTGGCCAGCTCCCGCTCCAGGGTGACCGGGTGCAGGTCGGGGTAGCGGTTGAAGACCGCGCTCGCCAGGCGCGCCTGCACCGCCTCCCTCAGCGGCCCGGCGAGATCGTCCGGTGCCTCGTTCTGATCGAGCTTCACGGGCTGCGGGTAGTGACTGAAGCGGTACGCGGGCAGACGTCGTACCGCGTCCCTTACCACCGACTCGTTCATGTTGCCTTTCATGCTAGCGCCAATCTCGCGAGGCGGCCCCGTCACATCGCTCCGGGGCCGCTCTGGCGACGCCGCGCGGCCCTATTGCCCCAGCGCCCGGCGTGACGCGGCGATGAGCTCCTCGACCGTACCGGAGAGGGCGGGGTCGAGGTCGGCCGCGGCCTGCAGCTCGCTGATGGCGGACTCGTACTGCCCGAGGGCGTAGTGCACCAGACCGAGGTTCAGCCTGGCCTGCGAGTTCTCGGGGTTCTGCGCCACGGCCCTGCGGATGTATTCGAGCGCGAGGTCGTAGCGGCCGAGTTGCAGGTGCGCGTAGCCGAGGTTGTTGAGCACGATGTCCGAGTCGGGGAACGCCTCGAGGGCGATCTGGTAATCGGCGACGGCGCCTCGACTGTCGCCGATGAGCTGCTTGGCGTAGCCGTGGTAGAAGGCGGCGAGCGGGTTGTCGGCCTCCTGCCGTGAGCGGGCGAAGGCCTGCGCGGCGGCCTCGAAGTCGTTCGCGTTGAGCGCATAAAGCCCCTGCTGGAACGCCGCGCCGGCCTCCTCGGAGAACTGGATCTCGGCCTCCCCGGTGAGGCTGCGCTGCTGCTCGAGCAGCGACAGGCTGCGCTGCGCCAAGGCGTTCGACGGGTTGAGCTCGAGCGCCCGCCTGAGCGCCGCCTCGCCCTCGTCCAGGCGGCCGATGCGGGTCAGCGCCGTGCCGTAGAGGGCCTGGAGCTGCGCGTCCTCTGGGTCTTCCGCGACCAGCGGCTCGAGCAGGTCGAGGGCCGCTCCCGCGCGCCCGGCGGCCACGTAGAGCTCCGCGAGGTTCCGGTCGACCTGCGGGCCGGAGCCGCGCTGCGCCTCGAAGATCGCCTGCGCCCCTGCGATGTCGCCCCGGCGCGCCTTGGCCACCGCCAACAGGTTGCCGACGCTGCTGTTGCTCGGGTTCTCGTCGTAGATGGCCTGCAGCATCGCCTCGGCCTCCTCGGCCTGGCCGCCCTGAAGCAGCAGGTCGGCCTTGGCCACGGCCAGCTCGGTGCTGTCGGGGAACGCCGCCAGCCCCTCCTCGACCAGGGCCAGCGCCGCGGTCTGCTGCGATGGCGGCAGCACCCGCGCGAGCGCGTAGAGCGAGGCGGAGCGGGCGAGCGGTTGAGTCACCGACTGCTGCAGGTAGGCCAGCGCGCTGGCCGCGTCGTTGTTGCTCAGCAGCAGATCGAGCACGGCGGAGCGCAGCAGGATCGACTCCGGTGCGGCGTCCTCGCCGCGGCGCAGCGTCTGCAGCGCCCTCACCGGGTCGGTCTCGAGCTCGGCCAAGCGGATGTGGGCGTCGACGAAGCGCGGGTAGGCCGCGATCGCGGCCTGCAGGTCGGCCCTGGCGTCGGAGCCGGAGACGTCGGCCACCGAGGCCCTGCCGGCCAGGGCTATCGCGTGTGCGGGGTTGAGCGCCAACGCGCGGCCGAACGCGCCGGCGGCCTCTTCGTCCTGTCCGGCGGAGTTGAGGACGACCCCGACCGTGGCCTGCACCTCGACGTCGTCCGGCGCGAGCGCCGCGGCCTCGTTGGCGACGGTCACGGCGCGCTCCAGCTGGCCGCCGAGAGCCAGAGACTTGGCGTACTCCGAGCGCACCCAGGCCGACTCCGCGTCTAGGTCGGCAGCGATCTGCAGCGCCGAGCGGTCGACGCCGGGCAGGCCGGAGGCGCTCAGGCCCGTCTGCGCCAGGCTCGGCAGCGACGGCGTGGCGGCAGCCGCGGCCTCGACCCTGGCGAGGTCGCTGGCGCCGAGCTGCGGCGCGACGAGGCGGGCGATCTGAGGGATCAGCGCGGAGGCGAGGCTCTGCGGGTCCTGACCGCTGGCCTCGACGGTCTGCACCCCGCCTCCGATCTCGACGTTGACCGTGGCGCTGACGCCGCCGCCCGCGAGGGTCACCTGACCCGTGATCAGCGCGGAGGCGTCGAACAGTCGGCCGACGGTCCGCTCGACGTCCTGCTCGGTCGCGACCGCGCGGTTGGCCACCAGGGCCACGTCGCCGACGGGCGCGGCGTAGACGTTGGGGATCTGGTTGAGGGAGCGCTGGACCGCACCGGAGAGCCCGAGCTGGTACGCCTGGGCGGAGGCCGGGACGTCGAAGGGGAACACCGCTACGCGGGTCACCTGCGCCAAGGCGGCGCTGCTGAGCGCCAGACCCGCGACCAGCAGCGCGAGTAGTACGGGGCTTCTTCTGTTCGCCATCATTCTGTTCGGCATCAGGGCGGAGTATAACCGCCGCCAGTGAGAACTATCCGGCTGTCAAGTGCGCGCTCTAGGCCGTTCTGGACGAGAGCTTCCCGGCGTCGAAGGCGCCCGGCAGGAGCTCGTCCACGCTGGTCTTGATCACCCGCCCGCGGTGGTTGACGAGGTACACGGCCGCGCTCGGCGAGAACTCGAAGAGCACCTGCCGGCACGCTCCGCACGGGGAGGAGGGCTCGTCGCTCTCGGTGTACACGACGATCTCGCTGAAGCCACGGGCGCCCGCGGTGGCCATCGCCTGCACGGCCGACTGCTCGGCGCAGCGGGTGAGGCCGAAGCTGGCGTTCTCCACGTTGGCTCCCGCGTAGACCTCGCCGTCCTCGGCGCGCAGCGCGGCTCCGACCCCGAAGCGGGAGTAGGGGATGTAGGCGTTGTCGAAGGCTTCGCGGGCCGCCGCCAGGAGGTCGGCCGGCACCGAGCCGTCCTCCCGCATGGCGGCGCTCACGCGCCGCCCCAGAGGCTCGAGAGCTTGGCGAGCAGCGGCGGGCCCAGCACCAGCAGCCCGACGATCACGGCGCCGATGGCGGCGGTGAGCACCGCCGCGGCTGCCAGGTCCTTGGCGCTGCCGGCCAGGGGGTGCGGGTCGGGGGAGACCAGGTCGATGGCCGTCTCCACCGCGCTGTTCATGAGCTCGAGAGCCAGCACGACCATGCAGGCCAGCACGATCGGCGCGGCGGGAGCGCGCAGCCAGGCGGCCAGCAGCAGCGCGCACACGCCGATGAAGGTCTCGAGCCTGAGGTTGGGCTGGGTCGCCCAGGCGCGGGACAGTCCGGCGCCGGCCACACTGAACGACCTGCGTAGGCGGGCTGAGCTCAACGCTGCTCCTCTCCGGCCAGCAACTCTCGGATGCGGCGCTGGGCAGACTCGAACGGCTGCCACTGAGGCTCTTCGTGGTGATCGTGGCCGGTGAGGTGAACCAGGCCGTGGGCCGCCAGCGTGGCGACCTCGGCCAGCAGCCCGTGGCCGGCCTCGGCCGCCTGCACAGCGGCGGTGTCGACGCTGATGACGACGTCACCGAGGTGCTCGATGACCGGGAAGTCGGTGTCGGTAGGCTCGCTGGTGGGGTAGGAGAGCACGTCCGTTGGGCCGTCGACGTCCCTGTCGCGCAGGTTGAGGCCGGCTATCACCTCGTCGGTGGTGAGCACGACCGTCACCTCGCGGTCGTCGAGGCCGAGCTCGGCCATCAAGCCCTCGAGCGCCGTGCGCAGCGCTTCAACGCCTGGAAACCGCCGAGTCTCGTCGAGCACCTCGACCGCCACCGGACACCTCCCGTCCAGCCACGCCTGCCGGCTCCTCGCCCGCCACGCGCCCGTCCGCGGCCGGTTTGCGCGCCTCGGCGCCGGCCGCTGGGTTGGTGACCGACTCCGGCAGCTGCACGTCGGTCGCGCCGGCCGCCAGCATGTGGCCCTGGGCGCCGTCACCGCGAGTCCGCTTCAGGCCCTTGATCTCGTCGGCGCTGGGGTATGAGATGCGCCTGTGGAGCACGGCGGTCAGCATGCGCTCGAAGGTGTTGGCGATGACCTCGATGTCGTTGAAGTTCAGAGGGCTGTCGGAGAGCTGGTCGTCCTGCAGCCGCTGGTCGATGAGCCGGTCGATGAGCGCCCTGATCGTCTGCGGGTTGGGGTCCTCCAGCGTGCGCGAGGCCGACTCCACTGCGTCGGCCAGCATCAGCACGGCCGTCTCCTTGCTGCTCGGCTTCGGGCCGGGGTAGCGGAAGTTGAGCTCTTCGACCTGGCCGTCCTCGAGGGCCCGCTTGTAGAAGTAGCTGAGGACCGTCGTGCCGTGGTGCTCGGCGATGAACGGCTCGAGCTCGCGCGGCAGGCGGTACTCGCGGGCCAGCTCGATGCCGTCGCGTACGTGGCTGGTGACGATCAGGTAGCTGAGGTGCGGGTTGAGGCTGTCGTGCGGGTTCTCGCCGGTGAACTGGTTCTCGATGAAGAAGTGCGGCCTCTTGGTCTTGCCGACGTCGTGGAACAGCGCGCCCACGCGGGCGAGCAGCTCGTTGCCGCCGATGTTCCTCACGGCCTGCTCGACGAGGTTGGAGATGATCAGGCTGTGCTGGTAGGTGCCGGGGGCCTCGGCCACCAGCAGCTGCAGCAGCGGGTTGGAGGGGCTGGAGAGCTCGAGCAGGCGGAAGTCGGTGAGGAAGCCGAAGACGCTCTCGGCGACCGGCAGCAGACCGAGGGCCAGCACGCCGGCCAGCACCCCGCCGCCCAAGAGGAACGCGCCGCCGAGCAGTGCCGAGCTCAAGGTCATGCCGCCGCTCATGAACACGGTGACCAGCAGCGTGAGGCCGGCCACGAGCCCCCCTCCGGCGCCGGCCACCGGCAGCGCCAGGCGCGTCTTGCCCGACTGCACGAGGAGCGCGGCCGCGACCGAGCCGACCGCGGTGGCGGCGATCACCACCAGCGGCGAGGCCGGCACCAGGAAGCCGACGGCCAGGGCCGTCCAACCGCCCCACAGCATGCCTGGCACCGTGCCGAGCAGTGCCGCGGCGATGAGGGCGGCCAGCAGCGCGAAGAGGAAGTGCGGTGAGGCGATGACCGCCAGCCGCTGCGCCGCCAGGACCAGCACGGTGGTCGTCATCAGGAAGGTGAGCTGCGGCAGCGTCATGCGGCTCTGCAGGTAGCGCCGCGCGATGACCAGCGGCGAGGTGAGCAGCAGCGCCACGATCAGCGAGCCGAAGACGATCCAGGTCGTCTGGGTTACGGCCTCGGCCTGCGCGCTGTAGAGCCCGAGCGAGTCGAGCACGCGCAGGTTGTCCTCGGTGAGAGGCTCGCCGGCCGCGACGATCACCTGGCCGGACTCGAGCGCCTGCATCACCGGCTCGACGGCGGCCGCGGCAGCGTCTCGAGCCGCCTGAGTGAGGCGATCGTCGGGCACCGACGTGGCCACCAGGCGGCTCTCGAGCACGAAGCGCACCTCGCGCTTGCGGTCGGGCGGGGCGATGGCCACGACGTCCTCGATCAGCGTCGGCAGCTCCTCGATGCGCACGCCGCCCGGCTGCTCGTAGCGCTCGACGACGGCGTCGATGACCTCGGCGGGGAGACCGGAGGAGGAGACGCCGGCCACGACCAAGTTCCGTAGCCTGGTGTCGGTGGTGTAGACGGTCTCGATCTGCGCCCTGGCCGCCTGCCGCGCCCGCTGCGTGGCGATGAGGTCGATGACCCTGGTGTCGATCGGCGCGACGAACGTCTCGGGGCTGGGCTGCCCGAGGCGCAGCGGCGTGCGCTGCCCGGTGCCGTGGACGCTGTAGAGCAGCGCGGCGAGGCTTGCCATGACCGCCAGCGCCAGCAGCCAGTAGCTGAAGCTCGAGCGGGAGTCGGGTCTAGCCGTGCTGCTCATAGGCCAGGATGATCTGCGCCACCAGCGGGTGTCGCACGACGTCGGCCTTGCTGAACTCGATGAAACTTATGCCTTCGATGCCTTGGAGGATAGACCGAGCGACGTTGAGGCCGCTAGGCACCGAGCCGGGCAGGTCGGTCTGGGTGACGTCGCCGGTCACCACTACCTTGCTGTTGAAGCCCATGCGCGTGAGGAACATCTTCATCTGCTCCCCCGTGGTGTTCTGCGCCTCGTCGAGGATGATGAACGCGTCGTTGAGCGTGCGGCCGCGCATGAACGCCAGCGGGGCGACCTCGATGGTGCCCTGCTCCATCAGCCGCTCGGCGCGCTCGGCCGGCAGCATGTCGTAGAGCGCGTCGTAGAGGGGACGCAGGTACGGGTCGATCTTGGCCTGCAGGTCGCCCGGCAGGAACCCGAGGCGCTCGCCAGCCTCGACCGCGGGACGCGTGAGGATGATGCGCTTGACCTTGTTGGTGGTGAGCGCGCCGACGGCCATGGCCACCGCCAGGTAGGTCTTGCCGGTGCCGGCCGGCCCGAGCCCGAAGGTGATGGGGTTGGCCGCGATGGCCTGCACGTAGCGCCGTTGACCCCTGGTCTTCGGCTTGGCCCGGCCGGGCAGGCGCACCTCGTCGCCGCCGAACGAGTCGTCCCCGGCTCCGCCCGGCAGGTCGTCGCGAACGCCGTCGGCGAAGCCGTCGGCGTCGTCGGAGCGGACCTGTTGGTCGCCGGCACCGGCCGGCGGCACGTCGAAGCCGCCGAACTCGATCTCGGCGCGGCTCACCTCGGAGCCGCTGCGGATCACGTCGAGCAGGCTGCGGAAGGTCTGCTCGGCCTCCTCGACCGCCGGCTCGTCTCCGCTCAGGCGCAGCTCGTCCCCGCGGGCGACCACCTTGGCCCGCAGCTTGGAGCGTAGGAGTTTGAGGTTCTCGTCGTTCTGGCCGTAGAGCGAGAGCGCTTCGGCCGGGTTGCGTAGTTTCAGTGTCACTGAGGTCGCGATCTTGTCCTCCTGAGTAGCTTCTTGCCCGGCGCCTCCTTGAGGATCTCGTGCCAGATCAGCCCTCGCAGGATCCCCTC
>CAZQVC010000064.1:2091-12472 GCA_964596625.1 uncultured bacterium | reverse complement strand
CGCGGCGAACAGCGCGACGTTGACCAGCAGGTCGAGGCCGGTGTCGAGGTAGCGCCCGAGCTCGGTCACGCGGTTCGTGGCCCGCGCCAGGCCGCCGTCGATGTTGTCGAGCAGGGACTTCAGCTGCAGCAGCACGGCGGCGACCAGCCAGCCGACCGAGCTCGAGCCGGAGACCAGCACGGCTGCGAGCAGGCCGACGAGCGTGTGCGCCACCACCACCTGCCACGGCTCGACCGCGGTGCGCGACAGCAGGGCGACGCCGCGGCGCGCCAGGGGCTGGAGCACCCTCATCACCAGCTCGTGACGCGGCCTTGCCTTGGTCGGCGAGGCGGCGAGTTGCGGCATGCGGAGAATCTACCAGCGCAGACGCCGGGCTCGACGCCTCGCGGCTCGTGACGCGATCCGTTGCCAGACGCGAAATTTCAGGCAGTGGAGCGGCGTCAACGTCGCTATCATGCGCCACACGCCGGCACGGCCAGCGCCACCGCGGCGCACAGGCCAGGTTCGACCCGCGACCCGACGGTCACTGCTGCTCGCGGGCGGAACCGGGCCGGGGGGAGGCAACGTGGATCCGAAGTTCAAGCTGATCAGTTCGAACGTCCATGAGCTCTTCGAACAACGGCTCGACGACTTCATCAACTCCTTGGACCGTGACGACGTGGTGGTCGACGTGAAGTTCGCGACCGCTGCTTCGGGGTCGGCCGTGGAGTACAGCGCGCTCATCCACTACCAGAAGACCGCGGGGTGGGAAGATTGACTCCCTGCGTCCAGCACGGACTTCGGCGCCCGGCTCAAGGACCGCGCAGCGGCTTCCTGAGTTAGACTCCCTTCCGATGGCGACCACCCTGGTACTTGTCGTGGACGACGAGCCGGTGATGCTCAAGGTCAGCGAGCTGACGCTCACCCAGGCCGGCTACAGCGTGCTCACCATGGACGACCCGCTCGAGGCTCTCGAGGAGCTCAAGGAGGGGCTGCGCCCGGACGTCATCGTCTCCGACGTCAACATGCCCCAGATGGACGGCTTCGAGTTCCACAACCGCACGCGCGCGATCCAGGAGCTGCGCGCGGTGCCGTTCATCTTCCTCACCGCGCTCGAAGACCGCCGCTCCATGCGCCGTGGGATGACGCTCGGCGCCGACGACTACCTGACCAAACCGGTGCAGAAGGACGAGCTGCTGGAGGCCGTCAGCGTGCGCCTGAGGCGCATAGAGGAGCTGCGCACGCCGCTCGAAGGCGTCGTGAGCGCCCGCGGCTTCGGGCATCCGATCATCATGCGGCAGGGCGAGCGGCTCGACTGGGACTCGCTCAAGGCGCTCGAGCTGCTGTTCTACATGCTCGAGCACCGCAGCGGCGTCACCACCTTCGAGGTCGCCGAGGCGCTGTGGCCCGGCAAGACGGAGTCGAAGGCCTCGAGCAGCTTCCACACCACGCTCTACCGCCTGCGCAAGGTGATGGGCGGCGAGCTCGTCGAGTCGGCCAACCGCCGCTACTACCTGCAGGACAGCTTCAGCATCGATTACGACGTCGACAGTTACCGCAAGCTCGCGGCCCAGGCGCGCGAGAGCCGGCAGCTGCGCGACCACGTCGCGGCCTCGCAGCTCTACAAGGGCCACTTCCTCGTAGGCATCGAATCGGACTGGGTCGACAACATCCGGCAGAACCTGCAGTCAGAGCATCTCTCGCTGCTGCAGAGCGCCGCCGAGCTCGCCCTCGCCGACGACGACCTGACGCGCGCGACGACGATCTATCAGATGATGACCGAGCACGAGCCCTTCAGCGAGATCGCCTGGGAGGGCCTGGCCGACGTGTGGGAGAGGCGCGGGGAGCGCGCCAAGGCCGACAGCGCCCGCGAGCGCTTCGAGCGCCTGATGCTCGACGCCTGAGCGCCGGCTTCCGCTCTGGCCGCCGTGCAGACCGCGCCGAGCACTCGGCGCTACACGAAGGAGAACGATGGTGTACAGCATCGACCTCAGCGGCAAGAAGGGCCTCGTCATGGGCGTGGCCAACCAGCGTTCGCTGGCCTGGGCCATCGCCCAGCCGCTGGCGCAGGCTGGGGCGCGCCTGGCGTTCAGCTACCAGGGTGAGCGCCTGCTGCCGACGCTGCAGAAGCTCACCGAGGACCTCGACGACCCGCTGCTGCTCGAGGCCGACGTCGGCAGCGACGACGATCTCGACCGGCTCTTCGCGCAGGTCGGTGAGGAGTTCGGCCAGCTCGACTACCTGGTGCACTCGATCGCCTACGCCCCCGCGACGACCTTCGAGAAGCCGTTCGTGGAGACCGAGCGCGCCGACTGGGTCACGGCCATGGACGTCTCGGCGTACTCGCTGGTGGCGTGCGCCCGCCGCGCCGCGCCGCTGATGAGAGAGGGCGGCAGCATGGTCACGCTCACCTACCTCGCCGCCGAGCGCGTGGTGCCGCACTACAACATGATGGGCGTGGCCAAGGCCGCCCTCGAGGCCAGCGTCCGCTACCTCGCCTACGACCTCGGCCCGCAGGGCATCAGGGTCAACGCGATCAGCGCCGGCGCCATCCGCACCATCGCGGCGCGCTCGATCAGCGGCTTCGGCGACCTCTACAACCAGGCCGGCGAGATGTCGATGCTCAGGCGCAACATCTCCCAGGAGGAGGTCGGGGGCGTCGGCTTCTCGCTCCTCACCGATCAGCTCGGCGGCGGCATCACCGGCGAGACGGTCCACGTCGACGCCGGCTTCCACGCGATCGGGCTGTTCCTCAAGCCGGTCGAGCGCAGCTGAAGGTGACGCTGCGCCGGCTCGCCCGACCTGCTCCGTGGGCGGCCGAGCGCGCCGGCTGCGAGGCTATACTGCTGCGATGAACTCACGGTGGTCCTGCAGCATGGCGGCCGCGTGGCGCCGCTGGACGCGATGGCGTCGCTAGCCGAGTAGGCCCTTCGTCCAGCATCGCCATACGACCATCAGGGGTGACGCGAGCACCTCGCGGCGCCCTTCTCGCAGCAGGAACCGGAGCCACAGCATGAGCCAACCATCCGCCCCTCGCGGGCGCCCCAGACCCGTGTACCGAGAGCTGCTCGCCGACCTCGAGACGCCGCTCACCGCCTACCTCAAGGTCGCCGGGCACCCGTCGTTCCTGCTCGAGAGCGTCGAGCAGGGCGAACGCGTCGCGCGCTACTCGTTCATCGGCACCGGCGAGCGCAAGCGCGTGCAGGCCCGCGGCCGCCTGGTGACGGTGAGCGCCGGCGGCGAGACGCGCACCTTCGAGTCTGACGACCCGCTGCGCGAGCTGTGGGACGAGATCGTCACCCTGCCGGCCGAAGCGTCCGTAGCGGCCGACCTGCCGCCCTTCTGGAGCGGCGCGGTGGGTTACGCCAGCTACGACATGGTGCGCTGCTACGAACGCCTCCCCGACTCGAACCCCGACGAGATCGGCGCCCCCGACCTGCTGTTCGTCGAGCCCGAGCTGGTCATCGTCTTCGACCACCTCAAGCGCAAGCTGTTCATCGTCGCCGCCGCGAGAGAGGGCGACGAGGCCGACCAGGCGCGGGCCAGCGCCGCTGTCGACGCCGCCTACGCCCGCCTGCGCGGCCCGCTGCCGGGGGTGCCGGGCGACCGCGCCGGCCGCGAGGTCGAGTTCACCAGCAACGTCGATCAGGAGACGTTCATGCGGGCGGTGGCGAGGGCTGTCGAGTACATCAAGGCCGGCGACATCTTCCAGGTCGTGCCGAGCCTGCGCCAGAGCGCCGAGCTCGGGGTGCACCCGTTCGCCATCTACCGCGCGCTGCGCACGATCAACCCCAGCCCCTACCTCGGCTACCTCGACCTGGGCCCCGTGACGCTGGTGTCTAGCAGCCCCGAGAGCCTGGTGCGCGCGACCGGCGCCAAGGTCGAGACGTTGCCCATCGCCGGCACCCGCTGGCGCGGCAAGACCGAGGAGGAGGACGACGAGCTCGCCAGGGAGCTCCTGGCCGACGAGAAGGAGCGCGCCGAGCACGTGATGCTCGTCGACCTCGGCCGCAACGACCTCGGGCGGGTCTGCCGGCCGGGCAGCGTGAAGGTCAGCGACCTGATGCGCGTCGAGCGCTACAGCCACGTCATGCACATCGTCTCGACCGTCCAAGGCGAGCTGGCCGAGGGGCGCACCGCGCTCGACGCGCTGTCGGCCACGCTGCCGATGGGCACGGCCTCCGGCGCGCCGAAGATCAGGGCGATGGAGATCATCGACGAGCTCGAGACGGTGCGGCGCGGGCCGTACGCCGGCGCCTTCGGCTACCTCAGCGTCAGCGGCGACATGGACATGGCCCTCACCCTCAGGACCGTGGTGGTGGCCGACGGGCGGATGCACCTGCAGGCCGGCAGCGGCGTGGTCGCCGACTCCGACCCGGCGTACGAGTGGCGCGAGGCCCACAACAAGCTGGCCGCGCTGCGGCGCGCCGTCGCGATGGCCACCGAGGGCCTCGGCTGATGTCGCGCGTGCTGCTCATCGACAACTACGACTCGTTCGCGTACAACCTCGTGCAGTACCTGGGCGAGCTGGGCGCACAGGTCGAGGTCTGGCGCAACGACGCCTTCACCCTCGACGAGGTCGCCGACCTCGCCCCCGACCGGATCGTGGTCTCGCCCGGCCCCTGCACGCCGGCCGAGGCGGGCTTGAGCATCGACGTGATACGGCGCTTCGGCAGCACCGTGCCGATCCTCGGCGTCTGCCTCGGCCACCAGGCCATCGGGGCGGCGTACGGCGCCGCCGTGGTCGGCGCCAAGCGCTTGATGCACGGCAAGACCTCGCGCATCGAGCACGACGGCAGCGGCCCCTTCGCGGGCCTGCCGCGACCGCTGACGGCTACGCGCTACCACTCGCTGGTGGTCGAGGACCTGCCGGCCGAGCTGGTGGTCAACGCCTGGGTGGAGGAGGACGGCGGCAGGGTGATCATGGGCGTGAGGCACAGCGCCCATCCGGTGTGGGGCGTGCAGTTCCACCCCGAGAGCATCCTCACCGAGAGCGGCCACGAGCTCCTCGCCAACTTCCTGCGGGTGCGGCCCGCCTGACGGTGCTGCTCAGCGTCGTCACCGTCACCTACCGCCGCGTGCCGCTGCTGCTGCGCAAGGCCGCATCTCTGCGCGAGCAGACGCTCGACCCGTCGAGGTTCGAGTGGTGCGTCGTGAGCAACGGCGACCCTGAGGCGGCCGAGGCGCTCGCCGAGCTACGGACGCCCTTCACGCTGCGGCCGCTGGTGCTGGAGCGCAACACCCCCGTCGCCGCCGCCAGGAACGCCGCCGCAGCGGCGGCTCGCGGCGAGATCTTGTTGCTGAGCGACGACGACGTCATGCTGCCGCCCGGCTGCCTGGCGGCTCACCTGCTGGCTCACGGCGTGGACCCCGAGCGCGACCACGACCGGGTCTCAGACACGACACCCGAGCCGTCCGTGGACGAGCACGGGCCCTCCACGCAGCGCGCCGAGGCCGCGGCCGCCCCGGCGAGGCCGCGGGTGGTGATCGGGGACCTGCGCCTGCCGGCCGAGCTCGAGGCCCCCTCGGAGGGCGGCGCGCGCGAGCCGGAGCCGTTCGAGCGCGTGGCCAGCCTCGGCCGCCGCGCCCTGTGGATCAACGCCACCGGCGCCAACACCAGCCTGCCGCGCGCCGCTTTCGAGGCCGTCGGCGGCTTCGACGCGGCCTTCGCCGGTTACGGTGGCGAGGACTCCGACCTCGCGCTGCGGCTGAAGCGTGGCGGCGCCGAGTTCGTGCGGAGCAAGGAGGCCTGGGCCGTGCACGTGGGGCTGATCACCGACGACCGAGCCAAGGCGTTCGCGGCGGGCAGGGCCGGCGTGCGGGTCTGGCGCAAGCACGGCGGGTTGCGCGTCGCCCTGCTGCTCGGGGTGCACCCCGCGCTGCTGGCGCTCAAGCGGGCGGCGCTGGCGACGCCGCTGCGGCGGCTCTGGGGCACCCGGACCGCGGCGTACGAGCGGGCCTACCTGCGCGGCGCGGTCGAGGAGTTGAGAACGGCAGCGGGCGGCTCGGCGACTTTAGGCGCCGCCGAGGTTACGAAGGGCAGTCCGGGGGCCGCGTCAACGCGCGCCGGCCGAGGGCAGGCCAAACAGAGGGCGGCCGGCGCAGCGAGGCGCGAGGCCGCCGACGAGGAGAGAAGATGAGCGACGAGTTCGAGATCGCAGAGCTGCTCGAGGACGTCTTCGCGGGCGGCACCTTGAGCTCGGAGCGGGCCCGCGACGTCATGGGCCGCCTGATGGACGGCAAGCTCTCCCAGATGCAGGCCGCGGCGCTCCTCGCCGCCCTGCGAACCAGGGGTGAGAGCGTCGACGAGATCGTGGGCTTCGCCCAGGCCATGCGCGAGCGCGCCGTGCGGGTGCCCCTGGTCGTCGACGGTCCGCTCATCGACACCTGCGGGACGGGCGGCACGGGCCTCGACGTCATCAACATCAGCACCACGGCGATGTTCGTGGCGGCCGCCGCCGGGGTCAAGGTGGCCAAGCACGGCAACGTCGGCGTCACCCGCAAGTCCGGCTCTGCCGACGTGCTGGAGGCGGCGGGGGCGCGGCTCGACCTCTCGGCCGACGAGGTGGCCGAAGCCATCGCCGAGCTCGGCTTGGCGTTCGTCTTCGCCCGCAACCACCACCCGGCGATGCGCTTCGTCGCGCCGATCCGCGCCGACCTGCGCGCCCGCACGATCTTCAACAACCTCGGCCCGCTCACCAACCCGGCGGGGGCCAACCGGCAGCTGATGGGCGTGTTCGAACCGCGCCTGACCAGGCTCCTGGCCGAGGTGCTCAGGGGCCTCGGGGTCGAGAGGGCACTGGTCGTTCACGGCGACGGCCTCGACGACTTCACGGTGACAGGCACCAGCTCCGTCACCGAGCTGAGTGCCGACGGGGAGCTGCGCGACTACGAGCTGACGCCTGAGGAGGTCGGCCTCGGCCGCCACGAGCTCGCGGAGCTCAAGGGCGGTGACCCACAGAGCAACGCGCTCGCGCTCGCCGCCGTGCTGCGCGGCGAGGGCCCGAGCGCCGCCCGCGACGTCGTGGCCTTCAACGCCGGCGCCGCCATCTACCTCGCCGACCGCGCGCCCAGCATCGCGGACGGTGTGCGCCTGGCGCTCGAGGCGCTGGCCAGCGGCGCCGCGGCGCGCAAGCTCGACGAGTACGTCGCGTTCACCAACGAGGTCGCCGAGCGCCGACCCGCGACGGCCTGAACCGGCGGTGTCGGGCCGAGCCCTTCGCCGCACCGCGCGGCTGGTAGCATTGCCGCGTGAAGCTCGTCCAAGCCGTGTTCATCATCGCGCTCACGGGGGTCCTCTCGTTCGCCGCCATGCTCACGTCCTCGACGTTGAAGTGGGCCGGTGAGCTGCCCTCGCTCGAGGGCCTCGACGCGCTCGAGTTCACCTCGACCTCGATGGTCTACGCCGCCGACGGCGTCACCCGCATCGGCATGCTGGTGCCGGCCGAGGGGGAGAGCAGGGTCTCGACGAACCGCATCCCGGTGAGCCTCGACGAGGTCTCGCCGGCCGCGCTGCAGGCGATCGTGGCCTACGAGGACGACCAGTTCTACAACCACTACGGGCTCGACCTCCCGGCCTTCCTGCGCGCGACCTACGAGGAGTTCTTCGGCGACGCGCAGCGCGGCGGCTCGACCATCACCACGCAGGTCATCAAGAACACGCTGCTGCAGGACATCCGCAGCGAGCGCTCGCTTGAGCGCAAGTTCAAGGAGATCCTGCTGGCCATCGAGCTGGAGCGGCGGCACACGAAGTCCGAGGTGCTGCAGCGCTACATCAACGTGATCTTCTGGGGCGGCAACGTCTACGGCATCCGCGCCGCTGCCCAGGCCTACTTCGGCAAGGACCCCATCGAGCTCAACCTCGCCGAGGGCCTCTACCTGGCCAGGCTCATACCTTCGCCGAACGCCCGCCACCAGGACTTCTCCGGCACCAGGGCGAGCATGCGCGAGGTGCTCGACAAGATGGTGAGGCAGGGCACGATCAGCAGGGAGATGGCCGACCGCACCTGGCGCTACCACCTCGAGCCGCTCGGCTGGGACGTCTCATACGGCGCGAACGGTGAGCTCCTCTCGGCGGTGCGCACCGACGCCGACGTGCTGGTGCAGGGCACGGTCTCGTCCGACCTCTCGCGCGCCGTGGTCATCGCCGTGCGCAACTGGCTCACCGACCGCTACGGCGACAGCGTCGTGTTCGGCAGCGGCGGCCTGCGGGTGGTCACGACCATCGACGTGCAGGCGCAGCTCGCCGCCAACCAGGCGAGCCTCAGGGCCGAGGTGCCGCCGGGCGCCCAGCTGGCGATCGTCGGCATCGACCCGAGCACCGGCGCCGTGCTGGCGATGGTCGGGCAGAAGCTCGACCCTGGTGTGCCGCCGGGCGAGCTGAACCGCGCGACGCAGGCGTACCGTCAGCCCGGCAGCTCCTTCAAGCCGATCGTCTACGCCACCGCCATCGAGCAGGGCGGCTTCAACCAGGCCACGATCCTGGTCGACGAGCCTGCGACCTTCGAGATCCGCGGGCAGGAGCCGTACCGGCCCGACAACTGGGACTTCCAGTACGACGGCTTCCAGACGGTGCGCGCCAACGTCAACCGCAGCCGCAACATCCCCGCGGTCAAGGCTCTCGAGGCAGCGACGGCGGAGGCCGTGGCCGAGAAGGCGCGGGAGCTGGGTTACGACGTCGAGCCGTACTACGCGATGGCGCTCGGCAGCTTCGAGGTGACGCCGCTGCAGCACACCGCGGCCATGGCCGCCTTCGCCAACGGCGGGATCTACACCGAGCCGTACTTCATCCAGCGCGTCGAGGACGCCGAGGGCAACGTGATCTACGAGGCCGCGCCGCACTCGGCGAGGGTGTGGAGCGAGCAGACCGCGTACATCATGCTCGACCTCCTGCACGGCAACGTCGTCGACCGCGACCCGGCCTACGGGCTCTCCAACCGCGCCTCGGTCCCGGGCCGCTGGGTCGCCGGCAAGACCGGCACCACCAACGACGAGCGGGACATGTGGTTCGTCGGCATGACGCCGGGGCTGGTCGCCGGCGTCTGGATCGGCAACGACGACAGCTCCGGCATGCCGAGCAGCATGACTCTCAGCAACGGCAACACCGACTCGGTGACCAGCTCCCGCCAACCCATCTACGCCTGGAACGACTTCGTCGAGAACGCGCTGAGGGGGCGGCCAAGCGGCGGCGGCGGGTTCCCGGTGCCGGAAGGCATCGTGTTCCACCGCATCGACCTCAAGACCGGCGCCATCGACCCGAACGGCGTCAACGCCGCGTTCCGCGAGAGCGCTGACTTGGCGGCGCAGCAGTTCATGCCGGCGCTCCGCCTCAGCCTGCCGATCGACACGGCCACTGGCCTCAGGGCCACCGTCGACACGCCGGCCGACCGCATCAAGATCATCGAGGTGACGCCGGAAGAGGCGGCGGAGTACCTGCCGGAGGGCGCCGGCTGAGCATGGCCTCACACGTCGAGGCGCCTTACCGCGAGCTGGAGAACGACACGCTGACGGCCGTCAGCGGCCTGCTCGTCGGCCACTGGACCGACCCCGTCGCCCGCACCGGCTGCACCGTTGTGCTCACGCCAGAGGGCGGCTGCATCGGCTCGGGAAGAGCCCTGGGGCCGGCCCCCGGGTCGCGGGAGACCTCGCTGCTCGAGCCCGACAAGACGGTCGGCTCCGTCGACGCCGTGGTGCTGAGCGGCGGCAGCGCCTACGGTCTGGCCGCCGCCCACGGCGTGATGCGCTGGTTGGAGGAGCAGGGGAGGGGCTTCGACACCGGTTACGCCAGGGTGCCCATCGTGCCGTCGGCCGTGCTCTACGATCTCGGCGTCGGCGATCCCAGCGTGCGACCCGACGAGGCGGCGGGCCGCGCCGCGGCCCAGGCGGCCAGCGGAAGCCCCGTGCGGCAGGGCAGCATCGGCGCCGGGGCGGGCGCCAGCGTCGGCAAGCTCCACGGCATGGAGCGCGCCACGGCCAGCGGCCTCGGCTCGCACGCCATCGAGGTCGACGGCGCCGTCGTGGCGGCGCTGGCGGTGAGCAACGCGTTCGGGAACGTGGTCGACCCGGACGACGGCAGCCTCGTCGCCGGGCTCGAGGACGCCATGGGCCTGGACGCGTTGGGCGGCTTGCGCGTCATGCCGGGCACCAACACCACGCTGGTGGTGGTGGCCACCGACGCGGTGATCTCCAAGAGCGCGGCGCACGCGCTCTCCTTGTCCGCGCACATCGGCATCGCCCGGGTCACCAGGCCGTCGCACACGCTGATCGACGGCGACAGCGCGTTCGTCCTGAGCACCTGCAGCTGCCACGAGGTCGCGCCCCAGGCGCTCTCGATCGCCGTGCAGGAGGTCGTGGCGCAAGCTCTCCTCAAGGGCGTAAGGGCCGCTACCCCTCGCTGAGCGGT
>CAZQVC010000064.1:0-1991 GCA_964596625.1 uncultured bacterium | reverse complement strand
AAGGTCGAGATGTTGTACGGGGTGTCGACGAGCAGCTGCGGCTGCCAGTCGTCAGCGGCCCGCGCCGTCCAGATGCGCCCAGAGACGTAGTCGGCGAAGACGTACGCGCCCTGCAGACTGGGAGCGTGGGGCCCGTGGTACACGTAGCCGCCGCTGATCGACCGGCCCCACTCGCCGCCGTGCGGGTAGGTGATGATCGGCAGCGTCAGGCCGCTCTGGTCGCAGCCCGAAGGCGGGTCGAAGCAGGCGGCGCCCTCCATGATCCTCCAGCCGTAGTTCTCGCCGCCGGCTGAGCTCGCTCGCTGCAGGTTCACCTCTTCGAACGCGTTCTGGCCGACGTCGGCGATGTACAGGTCGCCGGTCGCCCGGTCGAAGCTGAAGCGCCACGGGTTGCGCAGCCCGTACGCCCAGATCTCGGGCAGGGCGCCCTGCTGACCCACGAACGGGTTGTCCTGCGGCACCACGTAGCCGTCGCCGGAGACGTCGATGCGCAGCAGCTTGCCGAGGAGCGTGCCGAGGTCCTGGCCGTTGCCCTCCGGGTCCCCGCCGCTGCCGCCGTCGCCGAGGGCGACGTAGAGGTAGCCGTCTGGACCGAAGGCCAGCTGGCCGCCGTTGTGGTTGCTGTAGGGCTGTTCCTGTCTCAGCAGCGGCTGCTCGCTGGCCGGGTCGGCGGTGTCGCCGGAGGCGGTGAAGCGGGAGACCACGGTGTCGCCCTGCCGGTCGGTGTAGTAGACGTAGAAGCGGCCGCTGGCGGCGTGGTCGTCGGGGAAGGCGAGCCCCAGCAGGCCGCGCTCCCCGCCCGCGCCGACCCGGTCGCTGATGTCGAGGAACGGCGCGTCTGCCAAGCCCTCCGGCGTGACCAGGCGGACCACGCCGCCCTGCTCGACCACGAACAGCCGCTCGTCGCCGGCGTTGGTGATCGCGACGGGGCTTGCAAGGCCGTCCGCCACCTTCTCGAACTGCTGGGCAGTCGCGCTGCAGGCGAGCAGGAGGCCGAAGACGAAGACGGCCAGGACGAACGAGCCGGTCAGGCGGAACTTCCGTGGTCTGGTCATGGTCAGACGATAGTCGACACCGGCCGCCTGCGCGTCGCCTGGCGACCCGGCCCGGCTCAGCGCCGGTTCGCCAGCCACCTCTCGATCAACGCCTCGAGCTCGGCGGGCGGCAGGGCCGGCTCGTCGTAACGACCGGCGTCCCTCCGTTGGCGTTGAGCCTCGAAGAGGATGACGGCGGCAGCGACGGAGACGTTGAGCGACTGGATCATGCCGAGCATGGGGATGACGACGTGCTCGTCGGCCAAGGCCGCGGCCTCGGGGGAGACGCCGTCGCGCTCGTTGCCGAGCAGCACGGCGCACGGCGCGACGTAATCGACGTCGCGGAAGTCGACGGCGGTCTGCGAGAGGTGCGCCGCGTAGACCTTCAGCCCTCGCTCGCGCACGTGCTTCACGGCCCCGGCGACGTCGCCGTGCACGACGACGTCGACCCACTTCTCCGCGCTGGCGCTGGTCGCGCTGAAGGTCGGCACACCCCCGGTCGGCTGCACCGCGTGGACCGTGCCGATGCCGACCGCGTCGCAGCTCCGGAGCACGGCCGAGAGGTTGTGCGGCTTGTGGACGCGCTCGGCGATGAGCGTGAGGTCGTGCTGGCGGCGGCGCGCGACCTCCTCGATGCGCTGCCGACGGCGAAGGGTCATGGCGGAGGATAACCGGCGTGGGGCGCCCCGGCGAGCGCCGGCCGCGTGGTCCAACGCGGCTTGACGCCTCTTGCTACGCGCCGGTAACATCTACTTTGCGTCTTACGCACCGATCCCTTGCCGAGGTGGCGGAATAGGTAGACGCGCCAGCTTGAGGGGCTGGTGGCCGCAAGGCTGTAGGGGTTCAAGTCCCCTCCTCGGCACCACCGACGAGCCCGAGACATGCGACGCTAAGTCGCGCGCCAGAAGGCAGATCGATCACGGCTCCGGCCACCGGCTGGAGCCGTTTCGTATGGGT
>CAZQVC010000063.1:0-12545 GCA_964596625.1 uncultured bacterium | reverse complement strand
GCCAGGACCAGGCCACCGAAGGCTCGAACGCGCCGGCCTGACCCGCTGGCAGCAGCTCCCCGCCGGTGAGCGCCGGCAGCGCGAACAGCGGCGCGGTCGCGTCATTCCAGGGGCCGAGCTCTTCAACCAGCACGGGCCTCTCGACCACCGACTCACCATCGGCCTGCGTGACGGACAGCCTGAACGCGCCGGCTGCCGGAGCCTCGACGGTGGCCTCGTAGCGGCCCCGACCGGTCTCGACGAGTGGCACCGCGCCAAGCAGCGCGTCACCCTGCCGAAGCTCGGCTTGGTAACTCCTGCCGGTCGCCGGAGCTCCGCTCTCCTCGAAGCTGTACGCGCTCACGGAGATAGTCCCGCCGTCGACGACGAGCGTGAGGTCGACGTTGGGCACGTCGCTGGCAGCG
The DNA here is from genome assembly GCA_964596625.1 of uncultured bacterium. Classification (GTDB taxonomy): domain Bacteria; phylum Deinococcota; class Deinococci; order Deinococcales; family Trueperaceae; genus DASRWD01. The sequence goes on along the minus strand of CAZQVC010000063.1, from coordinate 12,141 downwards.
GCCCAGCGGCCCAGTTGCCCCCAGGTCCTGGTGAAGTCGGCGCCCCTCAGCCACGACTCCGTCCACGGTCCGACGCCCTGGCTGGCGAACGCCACCACGCGCCCGAGTCCGTAACGCCAGGTCGCAAGCAGCGGCGCCGGCTCCTCCTCGACCGTGGTTACCAGCAGCTCGGCGCCAGGCCGTGCCTCGGTTAGCACGTAGCCGCTCACGGTAGCCGAACCCGGCAGCTCGGGCAGCAGGGAGCGCGCCGGCTCCTTCACGTCGATGGCGACCTCCTCCTCACGCACCAAGTCGTGGCTCGCCATCAAAGCCTCCTGAGCGAGGATGCTCGGCAACGCGCGCACGTCGTCGGTGACGTGCAGCGCGCCGCCCGCCAAGGCGGCAAGGTCGCCCAGCTGGATCTTGTCAGTGCCGCTGCCGATGCCGACGAAGGAGATCGTCGCGCCCTGCTCCTTGAGCTCAGCTATCGCCGAGCGGAACTCCCCAGGCTGCGACATCCCATCCGTCAGCACGACAACGTGAACGGCGGCCGACTCGACGCCGCTCAACAGCTCGCTCGCGGCGACCAACGCGGGGTGCAGCGCGGTGCCCCCGTTGGCTCGCACGCTCTCGACCTCCGCTCTCACGCGGTCGAGCTCCTCGATCGGCGTGAGCGGCACGAGCACCTGAGCCTCGGCGTCGTACACGACCACACCGACCTGGCTCCCAGGCCCGAGGAGCTCCATCGCGGAGACCGTCGCCTCCTTGGCGATGCCCATTCGCGTCGTCTCGCCGACGATCTGCTGCATGCTCCCCGAACGGTCGATGAGGAACAGCATCGTGACCTCCGGCGCCTCCCTCGGCACCTGCGAGGAGAGCGGCGACAGCGCGTCGAGCGGCGTCCTGAGGTAGCCACCCGGGCCGAAGGAGGTCTCGCCGCCCAGGATCACCAGGCCGCCGCCCCGCCGCTCGACCCACTGCTCGAGCGCCTCCAACTGGATCGAGTGCAGCGAGTGGGCTGCCACGTCGAGCAGCACCAGCAGGTCGCGGCCCGTCCAACCCTCGAGGCTCCAAGGCAGGTTGATGACCGGCTGGACGTCGACCTCGAAGCCCTGCAGGTCGAGAGCGCTCGCCATGGTGTCGGCGGCCAGCGGCGCAGAGGCGACCACCAGTGCGTGCGGCGCGGCGCCGACGGTGAGCGGTCTGCTGGCCGTGGCCAACGCCTCGCCGGCAGGGGTCGAGAGGCGGACTGTCAACTTCCCGCTGCCGGGCTCTTCGAAGGTCAGGGGGAGGCGAAGGGCGTTGCTGCCGGGTTGCAGGTCGACCTCCGCGTTGAAGAGCTCCGTCCCGTCGAACGTCGGCTCGGAAAGGGGAACGTCGAGCCTCTCAATCCAGACCTCGAGCACGCCGGTTAGGGCTGCGGCGGCCGTCGCTGACACCAGCAGCTCGACCGAGGAGCCGGCCCTGATCGCCTCCGGCACGTGCAGCTCACGAAGCTCGACCCCGTCGGCTGCCGCTGGTGCCGGTGGTAAGACGACGTCGACCGCGACGCCCTTGGCCCCAGCGCTGGCCCCGGCCTCAAGCACCTCGATCGCGCTCGGTCCGCGTCCGGCCAGACCCGTCACGACCACGCCGCCGGAGCCGTTATCAGACGCGAGCGCAAGCGCAAGCTCCAGGCCGGTGTCCGCGTCTGACACGGCCGCGGCCTCTGGTTGCCCCTCTATTTCCGTGACAGATCCGTCGTCGGATAGGCCGGTGACCCCGACCGACGGCGAGGCCGGCGTCGCATCCACAGGCGTGGCCAGGCGCGCGTCGAACACGGTGACCGGCTCTCCCGCCGGCCGCTGCTCAGGGAACGGGAGCTCCAGTAGTGTCGCGAGCAGCGCGACGACGAACAGCCCGGTCGCGGCGTTCGCCAGCACCGCTCGTCGACCCAGCCACCGGACCCTGCGCCGCCACAGCAGCGCCGCGTTGGCGACCACCAGCAGGCCGGCCACGGCGGCCAGCACAGCCGTGGGGCTCGGTCCGCGTACGCCGGGTCGCTGAACCGTGACGACCGGCCCCGATTCGCCGCTGCCCCCACCAGCCTGGTACGGCTCCGTCTCGCCCGCTTCGTCCCTCCCGGCGGCAGAGCGGCTCACGGCGAACGCCGAAGGGTCGGCCACGACCGGCAGCAGATAGGGCTCGTCGAAGCCCGCCGCCTGGTGATCGCCCGGCAGCTTGGGCACGAAGCCGAGCTCTTCGCCGCCCAGGAGCCAGCGGCCGCCGGCGAACTCGTCGGGCTCAGCGACGAACGCGGCCCTTGGCGGCCACTTGGCGCCGTCGGGCGCCGTCAGCTCGACCGCGGGCCTGGCGAACCTGGCGCCCAGACGACAAGGGGCGCCGGACGTGCAGGCCGAGAAGCCGTCCCGGCGAGCGGCCGGCTCGACCAGCTCGAGCAGTTGCGAGAGGAAGATGGGGAACCCCGCCGACTCGGTCCAGTTCGAGTCGTGCAGGGCGAAGGCGACGACCGCCTGGTAACCGTGGTCAACGGCCCGCACCTGGATCAGGGGCAAGCCCCCAGAAGACACGATCGCCGTGGCTCCGGGTAGAAGAGGCAAGGCGAGAGCACGCGACACCTCGAGGTTGGACCAGTCCGCCTGAGACAGCTCGTGATGGCGGGCCCAGGAGGTCACCGTCGGGCTGACGAGCGGCGGCACCTCAGCTCGCCCACCGGGCGCCGCGCCGAGCCACAGAGCCGACGTGCGGGGAACGGCGCCGGAGTCGACGTCGTCGAAGATCACGAGGTCGAACTCCTCAGCCGCGGTGGTGAGGTCGGGCGTGACGAACGCCTCGACGCCCGTCAACGACGACAGCGCCCTGACCAGCGCCGGAGCTGGGTCGCCGACCACGAGCACGCGCGCCGGCCGGGCCTGAGCCAGCGGCAGCGTGACGCGGTCGTCGATGGCTTGCGCGTCCTCGCCGGGCAACGACAGTTGCACGATCTCGGGGGCATCGACGGGCAGCTCCAACGAGAACGCAGCACGCTCGCCGGCGCCAACGGCGAGCGTCAGCCGCTCCCAGGGCTCGAACTCACCCGGACTGGTCGAGCCGAGCTCGACCAACAGCTCCACGTCCTCGACGTCATGGGTCGCGGCCACCGCCCCGGTCAACACGTAACCACCGGACGCTGAGTCGGTCTTTACCAGTGCGGCTTCGACTAGGCCGACGTTGAGCGCGTCGTCCCCGAAGGTCACGACGCGCGCCGGGCCGGCGCCAAGCTCGGTCGGCAACGACGCTACGAGATCGGTTGGCGCGCCCCGCGGCGTCGTCAGCAACGTCAGCGAGGCACGCTCCCCCGCGGCCGCCGCACCGGTCGCCAAGCGGGCGGCGGCTTGCCAGTCGGCGGCGGTGGCCCACGGCACGACCTCTGCGGCCGTGATGTCTTCCACGCCGCCACGCGACCTCACGACCAGCGCCTGGGGCTGGCCACCAGCGGCCACCACCGTCACCGCGACGCCGCTCGGCACGCTCGCCAACTCGCCGTTCAACCAGGCGAGAGCCCGCTCCAGGGGTCGCTCGCGACCGTCGCCGGCAAGCATGCCGTACGAGCTGTCTAGCAGGTACACGCGGTGATCGACGCCGGCCTCGAAGCCAAACACGGGTCGGGCCAACGCCAGCGAGACGGCCACCAGCGCGGCGAGCTGAAGCACCAGTGGCCAGTCGACCGAGCCGCCCTGCCTCCCGCCCTGCGCAGCGCCGTCGCGCACGACCCTGCGCCAGATGAGCACGCTGGAGATCGGCACCCGCCGCGGCCGACGCACGTGCAGCAGCACGATCAGCGGGCCGAGCGCCAGCAGCGCCAGCCAGCCGGGTTGCAGGAGGTTCACCCGATGAGCCGACCGCGGCGCAGCGCGGCGAAGGCGGCACGTGGATCGAGATCGCTGGGGAACGAGTACCAGTGACCCCCGAGACGGCGAAGAACGCCGGCGAGCTCCTCCCGCCAGGCCTCCAGGGCCGCGGCGTAGCGCCCTCGGCCGGTGTCGCCGAGCACGTGGAGCTCCTCGGCCGTCTCGCTGTCGACCAGTAGGGCACCGCCGTCGATGCCCATCGGCTCGAGCTCATCACGCGCCAGGACCTGGAGCGCAACGACCTCCGTCCACGACCGACCCCACGTTCTCAGCGCCGCCGCGGCGTCGTCGGTCAACCAGTCACTGACGACGACGAGCAGGCCGTCGTCGGGCCGTTGGCCGGCGGCCATCGCGATCTTGGCGAGCGAGACGCGGCCGGCCGGTCGGAGCCGCTCGATCCAACCCAGCGCCTCGCGCAAGCCGGCCTGGGCGGTCAAGGTCGGGTAGGTCTCGAGGCGACCGTCGCTGGCGACGCCCAGCCGCACCCTGTCGCCGGTGCGCAAGGCGATGTAGCTGAGGCCTGCCATCAGCACCTGCGCGAAGCGGAACTTGCCTCCACCCTCCTCGAGCATCGACCCGCTGCCGTCGAGTAGGATCGTCACCTCCAGCTGCTTGTCGAGGGCGTACTGCCTGACGACCTCCTGGCCGAGCCGGGCCAGCACGTGGCGGTCGAGGTAGCGGATGTCGTCGCCGACCTGGTACGGGCGGAAGTCGGCGAACTCGAGGCCCGCGCCCACCGCCCTCGACCTGCGTTCGCCGACGCCGACGGCGGCCCTCGCGATACGGGGCAGGAACCTGTCGTGAGCGACCTCTCGCAGGATGCCGGGTGTCAGGAGGGAGCTCATGCCACGCGGCGGAGCGCGCTCTCGAGCAGTTCCAGCACCACCTCGTCGGGGTCGATCGACTCGGCCCAGGCCTCGAAGTTCAACTGGAAGCGGTGGCGCAACGCCGGTAGCGCTATCGCCCTGACGTCGTCGGCCTCGACCGCGTAGCGGCCGGACAACAGCGCGTGCGCCTTGGCGCCGAGCACCAACGCCTGGGCGGCGCGGGGGCTGACGCCGAACTTCACGTAGCGCTTCACGGTCTGCGAGGCGCCCGGTCCGGCGGGCTGCGTGGCGTGGACGAAGTCGACGATCGCAGCTGTCAACGCCGAGCCTATCGGGACCTCGCGCACCAGGGCTTGGGCGCTGACGATCTCGTGCGGTTCGATCACGCGTTCGACCGGCGACTCCCCTACGCCGGTCGTGCTGTCGACGATGGCGTGTAGGACGTCCGGCGTGGGGAACGGGATCTGCACCTTGAAGAGGAAGCGGTCCACCTGAGCCTCCGGCAGCACGTACGTTCCCTCCATCTCGATCGGGTTCTGCGTGGCGAGCACGAAGAACGGATCGGGGAGGTCGTAACGTTGGCCGGCGACGGTGACGGTGCGCTCCTGCATCGCCTCGAGCAGCGCCGACTGCGTCTTGGGCGTGGCCCGGTTGATCTCGTCCGCGAGGAGCATCTGAGCGAAGATCGGGCCGGGCTGGAACCTGGTGGTGGTGCGTCCGAGATCGTCGTGGACCAGCGACAGCGTGCCGGTGATGTCGGCCGGCATCAGGTCGGGCGTGAACTGGATGCGACTGAACTCCATGCCGCAAACGGCCCCTACCGTCTTGACCAGCAACGTCTTGCCGAGCCCCGGCTCGGACTCGATCAGCACGTGACCGGAGCTGAGCAACGCGGTGAAGACCTCGTCGACGACCCGCTTCTGCCCCACGACGACGCGGCCGACCATCTCGCGTGCCCGGGCCAGCCTGCTCACGGTCGCGCTCATGGTCGCTCGTGCCGACTCGCGGCTCTCGACCTGCGCGTTCTGCCTAGAACTCACGTAGCCTCCGCTTCACGCGCGTCATGGGGCGGCCTCCGAGGAGCTCGAGACGCCGCGAGCGAAGTACGCAGCGACGACGTCGCGGCTGCCGAGGACGCGCTCGACGCGCGTCGGCCCCTCACTGGCCGACACCAGCGTCTGCATGACGCCACTGGTCAAAGGTAAGTCCGACTGGCTGCGCACCTCTGGCTCCGGGAGGTAGGTGCTGGTGCCGCCGTCCTCACGTAGCTCCGCAGCGAGGGTCACCTGCTCGGCCTGTAACGCTGCGAGGTCCGCGGGGCTCTCCTCCGCGCCGCTCGTCACCGGCTGGGTGCCGTGGCCCGCCGCGTCACCCGGTGAGTCGTCGGACTGCGACGCCTCGCCCGCCACCGCCTGACCCCGACCGCGTTGCCTGATGGCCGCCATGCGCGCGGCCAGGGCGTCGGCCATCTCCTCGTCCCAGTCGGTGTAGAACCCACCCTGCGAGGGTCGCGAGACCGCAGCCCCCGTGTCGTCTGCCCCACTGGCGGCGCTGGCCGCCGTCGGACCGAGCTCGTCACGCACGGAAGAAGCTACCTGACCGAGCGTGCGGAAGACGCTGGCGGGGTCGAAGTCGGACACCTTGGTCTCATCGCCTTCGGAGGTCGGCTCCTGGGCTGAGCCCTCCGCTGCGGTGCGTTCACTGCCGAAGGTGAAGGGCTCGCTGTCCTTGGACCGATCGCCCGAACCGCTGCGCGAAGCGTCGAAGCCGGCGTCGATGAGCCTGCCCGTGAACGAGGTGGAGGTCGACGCCTCGACGGCCAGCGACTCCAACAGGGAGGCCAGCCGGGCCGTGGTCTCTTCGTCGATCGCACCGGCTGCGTCGATACGCTGGCCGACGGCCCTGAGATCTGAGGCGAAGCTGGAGAGGGCGCTCTCCACGGCAGGGGCGCTCTCGAGCACGTCGGCCAGCAGCCTCAGGTCGTCGGCGACAGCGCTGGTCGGCGGCTGCTCGCCGGTGAGCTGCGGTGCCGTGCCGGCTCCCTGCAGGGGGACGACCGCTGCCAACGCGAACACGCCGCAGGCCAGCGGTAGGACCAACGACCAGCGCGGCGGCCGCAGGGGCACGACGTCGGCCGGCTCGGCGGCCGCCAGGCGCTCGCCGAGCTCCTCGTAGAGCGCACGCACCGGGAGAGGCGTTGTCGCGTCCTGCGGCCCCCTCCTGCCAAGCATCTCGAGCGAGGTGGAGACCAGCGCTCCGAGCCCAAGCGACCGGTCGACCAGTCGCGCGGAGGACGCCAGGGCCGGCATGCGAAGAGCCGCCAACGCCGCTGCCAGCAGGGTCAGGCACACGAGCACGACGGCCACCGCCGACCACGGGTCGAGGCCGAGAGGTCGCTGCACCGCCGGTTCGCTCCAGCCGACGAGCAGCACCGCGGCGGCTGCGAGCAACAGCGCCGTGGAGACGACCGCGACCCAGTAGCGACCGAAACCGGCCAGGAACTGGCGGCGACGCACGGCGCCGAGGAAGCTGAACAGACCGTGGTCGGAAGCGGACCGCTGGCTCAATCGCAGCCGCCGCTCGCGCCGGGGACGGCGAGGTCGGCTACCGGGATCGTCCCGACAACCTCGGCGAGCGCGACGCGCTCGGAGACCGCCGCCGACCAGCGACCGTCGGGGTTCAGCGCCACCTGGTAGAGCGGTTGCATGAGCTGGTTGCTGGATGGATCTATCGCGACGTCCGGACCCTTGTGGAGCGAGGCTCGCTGAACGGCGTCGGGCAATGCCTCCCGCGTGGCCACGCCCTCCCGGTCGGCGGTGACGGCCGCCTCGATGGCCAGCTCCACCGCTGCGTACGTCGACCAGGCCGTGACGTCCATCGCCATCGCGGAGCGCGAGGAGAAGCGCAGGTTGAGGTCGTCGGCGCCGTCTTCGACGAGGCTAGCGTCCCAGCCCGCGATGCGGGGGGCGCCGAGCACGTCCGGGCTGTCTTGGATCAGCCGGTAGTAGAACTGCCGCGACTGCATCTGCGGCCAGGGGAAGCCCAAGACCTTGCCGTCGTAACTCTCGCGGTCGAGCTCGGCGAAGAACAGCCCCTGAGCATCCGGGGGAAGGAGCACCACGACAGCGTCGGCGGACGATTCGGTCACGGCGAGCACATCGGCGTAGGGGAACACCAGACCGGCCGCCACCTGCAGCGTGGAGCTGCTCACCTCAGCGTCGGAAAGGACGTCCTCGACGACGCCCGCCCATCGTTCGGCGTCCGGCGAGCCGTCGGTCACGATGAGGACGCTGTCGGCCTCGCTGTCGATCGCCTGTCTGGCCAACGCGGCGGCGTACAGGTCGTTGCTCGGGGCGACGTGGTAGACGCTCGGGTAACAGGCCTGCGAGCGCAGGTCCTCGGCGGCGGCCAACGCGTTCAGCAGCACGTCCCCGCGCGCCCCGGCGCGCTCGGCCAACGCCCTCGTCGTCGCGTCGTCGTGCGCCACGACGACGGCCTCGACCTCGTCCCAGGCGTGCAGGCGGTCGAACGCCCTCACGGCCGCGGCGATCGATGGCGCGCTGGCGTAGACCAGGTGTAACTGGACATCGGCCCTGTCCTCCCGGCGCAGAGCGAGGTCGTCGGCCAAGCGGGCGCCGAAGTACGCGGACTCCGCGAGCACGTCGAGCTCCGCCGCGAATCCGGTGGGGAACGGGGCGATCACGCCGACCTGCAGCAGTTCGTCTGGGCGCTCGCTCACGAGCACGCCTGGGTTGGGCAGCGTCGGCACGCCAAGGTCGGCGAAGACCTGTTGAACGTCTTCCCAACGGCGGGCCAAGGCGACGTTGAGCGCGTCCCGCAAGCCTTCGTCGCGCGGCCTCACGCCGATGGTGCCGAGGTAGAACGTCGGCGTCAGTGGCGGGACGAGCTCGGGCTGGACGGGCGTCATCGAGAAGACGTCGGGCTGGTCGCGCACGTAGGCGCTCGCGAGCGCACCGGAGACGATAGCCACGTCGACCTCGCCGGCGAGCAGGGCGTCGACGGTCGGTTGGATGCGCTCGAAGCCCCGTTTGGAGGTGTTGGGCTGGATGCCGACGTAGTTCTCGGCCAGGCCGAGGTCGAACAGCACCGCGTTCATCGAGGTGTTCGGCATGGTCGCGATGCGCAGCTCGGCCAACGCTGGGTCGTATAGCGACTCGGCCGCGAAGCCCGAGTCCGTCAGATAGAGGAAGACGTTGGCGATCCGCTGGTAGGCGACGGTGTTGAGGAGCCCTTGGGCGCCCTCGCCGGCGGACATGATCAGGTCACATGCTCCCTGCTTGAGGAGCAGTTGGACGGTCGCGTCAGATATCAGGGTCCACTCGTACGTGAGCGTCGCGCCGAGTTCGTCGGCAAGGATCGCCGCGACGCGGTTCTCGTAACCTTCGAGGCTGTCGGAGGAGACCGGGTAGGCCTTGGGGTCCGCGCAGACGCGTAGCTCCCAGCTCCGCTCGGGCGTCTCGGACTGCGCGAAGGCGGCCGTGAGCGCCGTGAGGACGAACACGAGCGCCCACCCAAGCAGGTGGGGCCGCACGGCCTTCACGCCTGTCTGTTGAAATAGCTGTGGCACTTGACCTCGTTACTGCTTGCGAGAAGCGCGTCCGGAGAGCCGTTGAAGCTCTCCGGACGCAGACTTGAGTGACCTTGCGGTTACGGCAGGGCGAAGACGAAGACCGTCACCTCTGAGGTGACGAGGTCCGGCGCGCCGCTCTGCTGGGCGATCATGATGTTACCCGCCCCACCGATCGGCACGGCGACGTACTGCTTGCCGTCCACGGCGTAGGAGATCGGGTTGCCGGCGATGTAGGCCGGGAGACGCTGCTCCCAGAGCACGTCGCCGGTGTCGGAGTCGAAGGCGCGGAAGCCGCGGTCGGGCGAACCCATGAACACGACGCCGCCGGCGGTGGCGACGACCCCGCTGCGCTGCGAGTAGCCGTCGACCGCGTAATCCCAGAGGACCTCGCCGGTCTCCGCGTCGATCGCGGTGAGCCCGCCGTGACGGTCGAAGCGATCGGGCAGGGTGGTGAGCACAGCGTTGATCGGGCTCTCGCCGGCCTGCCAGTCGGCGGGTGGCGGGTTGTTGGACATCTCGTAGCACTCGTGGGTGTTGGGGCGGTAGTAGACGCCGCGCTCGGCGTCGAGCGAGGCGGGCTCGTAGTCGACCCAGCGCAGCGGGCAGACCAGGCGGGTCTCGCCGGCCTGCTCCTCGGTCCAGCGCATGCTGTCGTCGATGATCGGCGTGCCGTCATCTTCGTAGCCGAGGTGGATCGTGAACTCGGGGTTGTAGCCCTCGTACTGGAGGAACTCGCCGGTGTCGGCGTCGACCCACACCACGTAGCCGGTGACCGTCGCGAGGATCGCCACGCGGCGCTCCTCACCGTCGATGGTCAGGTCGGCGACGATCGGGGTGTTGATGGTGTCGATGTCCCACTCTTCGCGGGGAACGACCTGGTGGTACCACTTCAGCGCGCCGGTATCGACGTCGAGAGCGACGTAGCTGGCGGTGTAGAGGTTGTCGCCCTTGCGCATGTCGCCGGCCCACCAGGGGATGGCGTTGCCCGTGCCGTAGATGACGGTGCGGGTGACCGGATCGTAGACGCCGGGCGTCCAGGCCGAGCCGCCGCCGTACTGAGCGGAGGTGGGGGGATCCCAGGTCTCGAAGCCGGCCTCGCCCGGCGCTGGGACCGTGTTGAAGGTCCACAGGATCTCGCCGGACTCGGAGTCGAGCGCCACCACGCGACCGTTGATGCCGCCTTGGTCGGCGCCGGCCGGACCCATGATGAGCTTGCCGTCGGCGAAGATCGGTCCAGCGGTGAGGCCTTCGGATAGGTCGGTCGCGCCGACCGTCGTGATCCAGACCTCTTCGCCGGTGGCGGCGTCGACGGCGTAGGCCTTGCCGTCACCGAGCGTGCCGAACACCTTGCCGTCGTAGACGACGAGCCCGCCGCGCATGCGGCCGATGTTGAAGGACGCTGCGTTCTCGTCGAGCTCGACCTGGTAGACCCAGAGGCGGTCGCCGGTGGCGGCGTCGACGGCCGTGGCGCCGTCGGACGAGGGCAGGTACATCACGCCGTCGTAGACGACGGGTCCGAACTGCGCGTCGATCGCGGTCTCGAGGCCGATGCTCCAGGCGAGCCTGAGGTCGTCGACGTTCTCCTTGTTGATCTCGTCGAGGGGGCTGAAGCGCTGCATGTCGAGAGTGCGACCGAAGGTCGGCCACTCGCCCGGCGCGGGGTTGAGCAGCTCGTCAGCGGTCTGCGCCGCCGCCATGGACAGCGCGGCGATCAGCAGGCAGGCGGAAACCATGCGCGTGAGCGAGGTACGCCAGGTTCTCTTCAACGTCATCTAGTTGGTCCTCCGTTACATCCACGTGGATGCTTCGAGAATGGGAATCGGGGCATGGGATCGATCGTGGGGATGCTTGCGCGACTAGCGGAAGCTCATCACCTCCTCGGGCGTAACGGAAGGAAAGTCGTTGCTCCACGACTTCCTGATGTAAGTGACGACCGCGGCGATCTGCTCATCGTCCAGGACGCTCCTGAACCCGGGCATGTGACTGCCGCCGTTCAGCACTTGACGTATGACGCGCCGGTTGTCATCGAGACGCCCACCGTCGAGGGCTGGACCCGCGCCGCCTCCGCCACGGGCACCGTGGCAGGCCGAGCAGTGCTGTGAGAAGATCGCGGAGCCCGTCTCAATGACCGCCGCGAGCTCGGCGTCGGCCAGCTGCTCTTCGGCCGAGACCGGTTCCTCGACCTCGGGCTCGGGCGGCTCGATGGCCGCCCCGAACGGGGAGACCAGGAACCAGACGTCGTTGACGCCCTGACCGTTCACCTGACCGGGTTCCTGGTCCTGTGCGAAGTAGTAGAGCGGCAGCCCGGAGTAGGTGACCTGCTCGACGCCGTCTGGACGCGTGACCGTGCCGAGGAGCGTCTGCGCGACGCCCGCTCCTGCCGACAACTCGCCTTCCGCAACGAGCGGTGGCCAGTTCAAGGCGCACTCGTTGACGCACGTGCTCTCACCGCTCGGGTCCTGAGCGAACAGGTAGAGGGCGCGGCCGGCGCCGTCGGCCAGGTAGGTGCCGTGCTCGGGATCGGTCACCGTGGTGACCGTGGGCTGTGCGGCGTCCTGTGCCGAGACGACGAAGACCGTCATGATGCTGATCGCGAAGATCAGGGCCAACTTCTCGCGCATCTTCTCAACTCCTATGCCGACCGGCGTTTCCGGTGCGGCTAGGGACTTATGTCCCGTGACAATGCACGAGATTATATATCTTTGGCTTCGCCGATAGACGAATGCGATGTTCGAGCGTGCGGGAGGTGCGGCCGTAGCGTGGCGGATCGTCGACAGCCACGCGATCTATCGATCTCTTCCCTACCGCTCCCGCAACATCCGCCCCATGAACCCGGCGGCCACCACGGCCACGA
>CAZQVC010000062.1:6816-12587 GCA_964596625.1 uncultured bacterium | reverse complement strand
GCCGACATCTTCATCGCCGAGGCGTACGAGAGCCAGCAGTTCCGCATCACCGAGCGAGCCGAGATCGACAAGATCCTCTTCGAGCAGGACCTGGCCCAGTCGGGGCGGGTGAACCCCGCCACCGCAGCGGCCGTCGGCCGGATCGAAGGTGCGGAGCTCATGGTCCTTGGCAGCGTGACGGAGTTCGGGGTGCAGACCACGGGCGGGGGCGGCCGGGTGCTCGGGGTCTTCGGCGGCGCGGCCGAGACCGTCACGGCCCGGGTAGCGGTCGAGATCCGGTTCGTCGACACCAACACCGCCGAGATCATGGCCATCGGCCGGGGCGTTTCACAGGTGTCGCAGGGCAACGTGTCGATCGATCTCGCGAACGTGATGACCAACCTCAGGGTCGGTCGCACCGGCACCACCATCGTCGACTACGCGGTGCGCAACGCGATCCGCTCGGCCATCGAGAACGCCGCGCGGTCGTTGCCGCCGAAGGACGAACTCAAGTAGTAGTGACTTTCCGGCCTCGCTGAGCGGATCCGCCAGCCAGCCTTTGGCCTCGGCGCTCAGCCTCCCGGGAAGCCCTCGGCTTCGATCACGCGTTGGGCCTGCGCCAGGTGTCTGCGGCCGTGAACCTCCAGCACGGTTAGCGCGTCGTCGAGGCTGTAGGTCATGAGGGACGACAGCGGGGAGGTGACCGTCACCCTGCGCGGGTCGAGCCCTGCCGGCACGGCCCTCACGCGCCGGGCCAGCTCGCTCTGATGCTCCTTGAACCGCCTGAGGATCGAATCGCCCAGCCGACCAGCGTCCGGCTCCGCGCTTGCTGTGGCCTTGGTCTTGCTGCGGTTCTCGGGATCGAGCGCGCTTATCAGGGCGCGGCCCATCAGCCCGCTCAGCGGCGAGTAGCGCTCCCAGAAGCTCGGCCGGTATTCACCCTTGGCGAGCCGCTCCAGCAGCGGGAAGTAGAGCACCTGAATACGCACCAGGTGGTCGAGGCACTGGGCGATGCTCCAGCTCTTGGGATCCGGTCGCCAGTCGAGCTGCTCTGCGCTCAACGCCCCGAAGTGGGCCTCGGCGTCTTCGGCGATGCGTTCGAGTGCGGCCGCGGCTTCGTCGAGGCGAGTGCCGACGTCGTTCGTCGGGATGGTCGTCGTCATGGGTTCCCCTTCGGGTCTGCTCGGGCGACGGCTCGGCCACGTTCGTCTGCGGTCGCTGCCCACCGTCGCTGTCTCTCGGTCTACGGCCTTTGACCGCAGAGGATAGCCTCTTCCCGAACGGCGACCGATAGGGACATTCGTCGGGGGCGTCCGGCTCTCGTGGCGGCAGGGTGCGATCCCTCAGCTGAACGCGCAAAGGTGTCAGGTCTTGTCCGGTTCAGGTGGCAAGCTACTGGCGAGCTACTGGCAAGCGCGACGAGTCGAGCTTCGAACCTCGGAGGTGTTCAGATGAACGTCATCGACTGGCTGCTGGAATCCGACCCCGCGATCCGCTGGCAGGTCAAGCGCGACCTGCTGCACGAGCCTGAGGCGGACGTCGCAGCGGAGCGCTCGAGGGTCGCCTCGGAAGGTTGGGGCTCCCGGCTGCTCGCGTTGCAGGGCGAAACAGGGCAGTGGGGACGAGACGCGCTCCCGCCGGGAGGCAAGCCCGACGGTCTGCCGGACCCCGCCACCCGCAAGTTGCTGCGGGAGCTGCAGGGCATCTCGCTCGACGACCTCGCGTCGTACCTCGGTATCGAGGGTGCGAAGCTCGCCGCCTGGGAGGAGGGCGAGCCCGACGAAGAAGACCAGCAGGCCGAGAAGTACCGGCGGCTCATGGACTGGATGTGGGGCAGCATCGGCACCTACCGTCCGGAGTGGACCTCGACGACCCACACGCTCGTGCTGTTACGCGACATGGGCGTCGACCCCAGCGACGAGCGGGTAAGGCGCGCCGTGGCGCTGGTGAAGGCCAACAGCAAGTGGGACCAGGACGGCCAGGACTACTTCGACGGCGAGACCGAGCCGTGCATCAACGGCAAGACCGTAGCGCTGGGGTCGTACTTCGGCGAAGACGTCGACAGCGTCGTGGAGAGGCTGCTCGGCGAACAGCTCGAAGACGGCGGTTGGAACTGCGAGGCCGAGAACGGCTCGGTGCGCTCGTCCTTCCACACCACGATCGAGGTGCTCGAGGGCCTGCTCGCCTACCAGCGCGCAGGGCGCGGGAGGCACGATGTCGCTGAGGCGCGTCGGCGGGCGGAAGAGTACCTCCTCGAGAGAAAGCTGTTCCGCCGCCTGTCCGACGGCGCGGTCGTCAACGATGACTGGACCAGGTTCTCCTACCCACCGCGTTGGCACTACGACGTGCTGCGCGGGCTCGACTACTTCCGCAACGCGGGGGAGGCTCCCGATGAGCGAGCCGCGGAGGCTATCGAACTGGTCGAGAGCAAGCGCCAGCCCGATGGACGCTGGCTGCTGGAACACAGCTATCCCGGCCTGGTTCACTTCCCGCTCGACGAAGGCGACGGGCGACCGAGCCGTTGGAACACCCTGCGCGCCATGCGGGTGCTCGAGTGGTGGAACGGTGGCGCGGCCACCTGACGCACTGAGGGCCTGTACCGGGGTGTCGTAGGCGTTGCTCCCGGGTGCCGGAGCGAGGTGCCGGAGGACCCGTGGCGGTCGGTAGAGTGGCCGCGAGATGAACGACAGCGCCACCGGCACTTCGAGCGACGCCTACTTTCTCCCGCTTGCGCCCCACCGCTTCGCCGCCACTGCACGAGTCGGCGGAGCTTGGTACACCGACGAGCAGCACATCGCCCCGCTGTTGGGGCTGCTCACGCACTTAGTCGAGGTCGACCGCGACGCGCGAAGGGACGACGGGCTGGTGTTGGCCAGCCTGTCCTTCGACATCCTCGGCCGCATCGGTCTCGGCGAGTTCTCGACCAGGGTGGAGGTCGTGAGACCTGGCCGCAGCGTTGAGTTGGTGGAGGCCGTGGCCAGCCAGGGAGAGCGAGACGCCGTAAGCCTGCGTGCGTGGTTGCTGAGGCCCGGGGACACGGCGGCGATCGCGGCAACGACGCTGGCGGAGATCGAGCCGCCCGAGCGGACCGAGCCGTGGGACCCGACCACCGACTGGCCGGGCGGCTTCATCGCCTCCATCGAGGTTCGGCGCCGGCGGTTCGGCCCGGGCCGCTCGCACTTCTGGGCCCGCACGGAGGTGCCGCTCATCGCGGGTGGCGGCTACAGCCCGTTGGCGTACTACGTCGGTCTGCTCGACATCGCCAACGGCATGACGGTCAGGGCCAGCCCTGAGGAGGTGGCGTTCCCGAACGTCGACCTCAACGTGCAGTTCTTCGCGGCGCCGAGCGGCGAGTGGGTGGGCTTCGACACCGGCGTGACGTTCGGTGCCGGCGGGGTAGGGGTGACGAGCACGGTCCTGCACGACCGCAACGGGCCCGTCGGGGTCATGGCGCAGACGCTCACCGTGCGGCCCAAGGACGGCTGAGCTCGGGAGGACCGTTTCCGCGCCGGTCTCGACCGGCCCCGCGCATAGAAGATCGCTCAGCCGAAGCTGAAGCTCACCGAGTCGCCCAGCACGCCGAGCTCGGTGAGCGCGTACATCAGGAGGTAGAAGCCGATGATGCCGAGGATCCACAGCAGGGTCTCGCGGGCGCCTCGCGTCAGGCGCTGCTCGAGCTTCGCGCCGCCGCGCTCGCCGAGCCAGCGGTAGCCGAAGGTCAGCAGCAGCGGCGGCAGCACGAAGATCACGTTGTAGATCAGGATCAGCGTGAACCGCACGACGGGCGGCGGGTTCTCCGAGGTCAGCAGGGCGACCGCGCCCAGTAGCGGGAACGCCGTCGGCAGCTCCATGACCGTCACGCTCACGCCGAGTATGAACAGCCCGCCGACCGCGCCCGTCGACAGCTTCAGCGGGGGCTTGGCCGGCGCGTCCTTGGGGTTCTTGGAGAAGACCGCGTACGCCAACATCCCGGCCCCCAGCACCCCGAGCCCGATGGTCGCCGCTGTGGTCTCGAGCAGCGCAGTGAGCGGGTCGAGGAACGCGGTGAGGCCCAGCACGAGCAGCACCGTCACGGTGGTGTAGGTGAGGAAGACAGCCGCGATGTACACGAGCACCGCGCCGAGCGGCGCGCGGCGGCTGAGAAGCTGCAGCGTGACCACGAGCGCCGACGGGTTGATGCTGTCGACCAGGGCGATGCCGAGGAACGCGATTAGAGAGCCGGTCGCCACCCGAGGAAACGTAGCACGGGGAGCTGCTCTTCCACTTGGCTACGACTGTAGATGAGGAAGGTCGGCGCCCGCTCCGCGGCTCATGCGGACGTCGGAGCGTCTACCCGATCCGCTCGTAGCGTGACTCCACCGCGGGTGCCTCCTCGCCTTCCGGCGTCGAGATGAACATGCGCACGGTTAGCTCATGCGCGCCGCGACTCGTCAGCGCGATCCGCCAGCCCCAGTCGGGTCCGGAGCCAGGCGACCAGGTCGTGAAGCCCTCGACGCCGCCGTCGGTCGCGGGGCGGCCGCTGAACTGCATGAACGTGCCCGTCGTGTGGAAGGAGTCGACCCACACCATGTCGGCCGGCCCCGGCTCGTGGCCGAGACGCACCATGAGCACGCCGTCGTGCGGTTCGCCCTCGTGGGACCACGCGTAGGTGAGCACCAGGAACTGCCCGTTCGCTGCGGTGGTGACCTGCAGGCTCGTGTCCGACTCTCGGGCGGGCTCGGAGGGCCCGAGCCAGAGACGGTTGTGGCCGGACCACTCCCCGACCAGGCTCGCTGCCTCTTGGCGCAGGTTCATGCCGGCACGTTCCTCACCCTGGAAGCGCGGCTCACGTGAGCCTCTCCAGTCGGCCCTTGCGGCGCACGAGGTTCCTGTAATCCCACTGGATGTCGCGAGCCTTGCCCAGCCAGCGCTCGAGGGCTGCCGCGTCTACCTCGGCGACGTCGGTGTAGCGCGCCTCGGCCGCCTTGAAGGTGCCTTCGGGCGCGAGGCCCGGCTCGTCGAAGCTCTGGCCGCTCCAGAACAGCAGGCGGACGCAGCCCTTGAGCTTGCTGTAACCCACGATCGGGTTGCCGTCGAGGAACCAGACGGGGTGGCGGTGCCAGATCTTGCTCTCCGCTTCGGGCAGCTCCGCGTCGATGATGTCGGACAAACGGGCCGCGATCGCGCTGTCGTTGGGCTCCAGTCCAAGGTTGTACTGCTCGATGTCGGGGTTCACCGGGCCTCCTCGGCGGTTGGTCGTGGCGGCAGGATAGCGCTTGGGCGGGGTCCGACGACTACCATGTACGCCCTACATGGACCACGCCGAAGCCATCTCTCTCATAGCCCCGGGCGTTTTCCGCAGGGGAGGGCGCTGGGCTGACCTCGGCGCGGGCTCGGGGACGTTCACCCGTGCCCTGGCTTCGCTGCTCGGACCGACCGGCATCGTCCACGCCGTGGACCGGAGCAGCGAGGTCCTGGCGCTCTCGTCAGCGGCCAGCGACTCCTCGGGTTCGGCGCAGATCGTGCCCCTGCAGGCCGACTTCCGCGAACCGCTGCCGCTGCCAGCGCTCGACGGCGTGCTGCTGGCCAACTCGTTGCACTTCGTAGCTCCGCGGGCGCAGCTGGACGCGGTCAACCGACTGACCGGGCTGCTCGTCGACGGCGGAGCGTTCCTGCTGGTGGAGTACGACCAGAGCCGGGGCTCCCCCTGGGTGCCGCATCCCCTCACGCCGCGGCGCTTCGCGCAGCTCGCCGAGGCCGCTGGGTTGAGTGAACCTACCGAGATCGGCAGGCGCCGCTCTCGCTACGGGCCG
>CAZQVC010000062.1:0-6716 GCA_964596625.1 uncultured bacterium | reverse complement strand
CGCTGGGTTGAGTGAACCTACCGAGATCGGCAGGCGCCGCTCTCGCTACGGGCCGCGCGACATGTACGCGGCGGTTGCTCGTAAGGCAGCACACGGCTAAGCGGGAACGTTTCGGCGCTGCGGCGCATCCAATGTAGTAGAGCGAGCAACTTCGGGGCAACGGGCCCCAGGCAAGGCTCGTTCGGTGCCCATTCCCGACCCCGGAGGTCGTCATGACCGTCATCTCGACTGCAGCAAGACTCGACACCCGCCGCCTGGCCGTCGTGCTCCTGAGCGCGACCATCCTCTTCCTCGGCGCCGCGCGGGCCAACGCCCAACACGCCGCTCACGCCGAGGTGAACCCGGTCGTCGGTTCTGCCGAGGCGCTCACGCTGAACAACGCCATGCGCGAGCTGTGGGCGCAACACATGGAGTGGACCTACGCCGCCGTCACCGCGTTTGCCACCGACTCACCCGCCTTCGAGGCGACCGCCGCTCGCCTGATGCAGAACCAGGCGGACATCGGCGCAGCCATCGTGCCGTACTACGGCGCGGAAGCGGGTGACGTCTTGACCGCCCTGCTGCAGGAGCACATCGCGGCGGCCGTGGAGGTCGTGCGGGCAGCCAAGGCCGGTGAGGCCGTCGCCACCGACCTCGGCATCGCGGTCGCCTACGCCAACGCGCAGGACATCGCCGACTTCCTCTCCGGCGCCAACCCCTTCTGGCCGCAGACCACGGTGCGCGAGATGCTCAAGGGCCACATCGACACCACGCTGGTCTACGCGACCGCGCTGCTGGAAGGCGATTTCGCCGCCGGCATCGCCGAGTACGGCAAGGCAGAGGCGCACATGATGATGTTGGCGGACGCCCTCACCAACGGCCTGATCGCTGCGTTCCCGGAGAGGTTCGCGAACTGATGGCGAGAGCTAGAGTCCAGCTGGAGGTGTTGCCCATCGTCGGTCACTTGCGCGCGCTACGCAGCTCGAGTCCGCCCCGTGAGCACGAGGCGAGGCTCGTCGCGCGAGCTGCCGCCGGGGACGAGGCCGCGTTCGAGGCGATCATGCGCAGCCACAATCAGCTCCTGTTCCGCACCGCCCGCAGCATCCTCAAGAGCGACCAGGAAGCCGAAGACGCCGTTCAGGACGCCTTCCTGCGCGCATGGTTGGCCCTGGATACCTTTCGTGCGGAGAGCAAGTTGTCGACCTGGCTCGTGCGCATCGTGACCAACGAAGCGCTAGGCCGCCTTCGTCGCGCGAAACTCCACACCGTTCCACTGGAAGAAGCCATGACTTCAGCCGACCCGAAGACGCAACTCGCGCTGGCAGAGAGCCCCAGCAGCGGTCCGGAGCAGTCGGCCATGCGAGCCCAGGTACGCGAGCTCCTCGAGGCGCAGATCGACGACCTGCCCGCTGCCTTCCGCACCGTGTTCATGCTCAGCGAGGTCGAGGGGCTCAGCGCGCGGGAGATCGCCGACGTGCTGGAGATATCACCGGCGACGGTGAGAACACGCGTCTTCCGAGCCAGGAAGCTGCTGCGCGGAGCCCTCGTCGACAAGTTCGAAGCCGATCTGGGCAGCGTGTTCGCCTTCGACGGTCGGCGTTGCGACCGGATGGTGGCCAACGTCCTCGCGCGGCACCGGCGGTCAGGCAGTGACCGCGTCTAGCGCCCGCCGCATGACCCACCGAGGCTTCCCGCCGCTCACGCCCGTGGTGGCAGCCGCCTTCATGAAGCCGTGCGCCTCGAACAACCTGGTCGTGCCTACGTAGCCGGAGATGACGTCGAGGCGGCCGGAGCCGGCATCCGCGGGATAGCCCTCGACCGCCTCGGCGCCGTTGTCGGCGGCGTGTTGAACCGCTCCGGCCAGGAGGTAGTGCATCAGCCCCTGGCGCCGATAGCCCGCCCTGACCACGAAGCAGACGATCGACCAGGGGTCGAGGTCGTCGACGAACGGGATGGTGCGTGAGTTCATGAGTCGCCTGTAGGTCGACCGCGGCGCCACTGAGCACCAGCCGGCAGGCTCACCGTCGACGTAGGCCAGCACCCCCGGCCCCGGCGCCCGCGAGCACGCGTCGCGCATGTACGCGATCCGCTCCTGTGCCATGAGCCCTGAGTTCCGGTAAGCCATGCACCAGCAACCGTTGATCGTCTTCTTCGGACCGACCACCGTGGCAAAGGCGTCGAAGTTGCCGGTGGCAGGCAGGATCTCGACCTTCCGTTCCTGGGGAGTGTCGTCGCTCATGGCGCCACATTAAACGCCGAAGGGGCAAGGGGCGTTCAGTGCGCGCTTGCGGCGGCCTGGATCTTCCCCAGCGTGTGGAAGAAGCGCGTGGTGTTCCTGGCCGGCAGCACGTCCGCGGGGAACGAGCCCGATGGCGGCCGGCCGCCTTTGAGGCGCCAGATCACGAACGCCTCGTACTCGTTGACGGCCACGATGTCCATGCCGCCGTTGGGTGAGCTGAGAGGGAGCTCGAGATCCTGGTTGATCGCCTCGGCCGTGAAGACGACGCAGAAGCGCAGCTCGTCGGTGAGCTCGATGCCAGCGAAGGGGTCGCTGACGAGGATGGACTGCAGCTGCTCGGGCGTGCGGAGGAACGTCGGTACCTCGTAGCCGAGGGCCTCGAGCAGCGCCCGCTCGATCGACGCGGTCAAGCCGGCGACATCGGCCGACTCGGTGTCGAAGAACAGGTTGCCGCTGTTGATGTAGGAGCGCACGTTGCGCAAGCCGAGGTCGGTGAAGACCTGGCGCAGCCTCTCCATCTTCACCCGGTGGCCGCCGACGTTGATGCCTCGCAACAAGGCGACGAACCGCGTGAGCTCGCTGGTCATGGGCCCAGGGTAACCGTGGTGCGTCGACTCCGTACTTCAGCGGACGGGCTTCGGACGGAGGTCCGCTCCTAGAATCGCCCCGCGGTGCCCAGTGCGCCGCCGTTACCTGGAGGTGCGAAAAGTGCGAACCCGCTCAATGGCCTCAGTGCTCCTTACCCTCTTCTTCGTCGCCGCGTGCTCCGGCGGAGAGCCGCCATCCGACGGCAAGCCTGCGGCTCCGACCAACGTGACAGCAACTGAGGCGCACGGGGTCGTCACCGTGAGCTGGCAACACGACGGCGCGGAGGTCGACGGCTTCCGCGTGCATCGCTCGCCTTCTTCGTCTCAAGGCTCGAACCAACGAGCCTCGGCTCAACAGGTGGAGCAGCTGGGAGAGGTCGGCAGCGAAGCACGCTCGTTCACGGACTTGAGCGCGGAGATCGGTGTCGACTACAGCTACTCGGTCACCGCCTTCGGCACAGCGGGGGAGTCCCCGGCCGCTTCGCTGCCCGGGGCCATCGCGGCTGAACCGGGCATCGCCATCAGCATGGGGACCTTCGTCAATCCGTTGCTCAGCGTTCCGAGGCTCACGCTGGCCCTGTTCGAGCATCTCTCTGCCGAAGAGCTCGCCGACGCGACCAACGTCTCGGTCACCGTCACCGGTCCAGCCGGTTGGAACAACGACGACAGCGTCGAGTTCCCGGTCGACATGGACGTCCTTATCGATGGCCTCCAGTGGTTCACGATCTCAGACGCGGTGGTTGGCACCTACGAGGTCGACCTGGCGATCGACGGTGGCGACACCGACTACTCGCACACCTTCACCCTCGACGACCTAACCACGCTCCCGTTGCCCACCGGGCTCACGCTCGGCGCATACGATTCGACATCGGTCGCAGCCTCGTGGGACGCTCATCCCTCGGCCAGCAGCTACGTGCCGCAGTTGTTCAAGGGTCCCCACGCAGCACCGACGACGGTTGCCGACGGGGTCACGACGTCCACGTCGTACGAGTTCACCGGACTCGCTCTCGAACCGGGTGAGTACTTCTTCGCCGTCTACGTGATGCCCGTCGACCGCACGGCTCAACACCGCCTGGTTCCACCGGCGCGCTTCGACGTGTCGCTGAACGCCACGGGGCTGTTCACCGTGGAGTGAGGCACGCCGTCGGCGGCAGCTAGGCTTGGGCATGCCGTTGTCAGAGTCGTTCGTACGCCGAGTCTGCCAGTCGTTCCCCGAGGTCGAGGAGCGCCTCAGCCACGGCCATCCGGCCTGGTTCGTGCGTGGGAAGAAGCAGTTCGCCTCTTACCACGAGAGTCATCACGACGTGCAGCAGCCGCACCTGTGGTGCGCCGCGCCGGCGGGCGCGCAAGAGGCGCTCATCGCTGCGAACCCAGGCGCCTACTTCCGGCCGCCGTACGTGGGTCACCGCGGCTGGTTGGGCGTCTACCTCGACGCTGACGTCAGCCCCAGCGAACTCCAGGGGCTGCTCACCGAGGCCTACCGGGCGGTTTGTCCGCCGAAGCTGCTGGCTGAGTTCGACCAGGCAGGGAACTAGGCAGAGCAGGCGACCGGCGGGTTTCCAGCCGGCCCGATGGAAGCTCTCGCCCAGCACCGAGCGAGGCTTTACTATCATCGCCTCCTGGACGTCTCGACCCGCTCACTAGCAGAGGCTCCGCGCCACGTGCTGCCCGTCATCGTGATCGCACAGTTCGCGGGCACCTCGATGTGGTTCGCCGGCAACGCGGTCGTCGGTGACCTCGCTCGCGATATCGGCGTGTCCTCCGGAGCCGTCGGGGCGATCACCACCGCCGTGCAGCTCGGCTTCATCGCCGGCACGCTGTTGTACGCGATCGCGCTCGTCGCGGACAGGTTCTCTCCCTCGCGCGTCTTCCTCGTCTCCGCGGTGCTCGGCGCGCTGTTCAACGCTGCGGGCGCGGTGGGCTTCGGCTGGACCGAGGCCCTCGGGCTCGGCCCCTACGGCGGCGCGCTCTTGCTGCGCTTCGGCACTGGCTTCTTCCTCGCTGGCGTCTACCCGGTCGGCATGAAGCTCGCGGCCGACTGGTTCGGTGCGGGGCTCGGTCGAGCGCTGGGCTACCTGGTAGGCGCGTTGGTTATCGGCACGGCGCTGCCGCACCTGGTGCGCGCAACCGTGGGCGGACTGCCGTGGCAGTCGGTCCTGATCTCCACCTCGCTACTGGCGCTCGTCGGCGGCATCGTCGTGTACCTGACGGTAGGCGACGGCCCGCACCGGCGCGGCAGCGGGACGTTCCGACCAGGGGCGATCGTGGCCGCGTTCAAGGAGCGGGACTTCAGGTCGGCTGCGCTCGGCTACTTCGGCCACATGTGGGAGCTCTACGCCTTCTGGGCGTTCGTCCCTGTGGCGCTGGCAGCCAGGCTGGCCGCGGCCGGCGCGACAGGGGAGACCGGGCTGACGGGGTCCTCGGCGGCGGCGGTCTCAGCACCCGTACCGGCCACCGTGTCGGGGCTGGCCTTCGCCGTGATCGCCCTGGGCGGGGTCGGCTGCGTGGTGGGTGGCTACTTCGCCCAGCGCTCGAGCAGCGCGTTCGTCGCCGCCGCAGCGCTGGCCACCTCGGGCGCGCTGTGCCTCGCCTCCCCGCTGCTGTTGCGAGCGCCGCTGCCGCTGTTCTTGAGCCTTCTCGCGGTGTGGGGGTTCGCGGTCGTGGCAGACTCGCCGCAGTTCTCGACTTTGGTCGCGCGCAGTGCGAGGCCGGAGGTGCGCGGCTCAGCGCTGACCATCGTCAACTGCGTCGGCTTCGCCATCACCATCCCGAGCATCCAGCTGCTCACCTACGCGACGACGAGCGTCTCGCTCCACTGGGCGTTCCTGCTGCTCGCGATCGGTCCGTTGCTGGGGCTGGTCGCGTTGCGCCCTGCGCTCTACTCGAAGATGTAGGCGATCGCCTCCGCGGCCTGCTCGAGCGTCTCCACGGTGAAGGTCGCCATCGCGTCGATCTCCTTGAGCGCGTGGACGTGATCGGCCGAGCGCACCAGGAGCAGCGGGATGCCCGCCGCCACCGAGGCGCCAGCGTCGGCGGCGGTGTTCCACTGCTTGTACTGGTCGCCGAAGAAGGCGACGGTGAGGTCGGCCCGACGCATGAGGACCCTGGTCCGCAGCGTGTTCACGCCGGCGCCGACGAGGTCGCGGTAGCGCGCGGAGGGCTGCGCGCCCAGGATGTCCTCGCCGACGGCGTCCGACCGGTCGTGCTCCTCCTGAGGTCCGACGAACGTGACCGGCAAGCCGCGTTGCGCCACGAGCTCGCGCAGCTGCTCGCGCCACGGGTTGTGAATCTCCCCGGCCAGGTAGATCGTGATCTGCTCCATGAGTACCTCCTGCCTTCCAGGGTACGGCGAGCAGGCGGAGAACCGACGATGGTGACCTGCTGGGGTAGGCTCCATGGGTTGTCGGCGGCGCGTCATGCGTACGGCCGATCGAGGAGCAGGTGGAATTGCAGCTCGCCCCAACTCTCACCGCTCGGATCCGCACCGAGTGGTTCAGCAACATCCGCGGCGACGTCCTCTCGGGGATCGTCGTCGCGCTCGCGTTGATCCCCGAAGCGATCGGCTTCAGCATCGTCGCGGGCGTCGACCCCAAGGTCGGGCTCTACGCCAGCTTCTGCATCGCGGTCGTGCTGGCGTTCACCGGCGGGCGGCCGGCGATGATCAGCGCAGCCACGGGCGCCATGGCCTTGCTGATGGTGTCTTTGGTGCGCGACCACGGCATCGAGTACCTGTTCGCCGCCACCATCCTCACCGGCCTGATCCAGATCGTCTTCGGGCTGCTCAAGCTCGGGCGCTACATGAAGTTCGTGCCGAAGGCCGTGATGGTGGGCTTCGTCAACGCGCTAGCCATCCTGATCTTCGTCGCGCAGCTGCCCCACCTGGTGGGCGCCGGCGCCGGGGTCTACGTGAT
>CAZQVC010000061.1:6422-12594 GCA_964596625.1 uncultured bacterium | reverse complement strand
CCCGCGCCGCCGGTCCGGCCGAGCCGACCGGCTCCGACGGGCTGGTCAACTGACGCGCAAGGGTTGATCGCGGAGCCTCTGGCGGCCGTCGCGAAGGCCGCTCAAGACCTGAGCTAAAAGACCTGAGCTAATAGAGCTGAGCTAACGCCTGTCGACGATCTCGACCCCGGCGCCTTCGGTGACCTCTCCGATGCGGCGCAGGGCGCCCGCAGTCCGCTCGACCAGCTCCTCCACGCGCCCCTGCGCCACCACCAGGACGAAGCCGACGCCCATGTTGAAGACCTCGAACATCTCGTCGTCGGCGATGCCGCCGCGCGACTGCAGCAACGCGAAGATCGGCGGCTCGTCCCAGCTGCCGCGCTCCACCCTGGCGCCCAGTCCAGCCGGCAAGGTCCTCGGCAGGTTGCCCGGCAGCCCACCGCCCGTGACGTGCGCCATCGCCTTGACGTCCTCGAGCAGGGGTGAGACGACCTCGAGGAAGCTCCGGTGCGGCGCCAGCAGCGCGTCGGCCACGCTTTGGCCGTCGGGTAGGCGCTCCTCGAGCGCGTCGCCGAGCACACGTCGCGCGAGGCTGAAGCCGTTGGTCTGCAGGCCGCCCGAGGGCAGCGCGAGGAGGGCGTCGCCGACCTCGACGCGCGAACCGTCGACGATGCGGTCGCGCTCGACGATCCCGACGATCGTGCCGGCGAGGTCGAACTCGCCCTCGCTGTAGACGCCCGGCATCTCGGCGGTCTCCCCGCCGAGGAGCGCCATGCCGGCCTCGCGGCAGGCGGCGGCGACGCCGGAGACGAGCGCCGCCGTCTGCTCGGGCACGAGCCGCGCGCTGGCCACGTAGTCGAGGAAGAAGAGCGGGCGCGCACCCTGGACCAGGATGTCGTTGACGCAGTGGTTGACGAGATCGCTGCCGATCCCCGCGAGCACCGAGCTGTCGCCGGCGAAGCGGGCGGCCAACATGACCTTGGTGCCGACCCCGTCCGTCGAGGCCACGAGCACCGGCCGCCGGTAGCCCGTCGGCAGCTCGAACAGGCCGCCGAAGGCGCCGAGGCCCCTGAGGACACCGGGCGTGTAGGTGCTCTCGACCTCACGTGTTATCAAATCCATGGTTCGCTCGGCCGCTCTCAGGTCGACGCCAGACCGCTCGTACGCCCGCTCGTCCGACTCACCCATGACCGAACCCACGCCTCGCCCGAACCGTGCCATCACGCATGACCGGGATGATAACCGTGACCGTCCCGCCGTTCGCCCGGGGGAGGGCTAGACTCGACCGGTGCCGGACGCCATCGACGTGCTGTTCCCACTACCGCTCGGCGCGCTCAGCTACCTGCCGCCGCTGGGCCCCTCCACGGCCCGTGGTGAGGAGCTGATAGGGCGCCGCGTGGTCGTGCCGTGGCAGTCGTCGGTGCGCGTGGGCCTGGTGAAGGGGGTGCGGCGCGTCGACGCCGGCCGCGGCCTCGAACTGCGGCACGCCCTGCAGTACCTGGACGCCGCGCCCTGGTTGAGCGCCGCCCAGCTGCACGGCGTCGACTCGATCGCGAGGGGCGCGGGCGTGCCAGCAGGCCTCGTCCTGCTGAGCCTGGCGGTACCCGGCCTCAGCCCGGAGCTCTCGCACGAGGTGCACGTCAGCAGCGACCTGAAGGACGCCGGTGGGCTGTTCGACGGCGTGAGCGGCGAGTGGGCGGACGCCGCCTCGCTCGACGCCAAGCGCCTCGAGCTGCTGCGCAGCCAAGGCCTGCTCGACGAACGCGTGCGTGTGGTGCACCGCACCACGCGGGTGGTGCGGCCCGTGAGGGAGCCGGACGACGGGCTCGAAGGTGCTCGCAGCATCAACCAGCGCCTGGCTCTCGAGCGGCTGATCGAGCTGGGGGAGGTCGAGAGCGGAGCGGCGCTGGCGCGCGAGGCCGAGGTGCCGGAGAGCGCGGTCCGCTCGATCATCGCCAAGGGCTACGCGGCCTACGAGGAGGTGGAGGCCCGGCCGGCGCCGTTGCCGCAACCGCCCCTCGCCAGCGAGCGGCTGCCCGACCCGCCCTCGGGCGCCAGCGCCCCGGCTGGAAACGGCGCCGTGGTGGGCGGCCTGCGAGCGCAGCGGCTGTCCGCCCTGGTGCCGCTACTCGAGCGCGACCTCGCAGGCGGCCGCAGCACGCTGGTCATCGCTCCCGAGAACTCGCTGGCGTCGGAGGCGGCCGCGCTTCTGGCCACGCGCCTGCCTGTCCGCCTGCTGACCGGCGAAGCGGACGAGGAGCAGCGGGTCGAGCTCTTCTCGCAGCTCCCCGAGGAGGAGGCATCGGTGCTGGTCGGGAGCTACATCGCGCTCCTCGCCCCGCTGCCCAACCTCGGACGCATCGTGCTGCTGGAGGCCAGCAACGGCGCCTACAAGCTGCGCTCCGGCGCGCGCCTCGCGCTGCAGAAGGCCGCTGCGCGGCTGGCAGCCGCCGTCGGGGCCGAGCTGACCATGACCGACGTCGTCGCCAGCCCCGAGCTGGTCGCCGCGGTCGAGGACGGTCAGCGGCTCTCGTTGCCGCTGCCGAACCTGCGGGTGCACGTGGCCGACCTCGGAGGCAGCCCCAACTGGCCGCTGCACCCCGACCTCCAGCTGACCCTGCGCCAAGTCGCGCAGCGCGACCGTCAGGCCATCGTCATCGCCGCGCGACGCGGCTACTCCGCCGCCTTCGGCTGCTACACCTGTGGCTGGCTCGCCCCGTGCCCGAACTGCGACCTCACCCTGCGCTACCACCGCGACGAGGACCGGCTCCGCTGCCACCAGTGCGGGCACGACGAGCCCATCCCACGGCTCTGCCGGGAGTGCGGTGGGGAAGACCTCGGCGCCCTGCGCGGCGCCGGCACGCAGTGGGTCGCCTCCCAGCTGCGCAAGCTCCTGCCGGAGACGCCGGTCTACCGTTACGACAGCGATCACCGCGACGACCTCACGGCGCTCCAAGGCGGTGAGCCGGGCGTGGTCGCAGCCACTACCGCGGCGTTGAGGCTGCCGCCGCTGCCGCGCCTGTCGCTGGTGGCCATCACGCTGTTCGACGTGCACCTGGCGCTGGCCGACTTCAGGGCGGAGCAGGAGGCGGTGCGGATGCTGCTGCAGACGGCCGAGCTGGCTGGCGGCCCGCGTCCGCTGGTGCTGGTGCAGACCTACGCGCCGCACAACGAGGCGCTCATGGCCGTCGCCAGCGACCCCCCTGACCCGGCGCTCGAGGTCCTGCTCGGACGTCAGCTGGAGCGCCGCAAGCGCTTCGGCTACCCGCCGTTCTCCACGCTCGCCAAGGTGCAGCTCACCGCGCGCGAGCGCAGTGCCGCCTCGGTCGCGGCGCAAAGCGTGGCCGACACCCTGCGGCTGGCCGGGGCCGCCGAGGGCGAGCTCTTGGGCCCCGAGAGCGCGCCGGTAGCCAGGGTCAAGGGCCGCTACGCCTACCAGCTACTGCTCAGGGTCAGCGACGAGGCCAGGCTCGAGACGCTGCTCGACGCGCTGCCCGACCGCGTACCCCAGGCGAAGCTCAGCGTCGACGTCGACCCCAGCGACGTCGGCGAGTTGCTCGAGTAGCGCGCAGCAGCGGCGCCGCGGCGCTGGGCTGGAGACGTATTTCGCCGCAACCGGCAGCCGACCCCAATGGCTATCATGGCGCCTGGCATGCTACGCAACAGACGCGCCAGCTTCGAGTTCGAGCTTCTCGACCGCTACACCGCGGGCATCGAGCTAACGGGCAGTGAGGTCAAGTCCCTCCGACAGGGCGGGGGCTCGATCGCCGAGGCATACGCCCAGGTGAGGGACGGCGAGGTCTTCCTCGAGGGGCTCAACATCCCGCCGTACGCCGACGCTAGCTACAACAACCACACGCCGACGCGGCCCCGCCGGCTGTTGCTCAAGCGCAAGGAGATAACCGAGCTGGAGAACGCCGTGACCCGCAGGGGGCTCACGATCGTCCCGCTGCAGCTCTACTTCAAGGACGGTTGGGTCAAGGTCGACCTCGCGGTGGCGCGCGGAAAGAAGCTCCACGACAAGCGCCGAGACGCCGCCAAGAAGGACGCCAAGCGCGAGATCGACCGCGCCTTGGCCCGCTCGGGCGAACGATGAGGCGACTGCTTGGCCTGCTCGTCGTCCTGCTTCTCGGCGTCGCCACAGCCCAACCCTCGCTGGTCGTCAACGGCCGCGACATCGCAGCCAACACCACCGGGCTGGTCAGCGGCGCCAGCTACGCCCCCGCCGCCGCGCTGGCGGCAGGCCTCGGCGCGAGCCTCGCCGTCGACCTGCAGCAGCGGCTGGTCGTGCTCGACGCCGGCGGCCGCCTGCTGCAGGTGGAGATCGCCGACTCCGCGGCCGCGGCCGGCGCCCGCGACGACGCCATACGCCTCAACGGACGCCCGATCGGCGGCACGGCCGCCGTGATCTCGGGCAGCGAGGTGTTCCTGCCGGTCAAACCGGTGGCCGAGGCGCTCGGCGCCAACGTCACCTACCTGCAGTCTCAGGGGACGGTGCTGGTGGTGCAGCCACGCGCCCGCCTCACCGCCATGCGGCGCGTCACCTCGCCCGAGCGCCTCGAGCTCGCCGTGAGCGCCCCCGTGCGCTTCAGCACCTTCTACAACGAGCCGCTCGACACGCTGCAGATCCGCTTCGAGCGCACCGACGTCGAGCTCAGGCTCGACCCCGTCGAGGGCGAGCGATTCGTGCTGGCCAGCGCGCTCTCCGGCGGCGGCGGCACGGAGGTCCGCATCCAGCTCGACGGGGAGGTCGACTACGAGGTCTATCAGCTCCCGGACGGCCGCGGCTTCAGGCTCGTCGTCGCCTTCGCCGCGCCCGGACAGAACCCCCTGGTAACCGACCTGGACGTCGTCATCGACCCTGGACACGGCGGCAGCGACGTCGGCCTGGTGGTGCCGGAGTTCGGCAGCGAGAGCACCCTCACCCTCGCCTTCGCCGACCGGTTGGCAGCGGCGTTGCGGCAACGCGGCCTCGGCGCCGAGCTGACCAGGGACAGCGACTTCGCCCTGGGCGTCGACCGGCGCTCCTCGGCCGGCATCGGCGCCGACCTGTTCGTGTCGCTGCACGCCGCCCAGCTGCCGAGCGGCGACTTCAACGCCTACTACCTGGCTGACGCCGACGACGTCGAGAGCCTCGAGATGGCCATCCGCAACAACGCGGCGCAGACCGCGGCTGCCACCACCGACAGGCTGAGGCGCGAGCTGCTGCTCGGCCTCGTACCCGACCTCGAGCGCGGCCGGCTCATCGTCGACGGCCTCAGCGGGCGCCTCTTCACGCTCGGCTCGTACCGCGCCAACACGGTCGCGGGCGCGCCGTTGCAGGTGTTGGGCGGCGCCGCCGGCCGCGGCGTGATGCTGGAGTTCTCCGCCAGCGACCTCGCCAGCGACGAGCTGCCACAGGTCCTGGCGCAGGCCATCGCCGACCTGCTCGAGGAGGAAGCGGTCCTGGGCGCCAGATGACCAAGGACGCGCGGCTGAGGCTGGCGAAGGCGTTGCTGACCCCGCAGGTGCTGGTGGCGGCGCTGCTGCTGGTGGCGGCCCTGGCGCTCTACCTCGGCGTGGAGGTGCTGCGACCGGGCGAGCCGCCGAGCGTCGAGCTGATCACCGCCGAGGAGTCCCTCAGCGAGGTCGACGTGCGGCTGGTGCTGGTCGACCTCGACGGCCTCGAATGGCAGCGCTCGGAGCGCATCGCCGCGCCGGAGAGCGCGCCGCGTCGCCTCGAGGCCGTGCTCGCGACGCTGCGGGCCGCGCTGCTGGAAGAGGGCGTGTGGCCGGAGGGGCTCCCGACGCCCAACGTGTTCCTGGAGACGTTCGACCGCCAGACCGTGGCCATCATCGACCTCAGGCCGCAGGACGACGTCGCAGCCTCAGTGGTCCAGGAGCTGGCCCTGCTGCGCGCGCTGACCCGCACGGCCGAGGCCAACGGCGCCGACTCGGTGCGCTTCCTCAGGAACGGCCGCCCGGCCTCGACGCTGCTGGGACACGTGGCGGTGCCCTCGAACCTCTGAGCAGTTCGGCGCCGGCAGGTGTGCGGCCAGGCCGCTCAAGCCCTCAGCGCGGCCCGGCGCCCGACGAGGCAATGCTCCCGACTGCGACCCGACCGATCACGGGTACATGCGGGTGAGCATGCGGGGGAAGGGGATCACCTCGCGCAGGTGGTGCGCGCCGGTCAGCCACGAGAGGAAGCGCTCCA
>CAZQVC010000061.1:1907-6322 GCA_964596625.1 uncultured bacterium | reverse complement strand
AGGTACCAGCCGTACGCCTCGCGCGGCAGGCCGTGCTCGTCGATCCGCCGCTCGAGCAGCTCGAGGTCGTGGATGCGCTGCGAGCCGCCGATGAGCTCCCCGTAGCCCTCGGGGAGGATGAGGTCGGCGGCCAGCACCCTGGTGGGGTCGCCCGGGACCGGCTCCATGTAGAACGACTTGGCCTTGGCGGGCCAGCGCTCGACGAACACCGGCTTCTCGCTGCGCTCGCCGAGCATCGTCTCGTGCGGGGCGCCGAAGTCGTCGCCCCACTCGAGCTTCTCGCCGCGGCTCGCGAGGTACTCGAGGGCCTCGTCGTAGGTGATGCGCTCGTAGCCGCCCTCGGCCGCCGGCTGCAGCTTCGTGACGTCGCGGCCGAGCATCTGCAGCTCGGCGGCGCGCCGCTCGATCACCCGGCCAACCAGGTAGGAGACGAACTCCTCCTGCAGGTCGAGGTTGCCGTCGTGGTCGAGGAAGGCGACCTCCGGTTCGATCATCCAGAACTCGAGCAGGTGCCGGCGGGTCTTGCTCTTCTCGGCCCGGAAGGTCGGTCCGAAGGTGTAGACCTTGCCGAGCGCCATCGCCCCCGCCTCGGCGTAGAGCTGTCCCGACTGCGAAAGGTAGGCGGTGTCCTCGTCGAACAGGTCGATCTCGAAGAGGTTGGTGGTGCCCTCCACCGCGGTCGGCATGAAGAACGGGGAGTCGAAGCGCACGAAGCCGCGCTCGCCGAAGAACTCGTGGACGGCGCGCTCGACCTCGTCGCGGATGCGCATGATGGCCCACGGGCCGCGGTGCCTGAGGTGGAGATGGCGGTGCTCGAAGAGGAAGTCGACGCCGTGCTCCTTCGGCGTGATCGGGTAGTCGTTGCCGGGAGCGACGAGCCTCACCTCGCTGACGCCGAGCTCGACGCCGCTGGGCGCGCGCTCGTCGGCGCGCACCACGCCCGTCACCTCGAGGCTCGACTCCTGCGTCAGCTGCTTGGCCGCCTCGAACTGCTCCTCGGCCACCTCGCTCTTGACCATCACCCCCTGGACGAAGCCGCTGCCGTCACGAAGTTGCAGGAACGCGATCTTGCCGCTTGAGCGCAGGTTGGTGAGCCAACCGGCGATGGTGACGCTCTCGCCGACGTGCTGGGGAAGGGCCTCGATGGGGGTACGTCGCATGGCGACGAGTGTACAATCGCGCGCTTCAGGCCGCCCGCAACTTGAGCGCCTCGTCGATGGCGGTGACCACGCCGCACTCCTCGACGCTCGGCAACACCTTGTCGAAACGCTCCTGCACCGCCGGTGAGCTCTTTGCCATCACGCGCGGGTGGCCCACGATCTCGAGCATCGGGATGTCGTTGTCGCTGTCGCCGACGGCCATGACGTTGTTGAGGGGCACGCGTAACTGCTCGGCGAGGTAAGCCACGGCGCTCGCCTTCGACGTCTCGGCGCGGGTGATGTTGACGAAGGCGATACCCGGCAGGCCGGGGCTGGTGGCGGTCGCGACCATCAGGCCCTCCGGCGCCTGGGAGATCACCGAGTCCTCCAGGCCGAGCTTCATCACCCACTGCGCGCGGATCACGGGCTCCTCGGCCGCCACCTCCTCGAGGTCCCTGACGATCGCCGTGACGCCGATGAGCTTCGCGTGCTGCTCGCTCAGCTCCGTCTTGCGCTCGACGAAGAGGTTGCTCGGCGTGTAGAGCTCCAGCACGGCGCGCACCTTGCGCGAGGCGTTGACGAGCTGCCTCACCGCCTCCTCCTTGAGCGCGGTCACCCGCAGGTTGCGACCGTCTGGATGGGCGATCTGGGCGCCGCTCTGGAAGATGTGGGCGTTGTCAGGTCCGAGCCTCGAGGCGATCTTCTGCGCCACGCCGAACGCCGGCCGGCCGGTGCACGCCGCGATCTTCATGCCCGCGTCCTTGGCCTTGTCGACAGCCTCCCAGACGCACTCCTTGACCTGTCCGTCGCGGCCGATGATGGTGCCGTCGAGGTCGAGCACGAGCAGCGGGATCATGACCCGTCAGCTTCCGCGATGGCCCACGCAGCGCGTGTGGCGGGGGCGACTTTCAGGCCGAGCTCTCGCAGCTGCTCCTCGCCGATCGGCGACGGAGCCTGGGTGAGGGGGTCGACGCCGCGCTGGTTCTTGGGGAACGCGATCGTGTCGCGGATGCTCGGCACGCCGGCCAGGAGCATGACCAGCCGGTCGAGGCCCCAGGCGACGCCGCCGTGGGGCGGGGCCCCGTAGGAGAGCGCGTCGAGGAAGAACCCGAAGCGCGCCCTCGCCTCCTGCTGCGTGAAGCCGAGCGCGGCGAACATCCGCTCCTGCACCTCGAGGCGGTGGATGCGCAAGCTGCCGCCACCGACCTCGTTGCCGTTGAGCACGAGGTCGTAGGCGTGCGCGCGCACAGCACCGGGGTCGCTCTCCAGCAGCCCGAGGTCGTCGTCGTGGGGCTTGGTGAACGGGTGGTGCATGTAGGTGAAGCTGCCGTCCTCGGCCCGCTCGAGCAGCGGGAAGTCGACGACCCAGAGGAACCTCAGCTCGCCGGGCTCGGCGCGCAGGTCGAGCCTGTCGGCGAGCGCCAGCCGGACGGCGCCAACGGCGGTCGCGGTGGTCGACCAGTCGCCGGCCGCCAACAGCAGCAGGTCGCCGGCGGCCGGTGCGTGGGCTTCGATGGCGGCCAGCTCGGCGTCGCCGAGGAACTTCGCGATGGGCCCGCTGAAGCCGTCCTCGCCGCGCCTCAGCCAGGCCAGTCCGGCGGCTCCGTGGGCCTTCGCGTGCTCCTCGAGCTCGCCAAGCACCTTGCGGCTAAGGCCTTCGGAGTGGGCAGCCGGCACCGCCAGCGCCTTCACCACGCCGCCGCCTGCGACCTGGCCGGCGAAGGCCTTGAAGCCGGAGCCGTCGAACGCGGTGGTCAGGTCGATAAGCTCGAGGCCGAAACGCAGGTCGGGCTTGTCTGAGCCGAAGCGGTCCATCGCGTCGCGGTAGGAGAGCCGCTCGAACGGCACCGCGATCTCCGCGCCGGTCGCCTCCCTCACGGCGTGGCGCATGAGCTCCTCGTTGAGCGCGAGCACGTCGTCCTGGTCGACGAACGACATCTCGAGGTCGAGTTGGGTGAAGTCCGGCTGCCGGTCGGCCCTCAGGTCCTCGTCGCGGAAGCAGCGGGCCACCTGGAAGTAGCGCTCGACGCCGCCCATCATCAGCATCTGCTTGAAGAGCTGCGGCGACTGCGGCAGGGCGTAGAACGAGCCCGGCTGGTTGCGCGCCGGCACCACGAAGTCGCGCGCGCCCTCCGGCGTGGAGAGCGTGAGCAGCGGGGTCTCGACCTGCACGAAGCCGCGCTCGTCGAGGAAGTCCCAGATGGCCTTCGTCACGCGGTGGCGCAACAGCAGCGGCCGCAGGGCCTCGGGACGGCGGAGGTCGAGGTAGCGGTGCTTGAGCCTCAGCTCCTCGCTGACGTCGGCGGCGTCGACGCTGCCGTCGACCTGGAAGGGTGGTGTCTTGGCGCTCGAGAGGATCTCGATGTGCGTCGCCACCACCTCAACCTCGCCGGTGGGGGAGGGCCCGCGCTGGTTGGCCGGGCGCAGCCTCACGGTCCCGCGCACGGTGAGGACGTACTCGCTGCGGCTGCGCTCGGCGGCCGCGAACGCGTCGGCCGACTCCGGCTCGACGACGACCTGGGTGATGCCCCAGCGGTCGCGCAGGTCGATGAACACCAGGCCGCCGAGGTCGCGGCGGCGGTTCACCCAACCCTGCAGGACCACGGCCTTGCCGTCGTCGGCGGCACGAAGCTCGCCGCAGTCGTGTGTGCGGATCATCGCTGGGGAGCCAGCCCGAGAATCATGGCGAGCAGCTTATCAGAGCGCTGTGGGACGTCCGGAGAGCGCGGCCACCAGCTCGGGCTCGAGGGCCTCGCGCTGCTCCCCGGTGGCGAGGTCCTTGAGCTGCCACGCGCCGGCCCGGCGCTCGCTCTCGCCGCGGAGCACGGCGAACGTCGCGCCCGCCCGCTCGGCGTCGCGTAGGCCCTTGCTCAGCCCGCGCTTGTTGTACGCGAACTGCACGCGGCCGTGCGCCCTGAGGCGGTTGGCCAGAGCGGCGGCCTCGCCCACGGCGTCCTCGTCGAGCGGGACCACGAACAGCGAGGGCGCCTCGGCTGGCGTCACGGCGGGCTCCCTGCCCTCCTGCTGCAGGGCGTCGGCGATGCGCTCGAGGCCGAAGGCCCAACCGATGGCCGGCAGGTCGGGGCCGCCGAGCTCGGCGAGCAGGCCGTCGTAGCGGCCGCCGCCGCCGAGGGCCGACTGCGCGCCGATGCCGGGGTAGTGCGCCTCGAAGGCCGTGCGCCGGTAGTAGTCGAGGCCCCGCACGATGCCGCGGTCGAGCTCGAACGGCACGCCCCACTCCTCGAGCAGGCTGCAGACCGTGTCGAAGTGCGCCCT
>CAZQVC010000061.1:0-1807 GCA_964596625.1 uncultured bacterium | reverse complement strand
GGTACATCAGCTGCACCGTCTCGGCGTCGGCCAGCGGGCTGTCGTTGCCGACCATCTCGTAGTCGATCTGGTGGAACTGGCGGTAGCGACCGCGCTGCACGTTCTCGGCGCGGAAGGCCGGGCCCCAGCTCCAGAGCTTCACCGGCGCCGGCCGCGTGTGCATCCCGTGCTCGATGAACGCCCGCATGATCCCGGCGGTGAACTCGGGGCGCAGCGACAGCAGCCGCCCGCCGCGGTCCTCGAAGGTGTACATCTCCTTCTGCACCACCAGGTCGGCCGACTCGCCGACGCTCCTCTCGAACAGCTCCGCGTACTCGAAGATGGGCGTGCTGATCTGCCCTGCGCCGGCGTTGCCGAGGACCTCGGCCGCGGCGTCCACGATGCCGCGGCGCAACGCCTGCTGCTCCGGCAGGACGTCGTTGGTCCCTTTCACCGACTGGATCTTTGTTCGCCTCATAGGGGCAGAGTGTAGCCCCGAACTCAAAGGGAGAGGGCCCGGATGGCGGGCCCTCATGGTTACTGGGGTTCTGCCTTCGCGTTGGCCAAGGCAGTTGAGCTGTGAGGCTACGGCAGGTTGGCTGGCAGCCCGTTGCTGCGCTGGCCGTTGACGACCACGAAGACGAAGCCCGAGCCGGCGCGCTCCGGCACGGTGATCTCGATGCGGGTGGCGGACCAGGAGTCGACCTGGGCCTGTACGCCGTTGTTGCCGTTCATGTCGGCGCCGACCAGCACGTACGAGTCGTCGGCGGCGCCACCGAAGCCGTCGCCGAAGTAACGCCCTTGCAGCACGACGGACCCTCCGGCGGCCTGCGGCACCGTGACGGATATCAGCGTAGGTACGACGTCGGTCCTGACCGTCGAGGGGGGCGCGCACGCACTCAACGCGAGGGCCGCGAGGCCGAGGATGATCCAGGCGAGACGCTTCACAATGTCCTCCTAGCAAGAGAGCGTATGAGCCGCTCATGAGGGGCGTCAATGGATTGTTTCATAGCGTCCACCAGGCGGCTTCGATGCCCGGCGCGCAGGCGGCTGAAGTACCATACCGCTCTGACATGCTCCGCGACGTGACCAGCGACGAGACCAGCCGCAACCAGGCGCTAGCGGCCGAGGTGGAGAGGCTGGTCGCCGAGAGACGCCCAGCTGAGGTGCGGCGCCGGCTGGAGGATCTGCCGGCCCCGGACGTCGCCGAGGTGTTCAGGCACATGTCGCACGAGAAGGAGGCGGTAGCCTTCCGCCTCCTGCCGAGGGTCCTGGCCCGCGCCGCGTTCGAGTACCTCGACCTCGACGACCAGGAGGTGCTGCTAAGGAGCCTAGGCGAGCGCGAGGTCGCAGGGATCCTCAACGAGATGGCGCCCGACGACCGCACCGCGCTGCTCGAGGAGCTGCCCGGCTCCGTGACCAGGCGCCTGCTCAACCTGCTCGACGACGACGAGCGACACGTCGCAACGGAGCTGCTCGGCTACCCGGAAGAGTCGATAGGCCGCCTGATGACGCCGGACTACGTGGCGGTGAAGCCGCACTGGACGATCACGCAGGCGCTCGAGCACGTGCGGGTGTACGGCAGCGACTCCGAGACCTTGAACGTGGTCTACGTGGTGGGGGAGAACGGCGTGCTGATCGATGACCTGCGCATGCGCGAGCTCCTGCTGGTCGACCCGGAGACCCGCATCGAGGAGCTGATGGACGAGCGCTTCGTCTCGCTGGTCGCCTCGGAGGACCAGGAGGTCGCCGTCGGCGAGTTCGTCAAGCACGACCGCTCGGCGCTGCCCGTGACCGATACCGACGGCGTGCTGGTGGGCATCGTCAC
>CAZQVC010000060.1:10761-13050 GCA_964596625.1 uncultured bacterium | reverse complement strand
AGGCGGTTGGCGACCTCGTAGGCCAGCAGCTGCAGCGGGATGACGTTGACGATCGGCGAGAGCAGCTCGTTGACCAGCGGCACGTGCAGCACGTGCTGGGCGTGATGCGCGATCTGGCCGTCGCCTTCGCTGGCCACGGCGATCAGCAGCCCGTCGCGGGCCCTTACCTCCTGGAGGTTGGAGACCGTCTTGTCGTACAGCGAGGAGGCCGTGGCGAGCGCGACCACCGGCAGGTGCTCGTCGATGAGCGCGATGGGGCCGTGCTTCATCTCCCCCGTCGGGTACGCCTCGGCGTGGATGTAGCTGATCTCCTTGAGCTTGAGCGCCCCTTCGAGAGCCGTCGGCACGTTGACGCCGCGGCCGAGGAACAGCGCGCTGCGGGCGTCCTTGATGACCTCGGCCACGGAGGCGATCGCCGGCCGGTCTTCGAGGGCCCGCTCGGCGAGCTTGGGCAGCTCCCTCAAGCCCACCACCAGCTCAGCTGCCTGCTCGTCGGCGATCACGCCGCGCGCCCGTCCGAGCCACAGCGCGAGCAGGGAGAACGCCGCGACCATCGCCGTGTAGGCCTTGGTGCTGGCGACGCCGATCTCGGGACCGGCGTGGATGTACAGCACGTCGTCGACCTCGCGGCTGAGCGACGAGCCCTTGACGTTGAGCACGGCCAGCGTCTTCGCGCCGCGCCGCTTCGCCTCCCGCAGCGCCTCCAGCGTGTCGATGGTCTCACCCGATTGCGAGACGGCCACGCACAGCGTGCGCTCGTCGACCACCGGCTCGCTGTAGCGGAACTCGCTGGCCACCTCCGTGCTGGCCGGCAGACGCGCCAGGCGCTCGATGAGGAACTCGCCCACCATGCCGGCGTAGGACGCGGTGCCGGCGGCGATGACCACGACCTTGTCGATGCTCAATGGGTCGAGCTCGAGGCCCAGCTCGACGTCCGTGCCGTTGGCCGCGAAGCGCCCGAACAGCGTGTTCTGCAGGACGGTCGGCTGCTCGTAGATCTCCTTGAGCATGTAGTGCTCGAAGCCGCCCTTCTCGGCGGCCTCGGCGTCCCACTCGACGACGGTGGCGCTGCGCTCCACCGGCCGCCCGGCCAGGTCGGTGAGCGTGATCGAGTCGGCGCGCAGCTCGGCGACGTCGCCGTCGAGCAGGTAGATCACGTCGCGGGTGTACGGCAGCAGCGCCGGCACGTCGCTGGCGAGGTAGTTCTCACCCTCGCCGAGCCCCACGACCAGCGGGCTGGTGTTGCGGGCCGCCACCAGGACGTCGTGGTCGACGTGCGTGACGACCAGGGCGAAGGCGCCCTCGACCTGGCGGAGCGCGGCCCTCACGGCCTCGGCGAGGTCGCCGGTGCCGGCCTCGTAGGTCTCCTCGATGAGGTGCACCAGCACCTCCGTGTCGGTCTCGG
The DNA here is from genome assembly GCA_964596625.1 of uncultured bacterium. GTDB lineage: Bacteria > Deinococcota > Deinococci > Deinococcales > Trueperaceae > DASRWD01. The sequence goes on along the minus strand of CAZQVC010000060.1, from coordinate 11,645 downwards.
AGAGGAACTGATGGCCGGCGGCGATCAGGCGCTCGCGCAGCGGCACGTAGTTCTCGATGATGCCGTTGTGGATGACGGCGAGGCGCCCGTCCTCGGAGAGGTGCGGGTGCGCGTTGACGTCGTTGGGCCGGCCGTGGGTAGCCCAGCGGGTGTGGCCCAAGCCGAGCCCGCCCACCGGCATCCCGCTCGCCACCGCGTCCTTGAGGCTCTGCAGCTTGCCGGCGCGCTTGACGGCCTGCAGCTGCTTGCCGTTGCCGGGCTCGACCACGGCCAGACCGGCCGAGTCGTAGCCGCGGTATTCGAGTCTGGTCAGGCCGTCGAGGATCACGTCCGCGGCCTGCCTTGGTCCTACGTATCCGACGATTCCACACATGGGGAGAGCCCCTCCTGCTTCGGTTTCCTGGGGTGACGACCGCCGTTCACGGCGCCGTCCGCCGAACGCCGCCCTGCGCTCGAGGCGCAGGCCAGGTCCGGTCTCGATTGAGGTTTCGATGGCTGCTGCCGGTCGGAGAGCCGGCGTTCACTGCTGTTACCCCGGACGTGCTCACGAGTGAGGGGGTGTTGCTCAGGAGGGGCCCGCAGACTTTCGAGTTCGTCCTTGAACGTCGCTTGGACGTTGCCCGGGCCGGTCGCTGGGTCGTTGACGACCTGCGAACCTTCATGAACTCGCTCGCGCTTTCGGTTCCCGCCGGCCGTTGTTGGCCAGCGCACTTCAGGAACCTATCCTCCAGCGCCTCGCTTACATCCTGAGGCCTGGAGGCCCTCCACCTCGTCACCAGCTTCGCGTGCTTCTCGGTGTTTCGTGCCGTGAACGGCACTGCTAGGAACACCGGCGATGCTGGGCTTGCGCTTCCTCGTGGTCCCGCTGTTCTCCGTACCACCTC
>CAZQVC010000060.1:6419-10661 GCA_964596625.1 uncultured bacterium | reverse complement strand
CGACTCTACCGCACCGATCCTGAGTTCCGGCTGACGGATCCGTCAATCGACGGGGTTGAGCCAAGGTTCGCCTACCACCAGCCAGTCGTGGAGCCCCGAGTAGAGACGGCGCTGGTTGGCGGTGAGCTCATCGGTCGGCAGCAGCGGGTAGAGCAGGATCGCTCGACCCTCGGCCATCAGGCGCGATTGCTGGAGCGTCGCGGCGAGCGCTCCCGGCGCGTTGCGCGGCGGGTAGAAGATCTCGCGTGCGTTGGCCGGGTTGCGCTGGATGGGCAAGGACGTGATGAGCGCGCCCACCATGGCGACGCCGAGCAGCAGGCCTCCTACACCGCCGAGCACCTTCAGGCCCCAGTGGTTGTCCTGACCGATGCCGAGTCGGCGACCGACGATGCCAAGGACCAGGCCGAGAAGCAGGCCGACGGCGATGGCCAGCCCCACGTTGCTGCTCGCCAGGCTCATCAGCGGCCTCAGCAGCAGCACCGCGCCGACGCCGACGAAGAGCCCGATCAACTTCTTGTGGGCTCCGGCGGCCACGAAGGCGGCGAGCGTCAGGACCAAGGCAACGTCGAGCCAGGTGATAGTCACGCCCGGATATCGTAGCCCGCGTCCCTGACGGCCTTAATGACATTCGCCATAGCGTCGTCGACCTCTTCGTCGGTGAGGGCGCGGTCCTCGGCGCGGAAGTGCAGCCGCACGGCGACGCTGCGCTGCCCCTCGCCAACCTGGCTGCCGAGGTACACGTCGAACGGCTCGATCGACTCGAGGTGCTCGCCGGCGGCGGCCGCGCAGAGCGCCCGCAGCTCGGCGTAGCTGACCTCGAGTGGAGCGATCACCGCGAGGTCGCGCTCGGCGTACGGCTGCCGGCTGAAGTCAGTGAACTTGATGCTGTGCTCGGCCAGCGGCAAGGCCAGCTCGGCGACGTAGGTCTCGGGCAGCTCGTAGCGCGCCTCTATCGCCGGGTGCAGCCGGCCGGCTAACCCGACGACCTCACCGTCCCAGACGACCTCGGCCGAGACGCCCGGGTGGAGCTGCTCGGTCGCGGTGGGCCGCAGCTCGAGCTCTACGCCCATGAGCCCGGCCAGGCTCTCGAGCAGCCCCTTGAACTGGAAGAAGTCGCCCGGCACGTCGGGCCGCCAGACCCCGAGCTCGCTCGGCCCGCGGGTGAGCAGCGCCAGGCGCTCGTGCTCCTCCGCGAGGAACACCCGCCCTACCTCGAAGAGCGCGAGCGAGGGCTCGCGGCGGTTGAGCTCGGCGGCGGCGAGCAGTCCGGGCAGCAGCGACGTGCGCAGCACGGCCTTGTCTTGCCCCTGCGGGGAGGCGAGCTGAACGACCGACGCGGGAGCGTTGGCGCGCGCGAGTTCGGCCTCGCCGGTGAAGATGTAGGTGATCGCCTCCTGCAGGCCGAGGGCGGCGAGGCGCTGGCGCAGGAGCCGGTGCGTGGGGTCGGTGGCCGGCGGCACGAACTTCATGTGCGGCACCGTCGAGCCGACGTGCTCGTAGCCGTGCAGGCGCGCGACCTCCTCGACGAAGTCCTCCTCGATCTCGAGGTCGTAGCGCCAGCTCGGCGGCGTAACCGACAGCGTGTCGTCCCCGCTCACCGCCACCTCGCAGCCGAGCCGCTCGAGGTAGCGCCGCTGCTCGGCGACCTCGACCTCGAAGTCCATGAGGAAGTGCACCCGCGACGGGCGGTAGGCGACGGCCGGCCTGGTCAGGTCCTGCCCGGTCTCGGAGATGCCGGGATGCACGGACCCGCCCGCGACCTCGGCGATGAGCGCGGCCGCGCGCGCGGAGGCGAGCGGCTGGAGGTTCGGGTCGACGCCGCGCTCGAACCTGGTGCGCGCGTCGGTGACGAGCTTGTGCCGCTTGGCGGTGCGCCTGACGGTGACCGGGTCGAAGAGCGCCACCTCGAGCGCGACCGTGCTGGTGTCCGCGACGACGCTGTCGTAGCGGCCGCCCATCACGCCGGCGAGGCCGATCGCCTTGCTGCCGGCCGGCCCGTTGTCGGCCGGGGTCGCGATCACCAGGTCCTCGGCCGAGAGCTGCAGCTCGTCCTCGTTGAGCAGCTCGAGGCGCTCGCCCTGCCTCGCGCGGCGGACCTGTATGACGCCGTCGTTGAGAGCCCTCAGGTCGTAGGCGTGCGACGGCTGCCCGAGCTCGAAGGTCACGAGGTTGGTCACGTCGACGACGTTGTTCCTCGGGCGCAGACCGAGGGCAGCCAGGCGCCGCTGCAGCCACAGCGGGCTGGGGGCGATCCGCACGCCGTCGATGCGCCTCAACGTGAACCGCGGCGAGCCGCGCTCGTCCTGGACGTCGACCGTGAGGCCGTCGTCGGTCGCTGCGTCGCCCCGGTCGAGGCCAGCTGCGGGGTGCTTCACGCGTCTGCCCAGCTTGGCCCCGAGGTCGCGGGCCACGCCGAGGAGGCTGAACGCGTCGGCGCGGTTCGGGGTGAGCTCCAGCTCGATCACCGCGTCCGGGAGCCACAGGTCGGCCAGCGGCTGGCCCGGCTGGAGGTCGTCGGCGAACGCGATGATGCCGCCGGCGTGATCGTAGACGCCGAGCTCCCTGGGGCTGGCCAGCACGCCGTCGCTCTGCACGCCGTGGACCTGGCGCGGCTCCACCGCCACGGGCAGGCCCGGCAGCTGACTGCCCGGCAGGGCGAGGGCGCTGAGCATGCCCGGCGCGACGTTGGGCGCCCCACACACCACCTGCACGGTAGCCCCGGGGTGAGCGACCAGCACGCGCCTCAGGTGGTCGGAGCCGTCGATCGGCTGCACCTCCTCGACGCGGCCGACGATCACCCCTTCGGGGGCGCCGGGGAGGTGATGGACCGTCTCGACCGAGAGCCCGAGGCCGTCGAGCAGGTCGGTGACCTCGCCCAGCTCCGGCAGCGGCTCGTCGAAGAACTCCTGCAGCCAACCGAGCGGCACCCTCACAGGCGCCCCCTGAACTGCCGCAGTACGCGCATGTCGCCCTGGTGGAAGTAGCGGATGTCGGGCACGCCGTACGGCACCATCGCCAGGCGCTCGATGCCGAAACCGAAGGCGAAGCCCGTGACGCCCTCGTAACCCACCGCCTCGAAGACGCGCGGGTGAACCATCCCGCAACCGCCGAGCTCGAGCCACTCCTCCTTGCCGCTGCGCGGGTTGGTCCACCAGATGGCGAACTCCGCGCCGGGCTCGACGAACGGGAAGTACGAAGGCTGGAGCCTGGTGCGGGTGCCGGTGCCGACCAGCGCCGTCGCCATCTCGTCGATGGCGCCGCGCAGGTCGGCCATCGTGACGCGCTCGCCGACGACCAGGGCCTCGAGTTGGTTGAACTGCGCCTCGTGCGTGGTGTCGACGGCCTCGTTGCGGAACACCTTGCCGGGCACGACGACCTTGAACGGCGGCTGGTGCGTCTCCATGTAGCGCACCTGCATCGGGCTGGTATGGGTGCGCAGCGGCCTGCCGTCGGTGGTCCAGAAGGTGTCCTGGGTGTCGCGCGCCGGGTGCTCAGGCGGGAAGTTGAGCGCCCCGAAGTTGTAGTAGTCGGTCTCCAGCTCGGGTCCGGTGACGACCTCGTACCCCAGTCGCGTGAACACGTCGAGCAGGCGGTTGGTGACGAGCGTCAGCAGGTGCAGGCCCCCGCCGGCCGGCCTGGTGCCGGGCAGCGTGACGTCGACGCCTTCGCGAGCCAGCTTGTCGGCCACGGCCTGTTGCTCGAGCTCCTCGCGGCGCGCCGCGAGCGCCGCCTCCAGGGCCTGCTTGTCGGCGTTGATCGCCTGGCCAGCGGCCTTGCGGTCCTCCGGCGGCAACGCGCCGAGCGCCTTGAGGCGCGCCGTCAGGACCCCCTTCTTGCCGAGGTAGCGCACCCGCACCTCGTTGAGCGCGTCGAGCTCGCTGGCCGCTGCCACCGCCGCCAGCGCGGCCGCGATGCCGCCGTTCTCGGTCGTGTCTTGTTCTCGAGAGTCCACTTCTCCTCCGGGTCTTCCAACGAAAACACCACTACCCTGGTCGGGCAGTGGCGTGAGCGCGCAGGACCTGTCGGGCCCGCGCTAGCAGGTAAACGAGCTGGAAGCCGCCGGGCTTCTCATGGAGGGGAGTCTAATGCGGTGGACGAGGGGGTGTCAACGAAAGCCGCCTCGTGGCCGGGCCGCGTGTTCGCGGCAGGGCCAGGGAGTAGTGCAGAGCGGGCAGGGGTCGGACCCTCTTTACAGAGCTCTCCGCAAACCGTGATGTAGCTACATCGCGGTTTGCGGAGAGT
>CAZQVC010000060.1:3600-6319 GCA_964596625.1 uncultured bacterium | reverse complement strand
GCGCCCTCTTCGATGCCCAGGGCCGCGAAGGTGCCGGAGCGGGCCAAGAGCAGCCAGCGGTGCGGTTCCGGGACGGCCACGCGCGAGGTGCCGACGCCGACGTCGTGCACGGCGACGAGCTCGCCCTCGGCGTTCATGGCCGCCACCTGGAGCGGCGCGCGGATGTCGTTCATGGCGTACGTCACGCGGGCCGTGCTCTCGCGGGTGAGGGTGTAGAGCAGCAGCTCGTTGTCGAGCGCGTCGACGCCGAGACCGGTGAAGCCGACCCCCCTGGCGGCGACCGTGTCGGCGATCTTCACCGGCAGGGTCGCGTTGAGGCCGTCGGCGTTCGTGATCGTGACCACGCCGTTGGGCAGCGCGACGTAGGCCGGCGGGAGGTAGTTGTCGCTGGCCTGCACCTGGCGCGGCGCCAACATGTAGAGACCCACGAGGACGCCAACGCCGAGGAAGGCGAGGCGGATGAGCCAAGGGAGCACGAGTTCGTTCCAGCGCAGCCGCTGGGCCAGTGAAGGACGAGTTACCGTCGCTGTCGCTTGCATGTCGACCTCCTTCGAGTGCCGGGAGCCACCGCGGGCCGTAAAGCCCTCCTGGGACGGGGAACAGACAGCGCGGTGCTCCCGGTTGAGGAATGATGGTGGCGGCGGGTGAACCGAAAATGAAGCGCAAACTGCGAAGAACGCCGTCCTGGACGCTTCATCTGGGCTTCATCCGCGACGTCGACACTGGCCAGCTGGCGCGCTGTCCCGCGGCGCGGTGGCGCGCTCAAGACCCGACAGGTCGAGCGCCGCAGGAGTCGCAGGAGAGGACGATCCACCCTTGCAGCTGCTGATCGTGGAGGACGACCCGGCCATCGCCGACTCGCTGCTCGAGGCGTTGGGCGAGGTGGGCTTCTCGGTGCGCCACGCCGGCTCGGCCGAGGCGGCGTGGGAGGCGCTGTGGAGCGGTCCGGTCGACGTGATCGTCCTCGACGTCATGCTCCCGGAGGGTCCCGACGCCGGCTTCGACTGGGCCAGGGGCATCCGCGACGCCGACTTCCGCCAGCCGATCCTCTTCCTCACCGCCAGGGACGGCCTCGCCGACCGGCTGCAGGGCCTCCTCGACGGGGACGACTACCTCACCAAGCCGTTCGCGGTGCCCGAGCTGGTGGCGCGCGTCAACGCGCTCGGCCGGCGCGGCGAGCTCCGCGCGCCCGCTGTGCGCTGGCGTGACGTGCGCTTCGACCCCAAGGCCAGGCACGTCGAGCGCGGCGGCAGGCCGGTGCGCCTCACGGCCAAGGAGTACGACGTGCTGGAGCTGTTCATGTCGAACCCGCAGCGCGTGTTCCGGCGCGAGGAGATCCTCGACCGCATCTGGGGCGCCGGCTTCGAGACGCCGTCGAACCTGGTCGACGTCTACGTCAAGAACCTGCGGCGGAAGCTCGGCGACGACGTCGTGCAGACCGAGCGGGGGCTCGGCTACCGCTTCCCCGGCGAGGCTGAAGGCTCCGAGGAGCGGTCTGCCGGCGAGGAGCCGGACGAGCCGTGACGCTGCGTCTGTGGCTCGCGTTGACGGCCGGGCTGCTCACCCTCGGCGGCGTCGGGCTGGGCCTTGCCATCACCTACGGGGTCGTCGTCAGCAACGCCAACCTGTCGTTCGACAGGGAGAGCGCGATCCTCGCCGAGGTGATCCACGAGGCCGTCCTGCTGCGCAACGAGACGACCATCCGCGTGCCGTCGGTGGTGGAGAGCTACCTGACCAGCGAGGCCGGCGTGCGTTCGGCGCAGGTGTTCCTCGACGGCCAACTGCTCTGGGAGGGCGGCGTGGTCGACGGCCCGCGGCCCCTCGACCCGACCGGGCTGATCGAGGGCAGGGGCACGCGGACCGTGTCGGGTTGGCGCGTCGTCACGCTGTTCGACGAGGCGGACGGCGTGACCGTGCAGGTGGGGCAGCCCCTCACCGGCATGCGCGAGACGCTCTCCCCCTTCGCCTGGTTGGCGGTGCCGCTCACCCTCGTCCTGGCAGCCTTGGCTGGGGCGCTGGCCTGGCTCGGCGCCGGCGTGGCCCTGCGCCCGCTGCGCACCCTCACGGCCGCGGTCAGCGACCTGACGGCCGGTGGCGAGGTGCCCACGATCAGCGGACGCGACGAGCCGGCGCTGCTGGCCAGGGCCTTCCGCGACCTCGCGGCGCGCCTGCGGGAGCAGCGTCAGCGCGAGCACGACTTCCTGGCCTACGCAGCCCACGAGCTGCGCACGCCGCTCTCGGCGCTGCGCGCCAGCCTCGACGCGGCACGCTCGCGGGGCGGGGAGTTGAGCCACGACACGTTGGAGAGGCTGCGCCGCGAGGCCGCCCGGCTCGAGGCGATGGCCCAGAACCTGCTGGCGCTCTCGCGCGCCGAGGCCGACGACGTGCACTTCGACACCGTAGACCTCGCCGATCTGGCCTCCGACTCCTACGACAGGTTCCAGCCGCTGGCCCTCGAGAAGGGCATCGAGCTCCAACTTGACACCGACGACGCGCTCATCCGCGGCGACGAGCGGCTGCTCTCGCAGGCCCTCGACAACCTGGTCAGCAACGCGATCCGCGCCACCACCAAGGGCGGCGTCACGATCCGCGCCGGCAGCGACGAGCACGGGGCGTTCCTGCAGGTCGTCGACAGCGGACCCGGCATCCCCGCCTCGCCGCGCACCGGTCTCGGGCTCCGGGTGGTGCACGCCGTGGCAGCGGCGCACGGCGCCAGGCT
>CAZQVC010000060.1:0-3500 GCA_964596625.1 uncultured bacterium | reverse complement strand
GAGACGTCGGAGCGAGCGTGGTCTTCGCCCCACTCGTCGGCCGACTGCTGGTCGGCGAACGGTCCGACGAGCGCGGGGCCGCCGCGGTAGTCGGAAGGCGCGATCGGGGTGAGCAGCTCGAGGCGCAGGCCGTCGGCGTCGGTGACCTCGCGGGCCACCGCGTGCTTCGCCCGCCACTCCGGCCTGTCGACCAGGTCGAACAGCATGCCGCGCAGCCGCTCGAGCTCGCCACGGGGCGGCGGCGGCGCGAGCAGAAGCCGGCTCAGGCCTCCCTCGGCCCGGTAGAGCTCGGCGCGCGGGAACATCGCGCCCAGCAGGCTCACGGCGATGTCGGCGAGCTCGGGGCTGGCCCTTACGACCTCGCGGGCTCCCGGCTCGAGCCTCGGCTCTGCGGTCGTCCCCCGAGTCTCACGCTGGCCACCGTCGTCGTCTGTCATGCCGCCACGGTAGCGCACGGCCCGAGGAGTCCGCGCGAGTCCGAAGTAGGCAACCGCACCGGGCGAGTTGGGCAACCTCCCCGATGCGGGCAGGGCAGCCGCGAACGCAGAATCGCAGCGTGGACCGGCGACAGGAGACGAACCGTACCCGCCGCGGCGCTCGCGTCCGCCTCGGCTCGGCGCTGCTTTCGCTGGCGCTGGCCGTCGCCTGGTCACTCGGTGCGCCGCCGCTTGATACTGGCGCCGGAGCGACCGAGGCCGATGACCTCGCCACGGCCCCGGCCACGCTCGGCCGCACCGCTGCCCTCGACCCGGCCGGACTACGCGCCATGGCCCTGGCGCGCGGCTTCGCGCCGTTGCCGCCGGTGCCGCCGGTGCGGCCGGCGCTGGTCGCGCTGGGGCGGAGCCTGGCGTTCGACAAGGTGCTGAGCGGCAACCGCGACATCTCCTGCATGACCTGCCATCATCCGAGCCTTGGCACCGGGGACGGCAGGCGCCTGAGCGTGGGAACCGGAGGCGTCGGGCTCGGGCCGCAACGGGAAGCCGGCACCGGCCCGGGCCGCGGCTTGACCATCGGCCGCAACAGCCCGCCGCTCTACAACCTCCACGGCCTCGAGGCGCTGTTCCTCGACGGACGCGTCGCCCGCGTGGACGGCGACTACCTCACGCCGGCCGGCGAACGGCTGGGCGAGGAGATGAGAGCGGCCTTCGAGTTCGGGGCGCTGTCGGCGCTCCCGCTGTTCCCCGTGCTGGAGCGCGACGAGATGCGCGGCTACGGCGGCAACGAGCTCTCGGCCTTGCCCGCCGACCGGCCCGAGCAGATCTGGGGCGCGCTGATGACGCGCCTCGGCGGCATCGCCGAGTACCGGGCGATGTTCGAGGCCGCCTATCCCGGCACGCCGTTCGAGGAGATGACCTTCGCCCACGCCAGCAACGCGATCGCCGGGTTCATCGTCGCCGAGTTCACGCTGGTTGACACGCCGTGGGACCGGTTCCTGGCCGGCGACCTCGCGGCCATGAACCCCTCGCAGCTGAGAGGCGCGGCCCGCTTCCTCGACCTCGCCTGCTCGGAGTGCCACTCCGGACCGGCCCTCTCGGACGGCGAGTTCCACAACGTGGCGCTCGCGCAGTTCGGCTCCGGGCTGGGGGACGGCGAGACCGGCACGGACGACTACGGGCGCTACCGCGTCACCGGCGCACCTGACGACCGCTACGCCTTCCGCACGCCCGGCCTGAGGAACGTCGAGCTCACCGGCCCCTACGGCCACGCGGGACAGTTCACCGAGCTCGACGACTTCATCGCGCACTACTCGCGCTCGGCCGAGGCGCTGAGGGCCTTCGGCTCCGATCTGGATGACGAGCACGCCGCCACCCTCCTCGACAACGCCGACGCCGTCATCGCGACGCGCGACCCGCTGCTCGAGGGGGTCGAGTTCGACGAGACCGTCGTCGCCGATCTCGTCGCGTTCATGTCGGCCCTGACCGACGTCTCCGCCCTCGACCTCTCGCACACCGTCCCCGCCGCCGTGCCGAGCGGGCTGCCGGTCGCCGAGACGGATCGGGGTCGTACGGGGGGCACGCGACCACCGTGAGCCGACGAGCCCTGGGGCCGCGTCGCAAGCGCGGCGTCCACGTGCTCCCGCGTTTGCAGTTGAGGCCGTTGGCAAGCTAGAATCGTGGATGGACAACGTTCCGTGACGCTGTCGGGTGGGAGCTGGTCAACCCACCCGTTTTAGTTGCGGGACGTGGAGGAAGCGATGGATCTGACGCAGGCAGCGGTCGAGGTGCTAGAGCCCCTCGGCTACGAGGTGCTGGAGGTAACCGTCAGCGCCTCGGGGCGCTCGCGGCAGGTGCTCCTTCGCATCGACCGACTGGACGAGCAGGTCGTCACCGTCGACGACGTGACTCGTGCGTCCGAGGTGTTCGGACTCGAGCTCGACAGGCTCGACCCGTTCGACACCCCCTACCGGCTCGACGTCGAGTCGCCGGGGGCCCAACGTCCGCTCTTCACCCAGCGCCACTTCGAGCGCTTCCACGACCTGCTGGTGAAGTTCAGGGTGGGTGGCGAGGCCCTCAAAGGCCGGGTGGTGAGCTCCGCGGACGGCGCCGTCACGTTCCTCGTCGACGGTGAGCAGCGGACCTTCCGCTTGGCAGAAGTGGACCAGGCCCGTCTGGCCGAGTGGCCGGACACGCCCCGCTGAGGGCCGGGTCCACACCAGTACCAGCTGCGGCGGCGCGCCGAACCGGCACGTTGCCGGACAACCTAGCGAGGCGGGGCAACAACCGAATAGGTAAGGAGAAGTAAGTGAACAAAGACTTCGTAGATTCGCTGAACCTGCTCGCAGCCGAGCGCAACCTCGACAAGGAGCAGCTCCTGCGCAGCCTGGAAGAGGCGTTGGCGCAGGCGTTCGAACGCAACATCATGCCGGGCAAGCAGATCGAGGTCTCCCTCGACCCCGAGATGGGCGAGATGGAGATCGTCGTCATCCGCCGGGTCGTCGAGACCGTCGAGGACGAGGACAAGGAGATCTCGCTCGAGGAGGCCATCGACCTCGACGACGAGGTCGAGGTCGGCATGGAGATGGAGTTCCCCGTCGACCCCGAGCGCTTCACGCGCATCGCCGTCCAGACGACCAAGCAGGTCATCACGCAGAAGATCCGTGAGGCCGAGCGCGAGATCGTCTTCGAGGAGTACAAGGACCGCGCCGGCGACATCATGACCGGCGTCGTCTCCCGCACCGACAACAAGCGCAACGTGTTCGTCGACCTCGGCCGCGGCGAAGCGATCATGCCGCCGAAGGAGCAGATCCACGGCGAGCGCTACATGGTCGGCATGCGCGTGAAGGTCTACCTCCAGAAGGTCGAGCTCAGCCCGCGCGGCCCCTCGATCCTCGTCTCGCGCGCCGCTCCCGAGCTGCTCGAGTACCTCATGCGTCAGGAGATCCCCGAGGTCGCCGACGGCACCGTCGAGATCAAGGCCATCGCCCGCGAGGCCGGCCAGCGCTCGAAGGTCGCGGTCGCCTCGAACAACCCCAACGTCGACCCCATCGGCGCCTGCATCGG
>CAZQVC010000059.1:1584-13142 GCA_964596625.1 uncultured bacterium | reverse complement strand
CTCCACCTCGGCCCGCTGCCAGGTTGCGCCCCCGTCGACCGAGAGCTCGACGCAGGCGACCTCGGCGTCGCCGCCGGTGTACGCGATGCCCCGCACGGTCACGGTGTCGCCTGTCACCCGCTCGCCGCCGAGCGGCTCGGTGATCGCGCAGTTGACCTCCAGGTCGGTCAGTTCGGTGCCGCGCGCGGGGTCGAGCGTGTCGGCTTCCATGTCGCCAGGGTAGCGACGGTACGCGATGCGCTGGAAGTAGTTCTCCGATGAGGTCGAGCGCAGCTCTATGGAGGCCAGCCACTTCACCTGGCGCGCCCCGATGTAGCCGGGCACGATCACCCGCAGCGGGTAGCCGTGCTCGGCGGGCAGCGGCTGACCGTTCATCCGGTCGGCGAGGATCACCTCTTCGCTCAGCGCCTTCTCCAGCGGGATCGAAGCCCCGTACTTGAAGCGCACCCCGCGGCGTTCGACGTCGTCGAGCCCCTGGAAGCCCACATGACGAGCCTCGTTCGCGGGGCCGCACGCGGCCAGCACGTCTCGCAGGCGCCAGCCGCTCCACACGGCCGTGCTCACCGCCTCGGCGCCCCACGGCAACTCGCCCGGTATCGGCTTGTGCACGGCCATCTCCTGGCGGCGCTGCCCGGCGCAAGCCAGGGTGGAGAGGACCTCGACGCGCTCGAAGCGCTCGGCTAGCTCGGCCAGCGAGAAGGCCACCGGACAGCCGACCAGGCCGCCGACGTTGAGCTGGTAGCCGTCAGCGTCGACCTCGGGGACCGCGCCGTGGTTCCTCACGAAGAAGAGCTCGTTCGGCGTGATGAAGTCCCGGCCGAGCACGGTGAGGTCGGGCCCGCCGTTGAGCGGGTCGTGGGAGCGGATGACGAACTGCTTGCGGGCCGAGGTCATGACCGCCACAGGATATGTCGCCGGCGGCGGCGACCTTCCGTGAAGCGCACCGCGCCGGTCTCTCAGCGGGTGCGCACGTCGGCCGCGTCGCGCAGGGCGTCGCCGACGAAGTTGAACGCCAGGACCGAGACGACGATCAGTATCCCGGGCGTGAGGAGCCAGGGGTAGAGGCGCAGCGCCTCGAAGTTCTGCGAGTCCTTGAGCAGCAGCCCCCACGAGGTCATCGGCTCCTTGATGCCGAGCCCGAGGAAGCTGAGGGTGCTCTCCCCCAGGATGTAACCGGGCAGCGCCAAGGTGGCCGCGATCACCAGGTAGGACGTGAGGTTCGGCACGACGTGCTTGACGATGATGCCGAGGTCGCGGGCGCCGAGCGCGCGGGCGGCCATGACGAACTCGACCTCCCGCACCGCCAGCACCTGTCCGCGCACCACGCGCGCCAGGCCGGCCCAGCCGATGACGGCCAGCACCGCGACGATGCCGGCGTAGACCCAGGTGGAGGGCCAGCCCGCGGGGATCACCGTGGCCAGCGCGAGGAGTATGGGCAGGCGGGGGAAGCTGAGCAGCACCTCGATGAAGCGCTGCAGGAGCTGATCGATCCAGCCGCCGTAGAAGCCGCTGATGCCGCCGATCAGGATGCCGATGGCGAACGAGATCACGATGCCGATGATGCCGACCGTCAGGGAGACCTGCGAGCCGACCAGCGTGCGGGACAGCAGGTCGCGGCCGAAGCGGTCGGTGCCGAGCGGGAAGAACGTGCCGCCCTCGACGCCGAAGAGGTGGAGGTCGGTCCTGACAAGGCCGAGGAAGCGGTAGTCGTCGCCGTGCACGAACAGGCGCAGCGGCAGCCGCTGCGTCTCGTCCTCGACGAAGATCCTCCTGAAGGTCACGGGGTCGCGCTCCTGCGTCATCGCGTAGGCGAACGGCCAGCTGAGGCGTCCCTCGTGGACGAAGTGCAGGCGCTGGGGCGGCTGGTAGACCGCCGGGTACTGGCGGGTGATCGAGTACGGCGCGAGGAACTGGGAGAACAGGGCGATCAGATAGAGGACGATGAGCACCACGCCGCCGAAGATGCCGACCCTGGAGCGCTTGAACCGCCGCCAGGCTAGCTCGAGGGGCGTGCGGCTCTCGCGGACGCGGGTCGGGGTGGCCCCCTGCACTGCCGGTCCGCCGCTGACGGGGGCTGGGCCGAGCGGATCCGGTCGTGGCTCGATGGCGCCGGCCCCGCTGGCGCGACGGTCGCTGCGCTCAGTCATAGCGGATGCGCGGGTCGACCCACGCGAGGGCCAGGTCGGCGAGCAGGTTGCCGACGATCAGCAGGAGGCTGGCGAGCAACAGCAGCGACATCGCGACGTACTGGTCCTTGTTGATCAGCGAGTCGTAGAGCAAAGGGCCGATGGTCGGCAGGTTGAGGACGATGCTGGCGATGATCGTGCCGTTGATCAGCTCGGGCAGGCTGATGCCGGCCATCGAGATGAGCGGGTTGAGGGCGTTGCGCACGGCGTGGCGGTTGATGACCTTGCGCTCGGCGATCCCCTTGGCGCGGGCGGTGCGCACGTAGTCGGCGTTGAGCACGTCGAGCAGGTTGGCGCGCATCTGGCGCATGACGGCCGCGATGCTGCCCGTGCCTATGGCGAGCAGCGGGATCCACATGTGGTTGAGGAAGTCGACGAACTTGGGCCAGGTCCACGGCTCCCCGATGTACCGGGGGCTGAACAGCCCCCCGACCTGGGTGCCGCCCGTCTGCAGCACCAACGCCACCAGCAGCAGGGCTATGAGGAAGTCGGGCACGGCCAGCCCGATGTAGCCGATGAAGCTCGCCAGCGCGTCGGTGAAGCCGTTGCGGCGCAGCGCGGTGACGATGCCGAGCGGCACGGCCACGGCCCAGGCGAAGACCATGGTGGCGCCGGCGACGACGATCGTCCACCACAGGCGCTCGCCGATCACGCTCGACACCGGCCGGTTGGCGAAGAAGCTGAAGCCGAAGTCGCCGCGGGCGACGATGCCGCTGACCCAGCGGGCGTACTGCTCGTAGGCGGGCCGGTCGAGACCGAGCTGCGCGTTGATCCGCGCCACCGTCTCGGGGCTCATGCGCGGGTCCTCGAGGTAGCGGTCGGTGAAGGAGCCAGGGGCGATCTGGATGACGAAGAAGCAGATCACCGACACCAGGAAGAGCGTCGGGATCATCACCGCTATGCGCCTTATGGCGTAGACGAACACTGGCTCCTTGCTTCCTCGTGGCGGGTCGGGCCGGGAGCCCAGCCTTGCGGCATCCCGACCCGACCCGGCGCTGCGCTATCCCCAACCGTCAGGTGAGACGGATCGTCACTCCGCGACGGTGTAGAGCGGGACCGGGTTGTACCCCGGGATGACCCCGAGGCTGTAGACGAAGTTGCCGATGTGGTCGTAGACCGCGGCGATGTTCGACGGCTTGGCGATCATGATCACCGGCGCGTACTCGGCGTTGAGCCGCTGCCACTCCTGGTAGAGCTCGACGCGCGTGCCGGGGTCGACCTCGACGGTGCCCTGGTCGAAGATGTCGTAGATGCGCCGTTCCCAATCGGCCATGGCGTCGAAGTTCGGCTGGCCGCCCGGCTCGGCAGGCTGGGTCGAGCGGTGCCAGTAGTAGAGCGAGCCGCCCGGCTGCCAGATCGGCTTGCGAAGCTCGGGGTCGGGCTGGTTGCCGAGCGCGACGATGATCGCCTGGTAGTCGCCGGCGAGGCCGGTGGACAGCAGCGCCGAGTTCTGCACGGCGACCAGGTTGACCTTCACGCCGATCTGCGCGAAGTCGTTCTGCAGGATCGTGGCGATGTCGGTGAAGGTCGCGGAGTCGGAGGCGTAGGTCAGCGCGATCTCGAGGTTGCCTCCGCCTTCGACGTTGCGGATGCCGTCACCGTCGGTGTCGGTGACGCCGAGCGCCTCGAGCGCCTCGGCCGCGGCCTCGAGGTCGAAGTCGTTCATCAGGGAGGTGGTGTCCTCGTAGAAGGTGCCGTCGGCCGGCGCGGTGGGGGTGCCCGGGATCACGGCGAGGCCGTTGTAGACGTCGTCGATCACGCGCTGACGGTTGACCGCGAACTCCATGGCCTTGCGGAACTCGTGGTTGGAGAACAGCTCGCCGTACTGCGGGTCGTCGAAGTTGAACGCGAGGTGCGGCGGCGAGCCGAACAGCGCGTCGCTGACGACGACCTTGAAGTCGGCGCCCTGCTGCTCGAGGTCCTTGAAGTTGGGGAACTGCGCCCCGGTGATGTTGAGCTGGTCGATGTTCCCGGCCATGAACTGCGCGACCTGCGCCTCGGTGCCCGGGACGATCAGGTAGTCGACCCGCTCGAGGTACGGCAGCTGGGTGCCGGCGGCGTCGACCTTCCAGTAGTTCGGGTTGCGGGTGAGCGTGACCAGTTGCCCGGGCGTGTACGACTCGTACATGAACGGCCCGGTGCCAACGACCTCGGAGAGGTCGACGTCGGTCGGCCAGGCGTTGTTGACCTCGGCGGCATCGGCGCCACCCTCGACGGTGAAGTCGAGCAGCTTGTGCTTGGGCACGATGAAGAAGCGCTGCTGCAGCAGGAAGGCCGCCGACGGCGCCGGCAGCGTGAAGACGACGGTGTGGTCGTCGACCGCCTCGAAGGTCACCTGCTGCGGCTCGCCGTCGACGGTGAACGTGAAGTTGGCGGCGTCGCCGGCGCGGGCTTCGGGGTTGGTGATGACCTGCTCGTAGGTGAACACGACGTCCTCGGCCGTGAACGGCTCGCCGTCGTGCCAGGTGACGCCTTCACGCAGGTGGAAGGTGTACACCGTCCCGTCCTCGGAGACCTCCCAGCTCTCGGCCAGCGCGGGCTCGAGCGCGTAGGTCTGGAGGTTGAACTCGACCAGCGAGTCGAACACCTGCTGGGTGAGCGTCTGGGTGGCGTTGTCGATCTGGGCGTAGTAGAGGAACGTGGGCGGGGCCGCGCCGAGCGGCAGGGTGACCGAGCCGCCGACCGAGCCGGGTTCGATGCCGAGCTCGGGCAGTTCGACGACCTTCGGCTGCGCCGCGGCGAGTGCGACCAGCGCGAACGCCACCAGGCTCAGCAAGATGCGTCCAAATCTTCGATGCATTGCTACCTCCCTGAAGCTGTGCTTTCCGGCACACAATAGACCACTAGCAGACCAGCAACAAGCCGTCGGTCTTAACCCGCCCTTGGCCCGCACGCAGGTCTTGGGGCCGCGCAGGGCGGTAGCCGCTCACAGGTATAGAGCCCGTTGACCGGAGGTATCGAGCCCTTTGGCCATAGGCAGCGAGCCCGTTGACTAAGTGGTATAGCAGTGGTACGCTTCCGCGATAAGCTCTGATATATGTGCAGGGCGGCACAGCGCAAGACCGCGGCGGCTCCAGTGGGGCCGAGGGTGTGGGCCACGAGCTTGCACGAGAGGTGGAGCACGAGATGAGCGACGTCAGCGATCGGCCTGCAGCCCTCGACGCTGGCGGTGACCCGTCCGAGCTCGACGCCGCGGAGCTCGGCGAGCTTCCTCTCGACATCGACAAGGACCGACCCACGCCGGCCTACCTGCAGCTTCGCGAGCAGCTGGTCGACGCGATCTCCAGCGGCGCCCTGCCGGCCGGCTCGGCGCTGCCTTCCGAGCGCGGCCTGGCGACCTCCCTCGGCCTGTCCCGGATGACCGTCCGCCGCGCCTTCGAGCAGCTGGTCGAAGCCGGGCTCGTCGAGCAGCGCCAGGGCTCCGGCACCTACGTGCGCGGTCAGCCGCTCGAGCAGGTCATCGACCGCGTGCTGGGCTTCACCGACGAGGCGCGCAACTTGGGGCTCGCTCCGGGGTCGCGCATGCTGTCGGCCGGCGCGGTCAACGCCGACGAGCTGGTGGCCACGGCGCTCGGACTCGAGCTCGGCGCACCGGTCTTGCGCATCACGCGCCTGCGCACCGCCGACGGCGAGCCGTTGGCCCTGCAGGAGGCGCACCTGGCCAGCGTGCACCTCGACCTCTCCCTCGACCTCCTGGCGCAGACCGGCAGCCTCTACCGCACGCTGGAGCAGCAGTTCGGCATCACGCCGGCCAGGGCCCGGCAGACGATCAGCGCCCGCCTGCCGTCACCGCACGAGTGCCGTGTCCTCGGCATCGGCCGCGACATCCCGGTCCTGGCGCTCGAGCGCACGACCAGCGGCGCCGACGACCGCCCCTTCGAGTTCGTCCGTAGCGCCTACCGCGGCGACATCTACCGCATGGCACTCGACCTCAGGGCGATGTGAGCGCGCGGCGACCGAGGCTGGTGGCGCGGTGACCTCCGCCCCACGATCGGACCCGAACGTAGGTCGGCAGGCCCGCGCGAAGAGCGACCGGCGGCCCGCCACAGCGGCCGCAGTCGACCTGGAGATCCGGCCCTTGGCCGCCGCGGAGACGCACCTCGTCCCGGAACTCTGGAACGCCGCCTGGGGCGGCTCGCCAACCAACCCGTACCCCCTCTCCGCCGAGTTGTGGCGCGAGAAGCTCGGCTCCCGCCACCACGACCCCAGCCTGCTGCTGGGCGCGTTCGAGTCCGGCGAGCTGCTGGGCGCGGCCTACGGCAAGCTGCCGCGCTCGCACTGGCAGCCGCCCAACGGCGCGTGGGTCTCCCTCCTGGCGGTGGACCCGCGGTGGCAGGGCCGCGGCCTCGGCACCAGGCTGCTCGCCCGCCTGCTGCTCCTACTGGGTGAGCGCGGCGCGACCGCGCTGCGCTTCGGCGGCGACGCCGACCACCTCCTCCCCGGCCCGCCCCAGGAGTCGGGGCCGGCCACCTGGCGCCTGCTACGCCGCTTCGGGGCGCGCTTCGGCGCAGCGGAGCACGACCTGCACCTCGACCTGCGCCCCGAGCTGCCCGCCGCGCCCCTGCCAGCCGGCTGGCGCCTGCGCAGCGACGACCCGCGGGGAGCGGCAGAGAGCGCGGCCCGCCTCTTCCCCGGCCGCTGGAGCGAGGAGGTCGCCGACTACGTGGCCGCCGGCGCAGTGCCCATCACGCTAGAGCGTCACGCCAGCGGCGAGGCCACGAGCTCGGCAACTACCGAGGGGTTCTGCGCGATCTTCCATGGCGGCGAGCGCGCCACCTCCCCCGGCCTGCACTGGGCCGAGGCCCTGAAGCGGGAGTTGGCCGGACCGGAGGGGCGACCGGTCGTGCTGGCCGGCATCGGACCGCTGGGGATAGCACCCGAGGTGCGCGGCGCCGGGGCCGGGCTGGCGCTGGTGCGCGGCGCCGCGCAGCACCTGCGCGAGCGCGGCGCGACCGACGCGATCATCAACTGGACGGGCCTCACGAAGTTCTACGGACGCCTGGGCGCGCGTCTCTGGCGCAGCTACCAGTACGCGGACGCCGCCATGCCAAGCCGGGAACTCCTCGCGGCCATGGCCGAAGGACGCCGAGCATGAGCGACGCCCACGAGCGGAACCGGCCGGGCCAACGAGCCCCGCTCAACACCGAGCTGGCCGACGCCACCTTCCGCGGCCTCGACGACTGGAGCGCGGCCGCGATCATGAGCGCCATCATCGACTCCAATCGCCGGGCGATAGAGGCCGTCGAGAGCGCGCTACCCGCGTTGGAGCGCGCCGCCGACGGCATCGAGCGCAGGTTGGCGGCGGGGGGCAGACTGGTGTACGCCGGCGCCGGCACCTCGGGCCGGCTGGGCGTGATGGACGCTGCCGAGCTCGCGCCGACCTTCGGCTTCGACGACGTCGCCACCGTCCTCGCCGGCGGCGGCGAGGCCCAGACGCAGGCCCAGGAGGGCGCCGAGGACGACGTCGGCGACGCCGAGGCGCAGGTCGACGCGTTGGCGCTGGGCGAAAGCGACGCCCTCATCGGCGTGGCCGCCAGCGGCCGGACGCCGTTCACCGTCGCGGCCGTGCGGCACGCCAAGCGGCGCGGTGCGTTCACCGTGGGCGTCGCGAACAACCCGGACACGCCCCTGCTCAGCGTGGGTGACGTGGGCGTGCTGCTCGAGACCGGGCCGGAGGTGCTCGCCGGCAGCACGCGCCTGGCTGCCGGCACGGCCCAGAAGGCGGCTCTCAACGCGTTGTCGACCGCTGTCCTGGTGCGCCTGGGCGGCGCCTACGACAACCTCATGGTCGGCATGCGCCCGCTCAACGCGAAGCTCAAGAAGCGAGCGGTCGAGATCGTCGCCAAGGCCAGCGGCCTGGGAGCCGCTGCCGCCGCCGCGACGCTCGACGAGGCCGGCGGCGACATCCGCACCGCGATCGTCATGGCCGTGGGCGACGTACCGGCGGCGCGGGCCGCCGAGCTGCTGCAGCGGTCTGGCAACAGGGTAAGGGCGGCGCTCGCCGCGGCTGGCGGCGGCTCAGCTCAGGGCTCGCCTCAGCCCGTCGGCGCCGAGCGCGATCCCCACGACGGCGATGGCGAGCGCGCAGGCGAAGCCGGCGGCGACGACCCAGACCAGCACGTCACCTGAGAAGAGCGCGCGCATCGCGTCGACCACGTAGGTCAGCGGGTTCAGGCGACCGAGCGTCTGCATCCAGGCGGGGCCGAGCTCGAGCGGCAGCATCAGTCCGGAGAGGAACAGCAAGGGGTAGAGCAGCGTCGACTGGATCATGTAGAAGCTCTCCTGCTGCCGGCGGCAGGCGATCGCCAACGCGTGCGAGAGCGACCCGAAGCCGACGCCCAGCACCCCCAGCAACGACAGCGACAGCACCACGCCCAACGGGTCTGGACGCAAGCCGAAGGGCAGCATCACCAGCACGACGAGGACCGCCTGGACGAGGAGCTTGGCGGTGTCCGACAGGGTCCGGCCGACGAGCATGGCGGAGCGGTTCAGCGGGGTGACCATCAGACGCTCGTGTGAGCCGGTCTGGATCTCGGTCAACAGCTCGTAGCCGGTGCCGGTCGTGCCGAACAGCGCGAGCATCATCAGCACGGCGGGCACGAACCACAGCCAGGTGTCGGCGCTGGCCGAGGCGCCGTTCGCGAAGCCGTCGACGCCGGTCAGCAAGGGGCCGAACAGCGCAAGGAACACCAGCGGCTGGATCATGCCGAAGATCAGACCGTACGGCGACCGCAGCGCCGGGAGCATCTCGCGCACGAACACGGTGACGACGTCGGCCACACGGCCGGGGTCCCTCGGAGCTGCCTTCCGGGCCCCGTTCGACGTGTCGGTCTCGAGGCTCATGCCGCCACCTCCTTAGGCCCGGCAGGCCCGTCGGCGTTGCCTGCAGCAGAACCGCCGGCGCCGGGTGAGCCGGACGACGCGCCAGCGGCCGCACCCTCGTCGCGCAGCGACCGGCCGGTCAACGAGAGGAACACGTCGTCGAGGGTCGGACGAGACGCCTCGGCGCTGCTGACGGCGGCGCCAGCTTCGTCGAGCGCGCGCAGCAGGGTCGGCAGCAGCTCGTGGGCGCGCGGCACCCGCAGGGTCAGCACGGTCTGGCCGCCTACCACCTCCGCCCGCAGGTCCTCTTCCCCGCAGAAGCGCAGCGCGACCTGACGCGCTGCTTCCAGCTCGGTCTCCTCGCTCAACGTCACGCGCAACCCGTCCCCGGCAAGGCCTTCCTTGAGGGCACCTGACGTCCCGTCGGCGATGAGCCGTCCGTCGTCGATGACCAACACTCGTTCAGCCATGGCGTCAGCCTCCTCCAGGTAGTGGGTCGTGAGCACGACGGTGGTGCCGAAGCGCCGCCGCACGTCGAGGACGTAGGTCCACAGGTTGGCTCGGTTCTGCGGGTCGAGGCCCGTGGTCGGCTCGTCGAGGAACAGCAGCGGGGGCTCGTGCACCAGCCCCATCGCGACGTCGAGCCTGCGCCGCTGGCCGCCCGACAGCGAGCCGGCGTTGCGCTTGGCCAGAGCGGTGAGGCCGAACGCCTCGAGCAGCTCGTCGGCGCGCCGCCTGGCCGCCGCCCAGTCGAGGCCGTAAGCCCTCCCCTGCGTCACCAGCTCGTCGCTGACGCGGTGGTAGTAGCCGGCCCCGTTGCCCTGCCCGATGTAGCCGATCTTCCGCCGCACGGCCGCGGGCTCGTGCTGCACGTCGTGGCCAGCCACACGGGCCGTGCCGCCCGTCGGCGCCAGCAGCGTCGTGAGGATCCTCAAACAGGTCGACTTCCCCGCCCCGTTCGGCCCCAGGAAGGCGACCAACTCCCCCTCGACGACGCTCAGGTCGATGCCCTTCAGCGCCTCAACCGGTCCGCCAGGGCTCGGGTAGGTCTTGCTCAACCCTCGTGCCTCTATCACCAGCCGCCTCCATCTCCGCCTCCTGAGCCAGGGTGCCAACAGCCCTCACCCGGCACAGTGGGCGTACAGTGTACGGTACACTGTACGCTTGATGCAAGTGGGGTGTTAATCTTCCGTCAGGAGTTGATCCTGGTGCCCGCCAAGCGCATGTCAGACGCCGTCAGATTGCTTCGCCTGCTGTGGCGCGGACCGGAGGAGCCGTCGGCCAGGAGCGGGCTCACGGTAGGCCGCATCGTCGAGGCCGGCATCGCGGTGGCGAGCGCGCACGGCCTCGAGGCGCTCTCGATGCGGCGGGTGGCCGCCGAGCTCGGCGTCGGCGCGATGTCTCTCTACACCTACGTGCCAGGCAAGGAGGAGCTGGTCCAGCTGATGGTCGACCAGGTCTACGGTGAGCTGGATCTCGGCCCGACCAGGGAGGGCGGTTGGCGCCGGCGGCTCGAGGCGTACGCCAGGGCGCAGTGGGAGCTCTTCGAGCGGCATCCGTGGCTGCTCGACGTGCCGTTGACCCGGCCGGCAGCTGGGCCCAACGTCTCCGATCTCTTCGAGTACCAACTGGGCATCATCGACGGGCTGGGGCTCGAGCCGTTGGAGATGAACGCGACGCTCGACCTGCTCAACGAGTTCGTGGGCGGCGCCGCCGGGCGCCAGCGAGCGATCGTCGGGGACGCCAAGGAGTCGGGGATGACCGACGAGGAGTGGTGGTACAAGGTCAGCCCGGTGATGGTCGAGGTCATGGCCGACCGGCACTACCCCCTGGCACACCGCGTGGGCATGGCGGTCGGCGCTCCGCATCTCGAGACGACCTACCTGCTCGAGTTCGGCCTCGCGCGGATACTCGACGGCATCGAGAAGCTGGTCGACGATCGAGCGGCGGCGTCCTGAGAAGCTTGAGCCCCCGCACGTCAAGCCGGGGGCGCTAGGCCCCCGGCAGGCACTTCGGAGCGCCGCGCCCTCAGCGCGAGGCGCTGGCGATGGCCGCGACGGCCGGCCCGAGGTCGATGCCCAGGCCTTCCAGCCGCGCGGTCGGCACGCCGTGCGGGTCGACGACCGTGACGACGTTGCTGTGCGCGAACATGCCGTTGCCGGCGTCGCGGTACTGCACGCCGAGGAGCGTGGCTAGCTGCCTCGTCTGCAGCGGGCTGCCGACCAGCCAGTGCCAGTTGGGACCGTCGAGGCCCTTGTCGGCTGCGTAGTCGGCGAGGCGAGCAGGCGTGTCACGGGCGGTGTCGAAGGTGACCATCACGAACCGCGTGCCGGCGCGCTGCTCCTCGCTCAGCGCCTCGGAGATGTCCTCGGCGGCCTTCACCAGCAGGGGGCAAGCGGTCGTGCAGTCGCCGTAGAACATCACGAAGACGGCGGGGCCGCCGCGCAGCTCGGGCAGGGCGAACGCCTCGCCGCGATGATCGGTCCAGGCGCTCGACAGGTGGTAGATGGAGGTGCCAGGCAGCTCGTCGCTGGGGACCGCCGGCAGCGC
>CAZQVC010000059.1:0-1484 GCA_964596625.1 uncultured bacterium | reverse complement strand
ACAGGTGGTAGATGGAGGTGCCAGGCAGCTCGTCGCTGGGGACCGCCGGCAGCGCCGCGGGGTGATGGGCGTGGTCGGCGTGATCGACGTGATCGGCTTGAGAGGCATGGTCGGCGTGATCGACGTGCTCGCCGTGATCCACATGCTCAGCGTGCTGGGCGTGATCCGCCGGCGCGACGTGCTCGCCGTGATCGGCCGTGGTGACGTGCTCGACGACGTGGTGCGCGTCGTGGTCGGCGACCGCTTCGGCCGCGGCCTCCTCGTTGCTGCCGCAGGCGAGCAGCGCGAAGGTCAGCAGCACGGCCGCCACCACCAGGGCGAACGGGCGGAGCTCTCGGACCAGGCTCGGTTCGTGGCGAACGGAGTTCATCTCTCTACCCCTTTAGACAGCGCAGCGGAAGCCGAGCCCCGCGCCCGCGTAGTCGCCGCTCAGTCCGCTGCGGAAGGCGTAGCGGAGGAATGCGGCGTAGTCGCTCTTGTCGGCAGCGCCGGCGCTGCCGCCGCCGCAGACGAGCTGCAGCCTGCGATCGCCCTCGCTGCGGCTGTCGCTGGTGTTGAAGCCGGAGCCGACGTCGAACACCCACTCCCAGGTGAGCCCGTGCAGGTCGTAGACGCCGAAGGCGTTGGGTTCACCGGCGCGCACCGGGCCCGGTGTCGGCCGGCGCGAGGTCGTGAGCTGCAGGACCCGTTCGCGGTAGCCGGCCTCGGCGTAGCCGTCGCGCTGCTGGAAGCCGGCGCGGGCCACGTACTCCCACTCGGCCTCGGTCGGCAGCCTGGCGCCTCGCGCCTCACAGAACGCGGCGGCCGCGAACCAGGAGACCCCGGTGACGGGCGCGTCTGCCGCCACGGCGCCGAAGTCCTGGTCGCCTGCCCAACCGCCTAGGTAGCCGGAGGCGGCGAACACCTCTGGCACGTTGGAGCGCTGCCACTCCGGGTGCGCCAGGACGAACTCGAGGTACTGCCGGTTGGTGACGGGGGCGGCGTCGATGTAGAACCCTTCGACGCGGGCGGCCTCTTCGCCCTCGATGGGGAAGAGGAGCTCCACCTCACCCGCTTCGATCCTCACCATCTCGCCGCTACCGCTGCCGGCCAGGGCCGTGTGCTGGAGCCGTTCGACTCCCTGCTGGGCGGCGGCGGTGCCGCCCAGCAGGATCGTCGCGAGGAGGAGAGTGCGGATGAGGTGGGTCACGATCGTTCTTCCTTGGTCCCTTGGGGCCCTCTGCCTCAGTTGCCTTCGGCGGTGGCGTCGGGGTTGTAAGGCCGGATGTCGATGCGGTCGCTGAAGACCACGTGGTCCTCTTCGCCCGTGACCACCAGCGAGCCGATGGCGCCCTTGTTGAAGGCCCTGAAGATCGCGTGGTCGACCAGGGTGAGCGAGGCTGGCACGTCGGCCTCGAACTCGACCACCGCTGCGCCGCCGGCGGGGATGACGGTCGTCTGCACGTCGCGGTTGATCATCGCTCCGGCCTCGAGCCAGACGCGGT
>CAZQVC010000058.1:6771-13162 GCA_964596625.1 uncultured bacterium | reverse complement strand
GCCGCCTCGGCCGCTGCGACCATCGCGTCGAGAGCCGCTGAGGAGACCTCGAAGAGGTCGCGCAGGCTCGCGTGGCTCTGGCGCATCAGCTCACCGGCTCGACTCACCCGGTCAGAGGCCAGCGCCTCGGCTGCCTCCAGGGTGCGCCGGTTCTCCTCGATCACATGCCTGGCGCGCCGGCGGTCGACTGGGTCCAGCCCGGCGGCGCGTTCCAGGTCGTCGAGGTCGACGTCGCGCAACGCGGGTACGCCGAGGGCCGCCGCGACGCGGTCGCAGGAGGCGCGCCTGTCGTTGTAGGCGCTGCCGACCAGACCGCGCCTGGTGCCGGTGTCGAGCACCGCGACCGCGATGCCCGGCGGCAGCGGGACCGGCGTCAGGCTCAGGTCGCGGCAGTCGATGAGCAGAGCGTGCCCGGCCACCGCGGCGGCGCCGATCAGCTGGTCCATGATCCCGCTGTTCACGCCGATCCAGACGTTCTCGGTGCGCTGCATGGCCAGCGCGATCCGGCGAGCGTCCCAACCTGGCCCTAGCAGGTCGCCCCGAGGGTCGCCCTGGCCCGCCGCGAGCGAAGAGCCCGCCAGGAACGCGGCGGCCACCGCCAGCTCGAGCGCGGCGGATGACGACAGTCCGGCGCCGCGCGGCACGTCGGAGGCGAGGACGCCGTCGAAGCCCTGCAACTTGTGCCCGTCCTCCAGCAGCGACCACGCCACCCCGCGCGGGTAGTCCAGCCAGCTCGAGCGGTGCTCGGCGGAGCGAGCGGGTGCGGAAGCGGTGTCCAGCTCGGCCAGCGGGAACTCGCCTTCGTCCTCGAGGTCGGCTGCCACCAGGCGGACGTGGCCGTCCGAGCGGGGCTTCAGGGCCAGCCAGGCAGAGCGGTCGAGCGCCATGGGCAGGACGAAGCCGTCGTTGTAGTCGGTGTGTTCGCCGATGAGGTTGACGCGGCCCGGCGCTCTCGCCAGCAGCGCCGGCTCGCCGCCGAAGCGCGAGCGGAAGCCGAAGACGGCCCGCTCACGCGCGTCCTGACGGCCGCCGTCCGCCCGAGCGTGGCGCGCGGCGTGGTCGTGAGGCCGCTCAGGCACCCGTGCCCCCAGCCTTGTAGTGCACGTCCGAGACGGCCCGGATCCTCTCGGCCGCCTCCTCTGGCGTGAGGTCCCGCTGCGGTTCGGCCAGGAGCTCGAAGCCGACCATGAACTTGCGCACGGTGGCCGAGCGCAGCAGCGGAGGGTAGACGTGCGCGTGAAGTTGCCAGGACCCCGAGGCCGTGCCGTTCGGCGCGCCGTGCCAGCCGAAGGAGTACGGGAACGGCGTCTCGAAGAGGTTGTCGAGCCGGGTGAAGGTGCGCTTGCACAAGTCGGCGAGGGCGTCGCGTTCACGATCGTCGAGCTCGGGCAGCGTCGTCACCTGCCTGGCGTGAGGCAGGAGCAGGACCTCGAAGGGCCAGGTGGCCCAGTACGGCACGACCGCCAGCCAGTGGTCGTTGCTCTCCACGACCCGCTCGCCGCGCGCGAGCTCCGCCCTGGCGTAGTCGAGCAGCAGCGGCGAGCCGTGGCGAGAGAGGTAGCGGTCCTGGCTGTCGAGCTCCCGCTGCGCCAGGGTGGGCAGGGCGTCGAGCGCCCAGACCTGGCCGTGCGGATGCGGGTTTGAGGCCCCCATCAGCTCCCCCTTGTTCTCGAAGACCTGCACCCAGCGGTAGCGTTCGGCGAGCTCCGCGGTCTGCTCGCACCACAGGTCGACGACGCGCCGAACGTCGGGCTCGGGCAGCTCTGCGAAGGTCAGGTCGTGCCTGGGGGAGAAGCAGATGACCCTGCAGGTGCCGGCCGTGTGGGCCGAGCGGAACAGGGTGTTCGTCGATCCGGCTGCGGTGTCAGGCTCCGGCCGCTCACCGCCGCCGTCGTCCGGCAGCAGCGCGGGGAAGTCGTTGGTGAACACGAAGGTGTGCTGGTAGTCCGGGTTGACGGCTCCGCCCGCGCGCTCGTTGCCGGGGCAGAGGTAGCAGGTCGGGTCGTGGGCGGGCTTGCGCTCGTCCGGCGGGCTCTCGACCCGTCCTTGCCACGGCCGTCCGGTCCGTTGCGGGGAGACCAGCACCCACTGGTCGCTCAAGGGATCGTAGCGGCGGTGCGGCCTGAGGACGTCGCTCGCCCGCACCTCCGCCAGCGGTGCGTCGGGGCGCGAGTCGGTCGTCACGACCTGCCTCCACTGCTCTCGCGCCGGTAGCGCATCCTCAGCACCAGGTCCTGCGGGTAGTTGCCGAAGCTTCGACCGAAGAGGTTGAGGCCGCCGACGTGGTTGGCGTCCGGTGCCACGCCGATCGTCACGTCGAGGAAGCGCTCGCCTTCCAGCCCCAGGTCTCTCAGCGTCGCCTGGCCGCTGGCCACGCCGTCGATCCAGGAGCCCTCGCTGTTGACTCGCCAGACCTTGAGCACGCCGTACTGCGAGTTGTGCGACTCCCACCAGGCGGGCGTGAGGCTGCCGCGCTGCCCGCCGAAGTCCGCGGGGCTCGTCCAGGTGCCCAGCTCGACGTCGTTGATCCACAGCGTGATGTCGGAAGGCCAGTCGTCGTGGTGCAAGGGCGCCTCGCTGCACACCTCACAGCTGACCGTGAGGCTGGTCAGTGTCGCGCGGGGTGGCAGCCGGTTCGGGAAGCGGTAGGTGAGGTGGCCGCGCTCGAACCAGATCAGCTGGGCGTGGACCCTGTCGGGGTCGAAGAACGCGCCGGGGTCGTCGAGCATGCCGATGATCCCGTGCTCGCTCGCGAGCCCGCAGGAAGGCGTGGCAGAGCAGTCGACGTAGGCGCCGATCGGCATCGACACCTCGACGACCTCCTCGTCGCTGGTCGTCGCCTCCCTCACGGGCAGGCGCACGACGACCTCGTCGTACGCGCGCGTGCACAGCTTCTGCAGACCGCGGCTCGCCGGCCGGTGCTCGGTGAGCAGCAGTCCTGCCTCCTCGAGGACGTTGATGTGCAGGTTCGCGGTCGAGACGGGCAGCTCCAACGCCGAGGCGATCTCGCTGACGTTCTGCAGCCGGTCGGCCAGCAGGAGCAGGATGCGGCGGCGCGGCTGCGAGGCGAGCGCCTTGAGCACGAGGTCGAGCTCCTCGGAACCGGCGCCGACGTCGAGGGTCAAGGTCCTCCTGCCGGCGGCCGTGAGTTGTGGTTCGAGAGCAGCGACTTCGCGCTGCGTGCTGTCGGTGTCCAATGCTGCCTCCCTGCACTCGTACCTGAGCACGACCTCGCGACTGATGCAGGAAAAGCTAGCACATTAAGTGCTGGTCGGGCCGAGATGCCGTGCACGGGTGCGATCGATTGCGGTCCTGATAACGCCGGCTCGGTTGACACGCCTGGACAGCCTCCTTAAAGTCATAGCTGTATTAGAACAGCTTTGCATGAAACGGTGTTTGCGAAACCGGCGCGTCTTTCCCAGCGTCGCAGTGAGAACGCAGGGCGTAAGCGAAGCCCCAGGAGCGTGAGTTGAGCGAAACCTCTACCTCTGTGAATCCGAAGGCGACCGCCTCGACGGTCGCTTCGGCTGGCGCGTCCGCGGTCAACACCGTCGATCCCTGTTTCCACCCGCGCCCGTCGCTGACGCGCTCCACCTGGCAGTCGCTCGACGGAACCTGGGCGTTCGCCCGCGGCGACGACACGACCGGCCCCAAGCCGTCGCTGGAGAGGACGATCGAGGTGCCTTTCGCGCCCGAGTCTCCTCGCTCGGGGATCGGCGAGGTGAGCCACGACCGCGTGTGCTGGTACTCGCGGACGCTCGAGCTGCCCGACGAGTGGCGGGGGAAGAGGGTGTGGCTGAGGTTCAACGCCGTCGACTGGGCAGCGACGGTGTGGCTGGCCGGCCACCGCGTGGCCGAGCACGAGGGCGGCTACTCGCCGTTCGGTGTCGACGTCACCGAGCTGGTGCAGGACGGGCCCGTCGAGCTGGTGGTGCGGGCGATAGACGACCACCAGGACATGAGCAAGCCACGGGGCAAGCAGGACTGGCAGCTCGAGCCGCACAGCATCTGGTACCCGCGTACGAGCGGGATCTGGCAGAGCGTGTGGTGGGAGGCGACCGCCCCCGTGCACGTGCAGTCCGCGAGCTTCACGGCCGACCTGGCCAACTTCGCGCTCGACCTGCGGCTCGTGGTGGCGGGCGTGGCGGAGGGCGCCGTCGCCTCGGGTCATCGAGCCCGCGTGCGCGTGGAGCGCGGTGACGAGCTGCTGGTAGACGACTCGTACACGCTTACGGGCAGCGTGCTCGAGCGCCGCATCCACCTGCCGGACCCCGGCATCGACGACGCGCGCGCCAAGTTCCTGTGGACGCCGGAGAGCCCGAACCTGCTGGACGTGACGATCACGTTGGAGCTCGGCGACGCGGTCGTCGACACGGTGCACACGGTGGCCGCGTTGCGCACCGTGCACGTCCGCGACGGCGCACTGCTGCTCAACGGCCGGCCTTACCGTCCGCGACTCGCGCTCGACCAGGGCTACTGGCCGCAGACCCACCTCACGCCGCCGAGCAGCGAAGCGCTGCGGCGTGACGTCGAGCTGGCCAAGAGCCTCGGCTTCAACGGTGTGCGCAAGCACCAGAAGCTCGAAGACCCGCGCTTCTACGCCTGGGCCGATCGGCTCGGCCTGCTGGTGTGGGTCGAGCTGCCCAGCGCGTACGCCTTCGACGAGCGCGCCGTGAGGCGCTCGACGACCACCTGGGTCGCCGCCATCGAGCAGGCGATCTCGCATCCCAGCGTGATGGCGTGGGTGCCGTTCAACGAGAGCTGGGGCGTGCCCGACCTGCCGCTGTCCCCGCAACAGCGGGCGTTCGTCAAGGCGCTGACCTCGCTCACCAGGAGCCTCGACCAGTCGCGTCCGGTGGTGGGCAACGACGGCTGGGAGATGGTCGACACCGACCTGCTCAACGTTCACGACTACGCCGCGCGCCCCGAGGTACTTGAGGAGCGCTACGGGACCAGGCAGGCGGTGGCCCAGACGCTCACGCACCATCGCCCGGCCGGCCGACGCCTGATGCTGGAGGTCGATGAGCCGTCAGCCAAGCCGGTGCTGCTCACCGAGTTCGGCGGGGTGCGCATCGAGGACGGCGCTCCGGGCTGGGGCTACTCGGCGGTCCCCGATGCCGACGCCTTCGCGGGGCGCTACGAGGCGCTGCTCGCCGCCGTCCACCGCTCTGCCCTGGCCGGCTTCTGCTACACCCAGCTCACCGACACGTTCCAGGAGCGCAACGGGCTGCTCACCATGGACCGGGAGCCCAAGGCCCCGCTGGAGCGGCTGGCTCGCGCCACGCGCGGAGAGGATGGCTAGAGCTCAGGCCGGCGCGACGATGGGCAGCGTGAGGACCGCGAGCAGGCCACCCGACGAGTTGTCGAGGCGCAGCTCGCCACCCAGCGCCTTGGCCACGAAGGCCACGAAGGCCAGGCCGAGGCCGAAGCCGCCGCTGTCGACGCCCGCGCCGCTCGGGTTCCGGTCCGAGTCGGGGTCGCGCCCTCCACCGCCGCGGTAGAACGGCTCGGTCAGATGGCTCAGGTCGGAGCCGTCCACCCCGGGACCCTCGTCCTGTACGCGTAGCGTCACCGAACTCCCGACCGCCTCCACCTCCACGGTGGTGCGGCCGGAGCCGTGCCGCAACGCGTTGTCCACGAGGTTGGTTAGGGCCTGCTGCAGCAGCCGCGCGTGGGTGACCTTCAGGCTCTTCGGCGCGGCGTCGCGCACGGTGAGACGCGTGCGCTCCTCGACCGGGAAGCTGGCCAGCGAGTCCTGGAGCAGCGGCGCCAGCAGGCGATGCT
Source organism: uncultured bacterium (assembly GCA_964596625.1). Lineage (GTDB taxonomy): Bacteria > Deinococcota > Deinococci > Deinococcales > Trueperaceae > DASRWD01. The sequence goes on along the minus strand of CAZQVC010000058.1, from coordinate 7,378 downwards.
CTGTTGCCTCGTCGGGCGCACGCGCCAAGCTGAGCAGCGCGGCGAGGATCTCCTCCAGCTGAGCGATGTTGCGCTTGAGCACCGGCAGCGTCTCCTGCGCGGACGTGAGGCCCAGCTCCGCGCGTTCGATCTGCAGGCGCATCGCGCTCAGCGGCGTGCGCAGCTCGTGGGAGGCGTAGCGGGTGAAGGCCCGCTCGCGTTCGACGAAGCCCGCCAGCGCCAACGACATCGCGTTGAAGCTCCTGGCCAGCTCGCTGAGCTCGTCGTTGCCCGCCGGCACCGCGACAGGCTCGGGCACCCCCGTGCCGGTCAGCCGCCTGGTGGCGGCCGTGAGTCGCTTGAGCGGCGCAGCGATGCGCCTGGCGAGCAGCCAACCCAAGACCAGCGACAGCAGGATCATCAGCGGAACGTCGATCAGGTCGAAGAGCAGGCGGTTGGCTGCTACCAGCTGACCCAGGCTCGAGCCCGGGCTACCTGCGGTCTCGGTCGTACCTGGCTCCCCGTCGACGAGCGCCTCATCGGCCCCGGCCAGGTTGTCGATGGCGACGTCGAGCACGACCTCGAGGGCGACGGTGGCGAGGACGGTGCACACCAGCACCAGGAAGAT
>CAZQVC010000058.1:0-6671 GCA_964596625.1 uncultured bacterium | reverse complement strand
TCGCCTGAGGCTCACGCCGTCACCTCGCCGTCACCTCGCCGCGACCTCCTCGAGCACTCAGGCCGGCCCCAGGCGGTAGCCGCCTGCCACGGTCCTGATGATCTCGTCTGCGACCTTGTGGCGCAGCTGGCTGACGTAGACCCGCACCACGCTGGCGCCGGAGGACGCGTCGGGGAAGAAGCGGTCGAGCAGCTCGTCGACCGTGAACACGCGGTCGGGGTAGAGCGCGAACAGCTCGAGCATCGCGAACTCGCGGTCGCTGACGTCAACAGCCTGACCGTCCCAAGCCACGCGCCTGGCCTCGAGGTCGACCTGCAACGGGGCCCGCTCCAGCACCGTGCGCCTGGTCTGCGCCGAGCGCCTGAGCAGCGCACGCACGCGGGCGAGGAACTCCTGCAGACCGAACGGCTTCACGAGGTAGTCGTCGCCGCCGAGGTCGAGTCCGCGCACCGTGTCGTCCTCGGTGTCGCGAGCGCTGATGAAGAGGATCTCGCCGTCGAAGCCGGTGTCGCGCAGCTCGCCCGCGAACTCGAAGCCGGCGTCGTCACCGGAAGGGAGCATGACGTCGAGGACCGCGAGGTCGAAGTGGGCTCCGGCGAGGGCTTCGTAGGCCTGTTCGAGGTCGCTGGCCCACACCACCTCGTAGCGGGCCTGCGTCAAGGCGTCGATGAGCGGCGACGCGATGTCGGCGTGGTCTTCAAGCAGAAGTATGCGCATACGTCTTCTTTCGTGACCGTCGGTTGCCCGCGAGGTCGCCACGGGCGACCGGTAGCGCACGCCGTGACCGCGGCGAGGCGAGGGACTTACCCTGGCCTTACGTCCTGTTCCTACACTGCGGGGACCGACTGCTGCGATCGTCCGCGCAGCTCGCAGGCACCAGGAACCGCCGGAGCCCGGGCCCGAGCTGGCGGTCTCAGCAGCCGGAACACATCGTATATCATCCGCTCGGATCTCACGGAGTGCCCGAAAGCGGCCCTTGCGGAGCGCTCGTAAACCGACCCAACCGGGCCGGAGCCACCGGCTCTCGGACCTCAAGATACCCACCTCACGGAGGTAGCGATCATGAAGCGACGCAACGACCCTGACGGAAGTCACGCTCGCGTGACCCGCCGCGCGACGCGGGCCCCCGGCTGGTGGCGCACCACGCTCGGCCTGCTCCTCGTCCTCGGCGCCGCGTTGAGCACCGGCGCATTCGCGCAGGGGATGCTCGAGGGCGAGGTGCGCATCGGCGTCATCCTCCCGGCCGGACAGGGAGGGGACGACCCGCTGGCTGACGCCATGGCGCGGGCGGCCGCCCAGGGCGCCGAGATGGCGGACGACGAGTTCGCCTTCAACGCAGAGATGCTCGGCATCGACTTCGCGGTCGTCACGGCCGAGGCCAGCGGGGCAGACGCCGTCACGGCGGCCGCGCGGACCCTGGTCGAGGAGGCCGGCGCGTTCGGGGTGGTCGGGGGCTTCGACGCCGCGGAGGCGGCGGCATTGGCTACCTGGTCGGCGGCGTCAGGCGTGCCGTACATGAACGTCGGCTCGTCGGCCGACGCGCTGCGCAACGAGCAGTGCCAGCCCACGATGTTCCACGTCGAGCCGAGCGCGGCGATGTACCTCGACGCGATGGCCGGCTGGTACGTGAGGAGCGGCCTACGCAACTGGTACTTCGTGCGTGATGACACCGAGGAGTCGGGCGCGCAGCTGGCGCGCATCCAGCAGGGCTTGCGCGAGCGGCACTTCGGTGCCCAGAGCGTGGGCGAGAGGGTGGTGGACGTCGCGGGCGACGCCGCGGGGCTCGACTCCTTGGCGCAGGACGTCACGCGGTCCCGCGCCGACCTCGTCGTCCTGCTGTTGCCGGCCGCCGCGCAGCTGACCGTCCTCACGGCGCTCGAGGAGGCCGGTCTCGACCTGATGGTGACCGGCTTCCCATACCCCGAAGCCGAGACCCGCACGTTCTACGCCGCCTCTCGCGAAGCCGCTCCGAACCTGGGCACCGGTCACCGCATCAGCTCCTGGGAGGCGACGCTCGACGCGTACGGGGCACGCGAGCTCAACGCCCGCTACCGGCAGACCTACGGCGAGCCGATGGACGCCAGCGCTTGGAGCGTCTACCAGGGCGTGAAGATCCTCTACGAGGCCGCGTTCTTCGGCGGCACTACGGAGGCCGAATCGGTGCTCGCCTACCTCGAGAACCCGCAGGCCGTGTTCGACGTCTGGAAGGGCATCGGCACGACCTTCCGGCCGTGGGACGGGCAGCTGCGGCAGTCGCTCTACCTCGCCAAGATCGACGCCACGGCGGAGGACCTCTTCACCCTGGCCAGCCTGGTTGGTGAGCTTCCCGCCATCTACATGCCCGGCACCGACCCGGTCGAGCGACTCGACCAGATCGGCCAGCTCGCTGCGGCCTCCGCCTGTCAACGATGAACGCCTCGCAAGGCCCCACTTACGTCACCCTTACCTGAGCCCCATAGGCTTTCGTTGTCGACATGATTGAACCAGGAAGGAACACATGACCAGAAGCAAGCCGAACAAGAACGGGCGCACCCGCGCTGCTGCTGTAGTGGCCGCGGTCGCCTCGATCTTCACGCTGACCCTCGGCGTGGCCCAGGTGGCCGCGGCCCAGGACGACGCCTACCGCCTCTACGTCGCCAACGAGTTCAGCGCTGACATCACCGTCGTCGACACCGCCACCGACGAGGTCATCGACACCATCACGATCTCCGGCAGGCCGGGCGAGGTCCGCCCGCGCGGCATGGCCGTGAGCCCTGACGGCACGATCGTCTACGTCTCGATCAGCGACTTCAACCCGCAACTCGAGACGCCAGAGGACAAGATCATCGCCATCGACGTGCGCACCAACGACGTCGTCAACGAGTTCAGGGCCGGCGGCAACCCCGAGCGGGTGGCCGTCAGCCCCGACGGCACCCAGATCTGGGCTGCCCTCGAAGCGATCGCCCAAGGCGCCGGCTACGACATCGAGTCGGGCGAGCAGATCGCCAACTTCCGCGTCGGCGTCGAGGCGGAAGGCGTAGCCGTCAGCCCCGACGGGCGCTGGGTCTACATCACCGCCGAGGCCACGCACACCGTCACCGTCGTAGACACCGAAGCGCTCGAGGTCGTCAAGCACTTCCTGGTCGGCAACCGGCCACGCGTGGTGGAGTTCTCCAACGACGGCAGCCGCGCGTACGTGTCAGCCGAGATCGGTGGCACCATCTCCGTGGTCGACACCAGCGACCACACCGTGATCGACACCATCAACCTCGGCCTCGACTCGAGGCCGGTGGAGATCGCGGTCGACCCGACCAGCTCGCTCATCTACGTCGCCGGCGGCGGCACCAGCGCCGTCTACGTCGTCGACACCGCCAACGGTGAGGTCATCGCGACCATCCGCGAGCAGATGGGCCGGCGCCCCTGGGGCATCGCCATCACCCCCGACGGCAAGAAGGTCTACACGGCCAACGGTCTCTCCGACAGCATCTCGGTGATCGACACCGAGTGCCTCTGCGTGATCGACAGCATCGAGGCCGGACGCGGAGCCCACTCGGCCGAGATGGGGGTGATCCCTGGTGGCCTCTAAGCGCTGCGGTTTCGCCACGCTCATCGCCGCCGCCTTGGTCATGGCGTTCACCTCGAGTGCGCTGGCGCAGTACGCTCGCGCCCCGTACTTCGAGCAGACCGTGGTGCAGAGCCAGGCCTACGGCCTGCAGCTGGCCCAGCAGCGCCTCGACGCGCTCGAGCTCGTAGGTCAGGAGCTCGGTGACGAGCTCGACGACGACTACCTCGAGATCGTCGAAGGCTTCGAGGAAGACCTCCCCCGCTTCATGGGCACGCTGCGGGCCCGCGACGCCCAGCTGGCGGCCGACGTCGAAGAGGGCGTCGAGCAGCTGGAGGAGGCCGCCGAGGCCGGCGAGGCGCTCGCCGCACACATCGCGGAGCTGCGCCCGCTGCTCGAGGCTGCCAACGACCTCGTGATCCCCGCCGACGTCCGCTCCGACCCCGTCTTCGTAGCCGCGCTCATCGTCGACATGGCGCTGGGCGAAGGCGGCGCCGGCGAAGGGTACGAGGAGGCCGTGGAAGGCGAGCTCGGGGAGTACACCATGGGCTACGCCTCGCTGGCCAGGCTCGACGAGCTCTGGAGCCAGATCTCGGCCGGGGCCAGCGACCAGCAGCGCGAAGACGTCCAGGAGATGCTCGACGAGATCGCCGCGCTCTACCCGACGCCCACCATCGACGCCCCGATCATCGGCAACCCGGAGGAGGCCGAGGCCTCGGTCCAGCGCATGATCGGCGTGCTCGAGACGATCGTCGACGCCGAGCTGTTCCCCGGCCGCAACTTGCAGGCCCTGGCCGCGCACCTGCCGGCAGAGCTCGCCGGTGCCTGCCAGGCCTACGAGGCCGGCGAGTCAGAACGGGCCCTCGAAGGCGTCATCGCTGTCGGCTACCTCTACCTCGAGGCCGACCTCGGCGACTTCCTGGAGTTCATGGCTCCCGACGTCCACGACGAGGCGGCAGAGCTGATCGCCGCGCTCACCGGCATGGGCGGGGAGGACGACGATGACGACGAAGCGGAGGACGAGGACGACGCCCCGGCGCTCGCCGACCCTTCCGCCAGCTGCCGTGAGCTGATGGAGGCGCTCCAGGAAGCGAGCGCGGTGCTCGGCGGCTGACAACGCAAGTCCGAGCGGGTCTGTCCCGGCGCTGCCGGGCAGAACCCCGCCCAGCGGGTTAATGTCGCCGACGATGATGGCGAGAGACGAGCACTCGCTCCCCAGTCCTCGGCCCGCCGCCGACCCGGTGCGCGAGAACACCGCCGGCGACGCCGAACCAGCGATAGTCGCCGATCGACTCGGCCGCCGCTACAAGGACGTAGTGGCGGTCGAGTCGGTCAGCTTCGAGGTCGCCCCGGGCGAGTTCTTCGCCCTGCTTGGCCCCAACGGGGCTGGCAAGACGACCACCCTGCACATGCTCACCACGCTGACCGTGCCCACCTCCGGCAGCGCGCGGGTGATGGGCTTCGACGTCGTCAGGCAGCCGGCGGAGGTGCGCCGGCGCCTCGGCATGGTGTTCCAGGACCCGGCGCTCGACGACCGCCTCACGGCCTGGGAGAACCTCGAGATACACGCCGTCCTCTACGGCATCCGCCGGCCCGACCGGCGGGCCGCGATCGAGCGCTCGCTGGAGTGGGCGTCGCTCGCCGAGGTTGGAAGGCGCCGCGTGCGCTCCTTCTCGGGCGGCATGAAGAGGCGTCTCGAGCTCGCGCGCGCCTTGATGCACGGCCCGCGGGTGCTGTTCCTCGACGAGCCGACGATCGGCCTCGACCCGCAGGGGAGAAGACACCTGTGGGAGCGCATCGCGGCGCTGCGCGAGGCCGGCATGACCGTGCTCATGACCACGCACAACCTGCCCGAGGCGGAGGCTTGCGACCGCGTCGGCATCATCGACGGCGGCCGGCTCGTGGCCATCGGCTCGCCGGCCGAGCTGATCAGGCAGCACGCCGCTCCTCGTGCCGGCGACGTCGCCGAAGACCCTGCGCGAGGCGCGAGCGACGCTGCTCACGGCGACCTCGAGGACGTGTTCATCGCGCTCACCGGCAGGCAGCTGCGTGACGAGATGGCCACGGCGCGAGACCGGCTGGTGAGCTTCGCCAAGCGAGGCGGGGAGCACACGCGGTGAACCCGGGCGGCGACGACCGCATAGGCGCAGCGGCTCGCCACCGGGCCCACACCGACGACCGCAGGGACGTCGGCGTGCGCTCGTGGGCCGGCATCGCTCCCGCCGTCGTGCTGGTCATGTGGCAGCGGGAGATGCGCCGCTACTGGCGCGACCGCTCGCAGATCTTCGGCGGCTTCTCCCGCACGGTCCTGTGGCTCGTGATCCTCGGCTTCGGCTTAGGCGCCTCCTTGCGCGAGATCGAAGGCTACAGCTACGCGCAGTACATCCTGCCCGGCGTGATCGTCCTGAACGTGCTGTTCGCGTCGCTGCAGTGCGCGATCTCGCTGGTCTGGGACCGCGAGGTCGGGCTGCTGCGCGAGGTCGTTGTCTCACCCGCGCCGATGCTGTCGGTCACCCTCGGCAAGCTGCTGGGCGGCGCCACGATCTCGGTCGTGCAGGGCACGATCCCGCTGCTGTTCACGCCGTTCATCGGCGTCCGCCTGAGCGTGACCGCCGTGCTCGGCGCCTGGCTGGTGATGTTCTTCCTCGGCATGTTCATGACCGCGCTTGGCGTGATCATCGCCTCGCGGCTCAAGACCTTCGAGGGCTTCGGCAGCATCTCCAACGGCGTCATCCAGCCGCTCTACTTCCTCTCGGGTTCGATCTTCCCGCTGCGCGGCGTGATCGGCGGGGTCGGCTTCCTCGACATCCCCGATCACCTGCGCGAGGAGCTGAGGCGCGTCGGCGTATTCGCCATCGGGGGCGGCTGGGTTGTCCAGCTGCCCGATTGGATAAGGGTGCTGGTCTACGTCAACCCGGTGAGCTATCAGCTCGACCTGCTGCGTTACGTGCTGTTGCGCTTCCAGCAGCTGCCGATGACCGCCGACCTGCTGGTCACCTTCGCGCTACCCCCCGTCGTGGCCGTGGTGGCCGCCGGGTTCATGGGGCGGATGTTGCGGGAGCGGTAGGGCGGCCAAGCTCAACTAGAGGTCGCGCGCTCCCGCCGGGCCGGCTCGCCTTGGCCCTCGCCC
>CAZQVC010000057.1:9731-13303 GCA_964596625.1 uncultured bacterium | reverse complement strand
GCCGAGCGGGTCGTGGTGCTGCTCGGGGCTCATGCGGGCTTGCGCATCGGTGAGATGAGTGACTTGCGGTGGAGCGACATCGACTACGGTCAGAGCGTCCTGCGTGTGAGGAGCGGCAAGGGCGGCAAGGCCGCCACGGTGAGCCTTACCAAGCGGCTGCGCCAGGCGCTGCAGGCCTTGTGGGAGGACAGCGAGAACGCCCGCGGCGATCATCGTCAGCGCGGCGTGGAGTTCGTGCTGCCGTGGGCGGCCGATCACACCAGGCGCCGCTTCCGGCGCCTATGCGACAGGGCTGGAGTCGACTATCGCAGCGCCGGCGTGCACGGGCTGCGTCACGGGGCCGGCACCCGCTACTACCGTCAGACCAAGGACCTGGGGCGCGTCGCTGCGCACCTGCGCCACGCCGACATCCAGACCACGCGCATCTACGCCAAGATCGACAACGAGGCCATCGGCGAGGACATCGAGGACTGGTGAGCGGCCCCCAGGAGCCTCAACTGAAGCGCCTGCGGGTCATCGCGCCCCACTTGCCGCGGCTGCTGTTGATGCGGAACATCGCCACCACCCGCACCACCGCCAGCCAGGGCCGGTACCACAGCGTCTCGGTGAGCACCGCGTTCAACAGCCTCCACCGGTCGACCAGGCGCTTGGGCGAGTGCGGCAGCGTCAGATCCAAGGCGGCCGCTCCCAGGCCTATGAGCATCCCGTAGAGCACCGTCAGCGCCAGGAACGCGCCGGCGAACCGCACCTCGAGGTTGCCGGTGAGGGCCAGCACTACTATCAGGAGGTAGCCGAGTACTTCGAGCACGGGCGTGATCCCCTCGACGAACACCATGTACGGCAGCGCCAGCAGCCCGATGCGCCCGTAGCGGGGGTTGAACAGCATGCGGCGGTGGATCCAGATCGTCTCCCACAGCCCACGGTGCCAACGATCGCGTTGAGAACGCAGGATCCTGCGCTCCTCCGGTACCTGCGTCCAGCAGATGGGGTCGATCATGAACTCGATGCGGTAAGGCTCGTTGCTGTCGCGGAAGTGGCGGTGCAGCCTGATCGTGAGCTCGAGGTCTTCCCCGACCGTGTCGGAGCGGAAACCACCGGCCCTGATCAAGGCGCTGCGTCGGAAGATCCCGAACGCGCCCGAGATCGAGAGCAGGCAGCCGACGTGACTCAGCGCCGTGCGAGCGGCGATGAACGCCCTGGTGTACTCGAGCATCTGCCAGCGGGCGATGAAGTTCACGGGCGTACGAGCCGCGACCACCGACCCGCCATCCACCTGCGCCTCGTTGACGACGCGGATCGTGCCGCCGAGGCCGATCAGCGTCGGGGCGTCGAGGAAGCGGGTGCCGGCCAGCTGCAGCGCGGCCGGGTCGATGAGGCTGTCGGCGTCGGTGGCGACGACCAGGGGGTAGCGCGCCTGCTCAAGGGCGGCGTTGAGAGCGTCTGCCCTGCCCCCGTTCTCCTTGTCGACGATCAGGAGGTTCGGATGCGAAGCGCTACGCCAGGCGCCCCTTACCGGCTTGTGCTCGGCGAAGCGGCGGGGGCTCGGCACACAAGGCACCAGATCGAAGGCCTCCTGCAAGGCGGCGAGGGTGCCGTCGGTGGAGCCGTCGTTGGCCACCACGATCTCGAACTCCGGGTAATGGAGCGCCAGCAGGCTGCTGAGGCTGCTGACGAGCGTCGCCTCCTCGTTGTAGGCCGGGATGATGAAGCTCACCGGGAGGAACGAAGCGGCCCGCGTGAGCACCGTCTCCTCCAGCGACGACTGCCGGCGCTCCCTCACCAGCAGCGATCTGGCCGCCAACACCAGGCTCACGGCGTTGGCGCCGTTGATCACGATGAACGCCAGCAGCACCGCCAGCTGCAGGTACTCGAACGCGCTCACGGCCGTGCCACCCTCAGGCCCGCGCCTCGGGCGCGAACGTCGGCAGCGAGTTGCCTGCGTTCCCTGGAGGCGCCGGCGCGTCGAGGTCGAGGAGGTCGTCCGGGGTGATCTCAACCGCGCCGATCATGGCCAGTCCCAGCGACATGCTCGCGACGTCGCGGGCGTAACGATCGGGGTGATCGACCACCGCGCGGCGCAGGAGGCCCTCACCGGCAGAGCCGTAGCGCAGCAGCGTGTCGCTGGCGGCCAGCCGCACCTCCCATGCACGGTCGGCCAGGCACTCCCACAGCGCGGGAAGGGCGAGCTCCGGGTCTACGCCGGTCAGCGCGTGCGCGGCGTTGACCCTGATCGCCACCGAGTCGTCTGAGGTGGCGTCCACCACCACACGGGCGGTCGAGCGGTCGACCAGGCCGATGCGCGCCAACCCCCGCAGCGCGGCCGCCTTCGTCTCCCCCTCCAGCCCCCGCAGAAGCGCGTTGCCGACGAGCTCACCGGCCTCCGGCCTGTGGGAACGACAGACGGCCTCGATCGCCGCGGTCCTCGCGACCTCGTGACGGCCAGGCGTCATCAGCAGCGTGCAGACCCGGCCGAGGTGGGCGCCGGAAGCGAGCAGAGCGGCCGTGAGGAACGGGCGTCCGCCCTCCGGGTCTCTCAACCCGCCAAGGTAGCGCTCGACCATGTCGACGATGACATCTGCCGCCTGATCCGGACGGTCCTGCTCGGCGAGGACCCGCATGGCGCCGAGCAGGGCGGCGCGCGCTGCCCTCGGTCCCTTCGTCACCGCCGAGTCGAACAGCGGTAGCGCCTGGGGGTCGGCTATCCAGGCGAGCCGCTCGAGGGCCTCCACCGCGCTGTGGCTACCGGACGAGATGCCGCGCCGGGCGCGGCGCAGCTCGGCGGCGGTGAGGCCGCTCTGTCGCAACGCGTCTCGGACACGCGCGGCGCTGTCGCCCGTCAGCTCCTGGAGGATCGAGGCGGCCGCCGTGGCCGCCGCCACCTCGAGTTCGGGCTTGACGCCGGGCGCCGTGGCCCCAGCCGCGACGGCACTCCATACCTGCAGCCAAGCGGCCACCAAGCTCTCCTGCCGCGCGGCGACCGCGCGGCGCGCGGATATGAGGGAGAGGTGCACCAAGCCGACGACGCTCAGCGCGATGCCGACGCCGCCCAGGGCCACCACCAGCGAGCGCCAGACGGCCGCCTGATCGGCGCCCCTGAACTGCACGAGCAGCGCAACCATGGTGACGAGGACCGCGGTTCCCGCGGCCAGCACGGCCAGGAACAGCGCGGCGAGGCGCGGCTGGGACATCAGCCCCAGTGGGTCATGACCACCGAGGGCGACCGTTCCGAGAGTGGCGGCGCTTCGGTGGGAATCACGTCACGGGAGACGACGCTTGGCGGAGTGGCGGTGACGGCGCGTTGCACCCGGGCGACGAGGTTGCGCGGGTCGAACGGCTTGGAGATGAGGTCTGCGGCTCCCGCCCCGAACGCTCGCTCGACCTGCTCGGGACCAGCGAGGTTGGAGACGACGACGACGGCGGCCCCCGTAGCCGCGAAGCGCCGAACGTTGTCGAGGCCGTTACCGTCGGGCAGGTGTATGTCGAGGACCACGGCCTGCGGTCTCTCGCGCGCTGCGGTCGCGGCGAGCCGCGCTGCCTCCTGAGCCGAGGCCAGGTTCTCGAACTCGCGCACG
>CAZQVC010000057.1:0-9631 GCA_964596625.1 uncultured bacterium | reverse complement strand
GCACGAGCAACCTAACGGCCCTGTTGTCGTCGACGATCCACAGGCTGCGTTCCTGCTTCGGCGGCTGCGGCTCGGCGACCACGACTCTGCCACGCCGCTCGGCCGCCTCGCCAGGCTCGCCAGAAGCGTCGCCGTCGGGAACGATGACCACCCGCGCGACCCTCGCGGCCTTCGCCAGGGCCGTCGTGTCCTCGTCGTGGCGTGAGGACACCAGCACCAGCCGGGGGCGCCACGAGCGGTGATCGTAGTCGGCGATGGCCTGCGCCACGTGCAGGCCGTCGGCGATCAACCCGAGATCCCGGTCGACGACGATCAGCTCGGGTCGTTCCTTGAGCGCGACCTCGAACGTCTCGGGTCCGGTGGTCGCCAACGACACCTGCCAACCCGCTCGCGCCAGCGCACTCGCGATGGTGCGTCGCGGCTGCTCGCGCGACAGGGCCACCAACGCAACCGTCCCCGCTACGTTCCCCCGTAGCTGATTGTGCATGACCACGACTCTATGGCGGCGTGCAGCCGGCGGGTAGAGGTGTTCCCCACAATGCGGCGCAGAATCACGTTCAGGCCGCCGTTTCTCGCGGTTCGCGGGCCGCTGGCGGTGCGGCCTGCGACCTACGTCAGGTTCACGTGACCGCTCACCACGCCAAGGCGTTCCCCGCTTGGGGTCACCATCAGCAAGCGGCCAAGGTCGTCGAGGCCGACCGCCACGCCTCTTACCTCCCCGGCCTCGTGCAGTGGCCAAGGTGCTGCCCTGGGCTCTGCGAGCGCGGCGGCGCTGATCGTCACGGTGCGGCCGCGGAGCCAGTCGAGCGAGGAGTAGCGAGGCACGAGATCGCGGGCCCGCTCGGCGAGCAGCCACAGCCCGTTGCGCACCCCGGCGAGCACGAGGTCGCTGACCTCGTCGACCGACCAGCCGCGCAACCCGGCGGCACCGTGGGGGAGCTCGTTGTCCACGTTCACCCCGACGCCGACGAGGGCGACGCCAGCGACGAGCTCCACGATGATCCCGCCGAGCTTCGCGTCGTTCGCGATCAGGTCGTTCGGCCACTTGAGCATCACCGCCGCGCCGGCGGAGTTGAGCGATTCGGCGATGCCGACGCCGAGGGCCAGCGTCAACCGGGGGTCGGGGAGCGTGGCGGCCCCGGCTCTCCTTGGAATCGGGGCGACACGGCCGCTTCCTTCGAGCGCGACGCTCTGGTAACTGCCGCCGCGTGAGCTGTGCCAGGCGGTCCCCCGGCGGCCCTTGCCGGCGATCTGCTCGCGGGCTCTGACGACGTAACCGGCGCCCGCCCCGCCAGCCGCCACGCGCTGCCTGAGGAGCTCCTGCGTCGACGAAACCGAGTCGTGCTCCTCGAGTCGGAAGCCGTGTACGAGGCGCGAGCCCAATGAGCCCACGTCGCTCAGTCTGCGGCCACGACAGCCGGCTCGGAGCGGGCCGACACCTCCGGCTCGGCGTCCTCGAGGCGGCTCCGCTCGAGCTCCTCCGCCTCGGAGCGCCTCACGCTGAAGACCCGGCTGACGCCGCGTTCGGTGGTGATGCCCCAGAGCGTGTCGGCGACCTCGAACGTCGCCTTCTGGTGCGTGATGAGCACGAACTGCGTGCCGTGCTTGGCGAGGCGCGCCAGGAAGGTGGCGAAGCGCCTGATGTTGGCCTCGTCGAGCGGTGCGTCGACCTCGTCGAGGATCGCGACCGGCAGGCCCTGCCCCGCGGTCTCCCCCGCCATCAGCGCGAAGAGGAACGCCAGCGCGCCCATCGTGCGCTCCCCGACCGACAGCAGGTGGAGCGACTGCGTCTGCTTGCCTGGCGGCTGCAGGCGGATGCGCACGCCGACCGGGCGGTTGCCCTCGACGTCGACCTCGATGGAGCCGCGGGCATCGGGGCCGAAGAGGTGCTGGACGTGCCTGCCGAACGTCGACTGCAGCCGCTCGAGGGCGGCGTTGAGCCGCTCGTTGGTCTGCCTGTCGATGCGCTCCAACGCGGTCTGCAGCTCGGCGACCGCGAGCGTGGCCTGCACGGCCTCGACCTCGAGCGTCTCCTTGCGCTCCGAGACCTCCTGCAGCTCGCCGGCCGCGCGGTGGTTGACGGCGCCAAGGCCCTCGAGCGCTTCGCTCGCCTCGCGCAAGCGGCTGCGCGCCGCTCTCTCGCTCAGGTCGAGGCGCGGGACGCCGGGCGGGAACGAGCGCAGCTCCTCCTCGGCCAGCTCCAGGGCGGTCTCCTTGCGGGCGAGCTGCACCTTGCCGTCCTCGATCGCTTGGGCGATCGTCGCCTGCTTGTCGCCCAGGCTGGTCAGGTCGCCCTCGCGCTCCACCACCACGGCGCGCGCCGCGATGACCGCCTGTTCCTCTTTCTCGAGACCGTCCGGCAGCTCGGCCCTGGCCGCCTCGAGCCGCTCGGCGGCCAGCTCCTGCTCACGTTCGACGGTGGCTGCGGCCTCGGCGAGGGCCTCGGCCTCACGCGCCAGCTCGCCGAGGCGGGTCTTGGCCTCCTCGAAGCGCCTGGTACCTGCCGCGTACGCCGCCCAGCGCTCCTGAAGCAGCTCGAGGTCGTGCCGGGCGCCGGCTTCAGCGGCCCGCAGTTCGGCCTCCTCGCGCTGCCGACGCTCGTGCGCTTCGGCCGCCGCGCGGTGGCGCTCGGCGGCGGCCGGCAGGTCGAGCTCGGCTTCGTCGTCGCGCTGCTCCGCGGGCGGGGTGAGGCCCGCCAGCTCGGCCGTCACGTCAGCCAGCCGCTCCCTGAGCTCGACGATGAGCCGCTCGCCCACGGCTCGCGCCTCGCGCGCCCTGGCGAGGCGCTCGCCCAACTCATCGGCACCCTCGCTGAGCTCCTTCAGGAGCTCCTGCGCGTCGCGCACGACCTGCTGAGCGGCCTCGAGTTCGTCCAGGGCGTCGGCCGCCGCCTTGGCCGCCTGGTCAGCGGCCGCCTCAGCGTCCTCCAGCTCGGCTGCGGCGCCGAGGACGGTGCCCTGCTGCGAGCGGCGCCCGCCGCTCATCGCGCCGCTCGACTCGAGGATCTCGCCGTCGAGCGTGGCCATGCGCGGCCTGTGCCCGGCGCCACGGGCGATCGTGTAGGCGGCGCGCATCGTCTCCAGCACCAGCGTGTTGCCGAGGAGCATGTCGACGAGCAGCTCGTAGCGGTCGTCGGCCGACACGAGGTCGGCCGCGGGGGCTACGACACCTGGACGGCCGAGCAGGTTCTGGTCGGTGCGGCCACCGGAGCGGCGCAGCAGGTCGAGCGGCAGGACCGTAACGTAGCCGCCACTGCGCTTGACGTGCGCCAGCACGCGCTCTGCGGTCTCGGCGGTGTCGACGACGACGTACTCGGCGCGGCGGCCGAGCGCGGCCGCGATCGCCTGCTGGTACTCGGGGTCGACGCGCAGCAGGTCGGCGACCGAGCCGATGACCCCGTCGATGCCCGAGGAGAGCGCCGCCCGCGGCCCCTGGGTGTAGCCCCGCCGCGCCTCGTGCGCCGCCCGCAGGCGCTCGGCGGCGCGCTTGCTGGCCATCGCCTCGGCCGCCGCCAACGCCTGCCTCGAGTGCACCTCCGCCAGCTCCTGGCGGCGCAGTTCGAGCGTGACCGCGGCCTGGGCGCGCGCTTCGCGGGCGCGCTCGTACTCCGCTTCGAGCAGCGCGGGGTCCTCGGTCTCGCTCGCCTCGGCGCTTCGCGCCAGGCGCTCCTCCAAGGTGCGTTGCTGCTCCTGCAGCGCTGTGACCCGCGATTCGTACGCGGCCATGGCGCGCTCGTGCTCGTTGGAGCGTTGCCGCTTGGCTTCCAGGTCGGCGGCGGCGGCCTGCAGGTCGCTGCGTGAGCTCGCCAGCGACGCTTCCGCGGCGCGCAGCGCGGCGCCGAGTTCGGTGACCCTGAGCTCCGCGTCCGAGACCGACCGGTCTGGCTGGCTCGGTGCGGTGGTCGCTTCGAGCCGCGCCACCTCGGCGGCGTTGTTGTCGGCCTGCTGCTGGAGTGACGCGCGCCGCGCGCGTAGGCCGCTCAGACGCTCCTCGGCCAGGCGGAACTCGCCGCGCTTCGCCTCAAGAGCGGCCGCGGCCTGGCGCAGCTGGTCCTGGGAGCGTTCGTGAGCGCTGCGCGCCGCCTCTAGCAGGCTGCGCTGGTGCGCCATCGCGCCGCGTCCCTCCGCCAGCTGCGCTTCGAGTTCGGCGCGGCTCTCGGTGAGCTGCGCGATGTCCTGCAGTAGCGACTCCTGGCGGGCGCTCGCCACCGTGAACCTCAGTTGCAGCGACTCGGCCGTCAGCTCGGCGTGGCGTTTGGCGTCGCTGGCTTCGGCGGCGAGCGCTTCGCAGCGCTGCTCGAGGTCGTTCAGGAGCAGCTGCAGACGCTCGAGGTGGGAGCTGGCGGTGTCGAGCCGGTCTTGCGCCTGGTCGCGCCGAGTCGAGAGCCGAGCGGCGCCGGCCGCCTCGGAGACGTACTCGAGCAGCCGCGCGGGGTCGGCCATGAGCACCTGGCTGACCTCACCCTGGCCGATCACGGCCAGGCCGGCACGGCCGAGGCCGGAGCCGGCCAACGCCTCCTCGACGTCAAGGAAGCGCGCGGCGCGGCCGTTGAGCCGCAGGCGCGTGGTGCCTTCCCGGTCGAGGGTGCGGGCGATCTTCAGGCTGCGGTCGCCGTCGCGCAGCTCGATCTCGACCTCTGCGAGCCCGACGCTGCGCTTGCCGCTGGCGCCGTGGAAGATCAGATCGGTCTTGTCCTCGGCGCGGAACGAGCTGGCTCTGCCGCCGCCCGTGGTCCAGCGCAGCGCGTCGATGATGTTGGATTTGCCTGAGCCGTTGGGGCCTACGATGGCGGTCACGCCGTCGGCGAACTCGATGCTCGCGCGGTCGCCGAAGCTCTTGAAGCCCTGCAGCGTCAGGGAGACGATTCGCACAACGCAAGATAACCCTTGGCTGCGCTCTCCCCCGCTACTCCTCCCCTTCTTGCTCCTCGACGTCGTCGCTCGATGGCAGCGCATGCTGCCTCATGCGGTCCATGTGGTCCCCGAGCTGGTGCTGCAGCTGGGAGATGCGCGACTCCATGCTGTTCTGGAGCTGGTCGAGCCGCTGTCGCAGGCGGATGATCTCCTCCACCCCCGCGAGGTTGACGCCCAGCTCCTGAGTGAGGCGCCGGATCTCGCGCAGCTGCTCGATGTTGCGCTGAGAGTACAGCCTGGTCTTGCCGGAGCTGCGGCTCGGCTCGATGAGCCCCTTGCGCTCGTATAGCCGCAAGGTCTGCGGGTGCATGTCGACCAGTTCGGCAGCCACGCTGATGACGTAGAGCGGCTTGTCGCGGTCGATCGCCTGATCGTCCTGCCAACCCCCGCGCTCGTCGCGGCGCTCGCCGGACGCCCCGCCTTCGCTGCGTTCGTCGGCTACCGTGTCGCGGCCCCGGTCCTCACGGCGGCCGCTGCCTCGTAGATGCTCGTTCTCGTCTGTCAACCGGTGCCTCCATCGGTCAGCTTACGCAAGAACCTCCCGACCGAGCGGCCGATGCCGCCAACGAGGTCGACCTCCAGCTCGAGGTAGAGGTCGCCGCCGGCGATGCCCTGCCCCGGCAGCCGGAGCTTGCCGCCGGACTTCACGCCGGCCGGCACCTTCACGCTCAAGCCCTCGTAGACGAGCTCGCCGCCGCCACGGGCCAAGAACGGCGTGACCACGACCTTGTCGTGCACGTCGCGACCGCGCACCTCGGCCGTCTCCGGGAGCTTCACGTCGATGTCAACCATCAGGTCGCCCGGTGGGCGCCCCGGTCCGCCGAGCCCACGCAGCCGAAGCTTGGTGCTGTCCTTGGTGCCCGGCGGGACGCTGACGTCGACGAGGGCGGTGCCGCGCCTGACGCCGCGGCCGCCGCACGCCGGGCAGGCCGTCGCGTACGCCGGGTCCCCGAAGGGGCCGACCTGCGGCCCGGTACGCGGTGTGGACCGCGGGCCGGTGACGGTGGCCCCGCCGACGCCCTGCGACCCCGCTCCGGAGGCCCCGAAGCCCTGGCCGGCTGCGCTCACCTCCGCCCCGGCCCTGCCGGTGCCGCGGCAGACCGCGCAGACGCTCGGACCGGGCACGCGGACGCGGCGGCTGGTGCCGTTCACGGCCTCGCCCAGGCTCAGCTCGAGGCCAACCTCGCGCGTCTCCCCCGGGAACAGCCCGGAGTTGCGCAGCATGCCGGAGACGACCCCGAAGAGCATGTCGAAGACCGCGTTGCCGGTCCGCGGCATCTCCCCCGGCTGGCCCCAGTTGATGGGGATCTCGGCCTCGCGGAAGATCGTCTGCCAGTCGACCGTCGAAGGGTCGGGCGGACGGTAGGCGCGCGGGTCGGAGCGGCCGAAGCGGTCGTAGTTCTGCCTGGCCTGCGGGTCGCGCAGCAGCGCGTACGCTTCGGAGAGCTGCTTGAACTTCTCCTCGGCGCCGGCGTCTCCTGGGTTGCGGTCGGGGTGGTACTTCATCGCCTGACGCCGGTAAGCTGACTTGATGGTATCGGCGTCGGCGTCACGGCTCACGCCGAGCACCTCATAGGGGTCGCGTACGCCTGCGCTCACATCGTGATGATACATTACTTGAGCGCTTGAGACTAAAGGCGGCGCGCCAGGCAGCTACTCACGCGCCAGCGGCTACTATGCCATCAGCGAACGCTCCGGCCCTTCGAAGGGGCCGGCGATGGGAGGCTACGCGTGAGAAACAGTCGCGCAAGGAAGTCGCTCGCGCTGGTGCTGGTGCTTCTGCTGGTGCTCGTGCTGGCCGGTTGCCGTAACGAGACGCAGAACCGAATCCGCCGCAGCATCCAGGACTACACCGCCTCGCGGATGTACATCACGATCTACTCGTACGACGGCCAGGTGTTGTTCGAGGGCCAGGTCGACGGCAAGGTGACCCGCTCTGGCACCGCGTCCGAGGGCGGCGCCGGCGGCGATGCCCAAGGCGCCTACATCTTCTGGTACGACGAGCGCGGTCGCTACCATCAGACCGACTTCCCCTACATGCTCACGACCTACGACCGCAACGCGCAGGACGAGTCCGCACCTTGAAGGTTGAATTAACGTCGCCGGCCGCGAGGCGGACCTGCTGCCACGTGACCCGCTGCTACACTTGGCGCTAGCGAGGAGGCTTTCACGTGATCATCAAACGCTTCTCGGCAGTTGCGCTACTGGCAGCGCTCGCCTTGCTGGTTTCCGCCTGCACCGTCACCATCCGGCCGAGCGCCAGCATCGAGGTGCCGCTCGACGCCGTGATCCGCGACTTCCGCCCCACCAGGGGCGTCGGCGCCGTGTACCGCGTTGGCGACCAGATCGAGTTCCTCATCACCACCAGCCAGCCGGGCTACGTGACGCTGACCGCCATCGACCCCGACGGCCGGGTGTACGTGCTGTCCCGTAACGTCCGCGTCTCCGGCGGCACCACCGTCCTCCCCACGGCCGAGCAGCGCGTGACCTACAACGCAGCTCCCCCGCGCGGCTTCCACCGCATCCGCGCCTCCTTCACCGACGGCCGCACCTCCGGCAACGTCGAGTACCGCGGGCGCAGCGGCGACGGCGCGTGGTCGGCGGCGATCAACGTCGACATCCGTGACTTCCCGGTCAGGGACGTCGTGGAGACGAACCTCACCATCCGCTGAGCGTGAGGAGCGACGCAGCTCAGTAGTCTTCACCCCGCAACGGCGCCGCCGGGCCGCGAGGCTCGGCGGTGGCCGACCGGCAGCGATCGGCGGGGTTCCTGGGGTTGGGGTAGAATGGGGTCAGCGTTCCGCGGCGTCGAGGCGCCGCTGACGGAAGGAAGGACCCTTGGCAGGTCACAGCAAGTGGGCTCAGATCAAGCGCAAGAAGGCGGTGAACGACCGCCAACGCGGCAAGATCATCAGCAAGCACATCCGCGCCATCCAGTCCGCGGTGCGCAGCGGTGGTTCAGGTGACCCTAGCACCAACCTACCCTTGAAGAACGCACTCGCCGCGGCCAAGTCGGACAACGTGCCGATCGACAACGTCGAGAGGGCCATCGAGCGCGCGCTCGGCGGCGCCGACGGCGGCAACTTCGACGAGGTGCTGTACGAAGGTTACGGACCCGCGGGTGTGGCGATGCTGGTGGAAGCCCTGACGGACAACAAGAACCGCACGGTCGCCGAGGTGAGGCACGCGTTCAGCAAGGCGGGAGGGAACCTCTCCGGCTCCACCGCCTGGCAGTTCGACAGCAAGGGCCTCATCGTCATCGAGGACCCGCGTGAAGGGCTCGAGGAGCTGGCCATCGATCTGGGTGCCGACGACCTCGAGCTGGAGGACGGCGTACTCAGCATCTACACCGAGCCAACCGAGCTCTACGAGATCGTGGAGGGCTTCCAGGCGCAAGGTGTCGAGCCGGCGATGGCCCAGTTGACGCGGGTGCCGCAGACGCTGACGCCGATCGACGAAGACGACGTGCGCAAGGTCCTCAACCTCATGGAAAACCTTGAAGAACTCGACGACGTCCAGAACGTCTACTCGACCGCCGACCTCGACAGCGTCGAAGTCGTCGGCTGAGGCTCCTGCCGTGGGAACGCCTGCGGTGCAGTCGCAAGAGAGGGTGCAGATGAGCTTTCCGGTGGTCAAGTGGGACGACCTGCCTGCGATCAGCGCGAGCCAGATGCAGCAGTTGATTATGTTGGCGACCGGCAAGTACGGTCTCGACAACCGCGTGCTCGTCGAGCACACCGCCCGGAACCTGGTCAGCCTGGTCGAATCGGTCGAGGCAGACGGGCCCGTCCTGGTGGTGGCGGGGCGTGGCAACAACGGCAGCGGCGGCCTCGCCGCGGCGCGCCTGCTGGCGGCCCGCGGCAGGCGCGTCTGGGTCGTGCCGACGCACGAGGCCGAGAACTACTCCGGCACACCGAAGGAGCAGCTCGAGCACCTGCGGCACTTCGACAAGGTGAAGGTCCGCAACAGCCTGCCGAAGATGAAGTTCGGCTGCATCATCGACGCCGCCATCGGCACCAACCTCGAAGGCCCGCCACGGGGCCGAACGCTCGACGTGATCACCGTGCTCAACCACGCCCAGGAGGGCTGCTGCGTGATCTCGCTCGACACCCCGACGGGGCTGGACGTCGACGATGGCACCACCCCTGGCGACGTCGTCGACGCGACCATGACCCTCAGCGTCGCCCTGCCGAAGCAGGGCGTGAAGCCCGGCGGGCACGTAGGCCGGCTCTTCGTCGGCGACCTCAGCCTCCCGGCCGACCTGTTCGAGGCGCTGCGGCTGCCGCCGGTCGAGCTACCGGGCTACGTCACCGAAGTCGTAGCGGACTGAGCCGACAGCACAACCCCAACAACACGACACCGACGCGGCACGCGTTCAGCGAGTTGTCTGTAGGACTCCCCTGCCCACCTGGAGACCACCGGTGCCGGGAGCTGCCTGGCGGTGGAACAGGATGTACTCGGTGGCGACCGGCGTGCCGTCGATGGTCTCGGCGCGCAGGATGAGGCCGTCCCACAGCACCTCGCCCGCGGTGTTCAACACCAGGAGCGTGCCGTCAGGGCTCACCTCGTAGTTGACGGTTGGTGACGGGTCGGGCCACGCGACGCTCGCCTCTCGGGTCGGTGAGCCCTCACCGTCCGCTTCCCCGGCCTCGTTGCTGCCGATGGTGAGGATGTCGGCCGTGCCGTCACCGTTGTAGCGCACGACGAGCCAGACCGCG
>CAZQVC010000056.1:0-13418 GCA_964596625.1 uncultured bacterium | reverse complement strand
CGGAGAAGATCGGCAGCTTCTGGCCGCGCACCAGGCTGATGAGGGTGTCGATGGTCGAGATGCCCGTCTGGATGAACTCCTCGGGCTTGCGCCTGGCGACCGGGTTGATCGGCGCGCCGCCGATGGGCAGGCGCTTGTCGGCCACGACGGGGGGCAGCCCGTCGATCGGCGCCCCGGCGCCGTTGAAGCGGCGGCCCACCATGTCGCGGGCCACGCCGAGCCTCGCCACGTTCTCGACCAGGCTCACCGTGGTGCCGGAGAGGTCGATGCCCGAGGTCTCCTCGAAGACCTGCAGCACCGTGTACTCCTTGCTCACCTCGATCACCTGGCCGCCGCGCTCGCGGCCCTGGCCGTCGACGATGCGCACGATGGCGTTGTAGCTGAGGTCGGGGGCGTTCTGGAGGAACAGCAGCGGCCCCGAGACGTAGCTGACCTCGCTGTACTCCTTCTTGAGTAGGTTGGAACTCATCAGTGCCTCTTCTCGCCTAGGCCGCGACCGCGAAGCCCTTTTCGAGCTCCTGCATGACGTCGGCCTGGTAGCCGGGGAACTCGTCCTCAGCGACGTAACGCGACCGGCTGATCTTCTCGATCACGGGGTTCTTGAGGATGTCGTCGACAGTCGCGCCCTCTTCGAGCGCGTCGCGCGCGACGTCGTAGAGCCGCATCATCATCTGCAGCATGCCGTACGACTTGCTCATCGAGGAGCTGGCGTCGACCGGGTCGAAGCCGTTCTGCTGCAGGAAGTCCTGGCGCAGCACGCGGCCGACCTCGATGACCAGGCGCTCCTGGTCCTGCAGCGCGTCGGGGCCGACGAGCTGCACGACCTCCTGGAGGTCGCTCTCGCGCTGCAGCAGCTCGGTAGCCCTGTCGCGCAGCTTGGTGTAGTCGGGGGCGACGTTCTCGGCGTACCACTCCTCGAGGATCGGGGTGAACAGCGAGTACGAGCGGTTCCAGTTGATGGCCGGGAAGTGACGCCGGCGCGCCAGCGCCGCGTCGAGCGCCCAGAAGCAGCCCGTGATGCGCAGCGTGGCCTGGGTGACCGGCTCGGAGAAGTCGCCGCCGGCGGGTGAGACCGCGCCGATGATCGAGACGGCGCCCTCTTCCCCGTTGAGCGTGGTGACGCGGCCGCCGCGCTCGTAGAACGCCGCGAGGCGCGAGGCCAGGTACGGCGGGTAGCCCTCCTCGGCCGGCATCTCCTCGAGGCGCGAGGAGATCTCGCGCAGGGCCTCGGCCCAGCGGCTGGTCGAGTCGGCCATGATCGAGACCGAGTAGCCCTGGTCGCGGAAGTACTCCCCGAGCGTGATGCCGGTGTAGATCGACGCCTCGCGCGCCGCCACCGGCATGTTCGAGGTGTTGGCGATGAGCACCGTGCGGTGCATCAGGGGGTTGCCGGTCTGCGGGTCCTCCAGCTCGGGGAACTCGACCAGCACGTCCGTCATCTCGTTGCCGCGCTCGCCGCAGCCCACGTACACGACGATGTCGGCGTTGCCGAACTTCGCGAT
This sequence comes from uncultured bacterium, assembly GCA_964596625.1. Taxonomy (GTDB): domain Bacteria; phylum Deinococcota; class Deinococci; order Deinococcales; family Trueperaceae; genus DASRWD01. The sequence continues at coordinate 11,916 of CAZQVC010000056.1, read as the reverse complement.
CGACTGCTGGGTGACCGTCTTGCCCGAGCCGAACGGCCCGGGGATGGCGGCGGTGCCGCCCATGGTCAGCGGGAACAGCACGTCGAGGATGCGCATGCCCGTGAGGAACGGCGTGACCGGGTCGAGCTTGCGCTGCACCGGCCGCGGCTGACGCACCGGCCAGGCGTGGTAGAGCTTCAGCTCCGTGCCGTCCTCGAGGGTGGCAACCACGTCGTCGACGGTGTACTCGCCCTCCGCGACGACGCTCTTGACCTTGCCGCCAACGCCGGGAGGCACGAGGATCTTGTGGGTGAACGCGAACTCGGGGACCGTGCCGATGACCTTGCCGGCCTCGACCTCGTCGCCGACGGCCACGCTCGGCGTGAACCGCCACTTCTGCTCGCGGGAGAGCGAGTTGACGGTGATGCCGCGGTCGATGTAGGTGCCCGAGGCCTCCTGGATCTTGTCGAGGGGCCGCTGGATGCCGTCGAAGATGCCGTTGAGCATCCCCGGCCCGAGCTCCACCGCCAGGGGCAGGCCGGTCGAGACGACGGGCTCACCGACGGTGAGACCGCCGGTGTCCTCGTAAACCTGGACGAAGGCGGTGTCGCCGTCGAGGCGGATGATCTCGCCGATCAGGTTCTCTTCGCCCACCCTGACTATGTCGAACATCCGGGCGCCCATCATGTTCTCCGCGATGACGGCCGGTCCCGAGATGCGTTGGATCTTGCCTTCGATGGCCATTCGTTATCTCCTAGCCTTCTTTGCTACGTGCCTACTCGAGCTTGATGTCGAAGCCGATCGCGCTTCGCACCAGCTCCTTCATATACGTGACCGCGTCGTCCTCCGCGCTGAACGCCGCGCCGAGGCTCGGCACGCTGAGCAGCACCGGCAGGTCGCGACCGCGCATGCTGCGCTCGCTGGCGCGCACCGGGTCGGGGATGAGCCCCTCGTCGACGGCCACCAGGGCGTAATCGTCCGACGCGATGAGCTCGTCGAGCGCGGCCGCTGCGTCGGCGGCGGCTGCCTCCCTCACCTCGACGCCCGCCAGGCGGTAGCCGGTGGCGGTCTCGGCGTCGGTCAGCACGATCATCCTAGGCATCGGCCAGCTCCTTCTCCAGCGTGGCGCGCGGCACGCCGTAGAACTTCCCGCGTGCCAACAGCCTGACCATGGCGGCCTCGGCCTCCTTGCGCCTGAGAAAGTCGACCACGACTCCGATGCCGAGAGGGTCGGCGGCGAGACGCTTGGCGCTGCGGTCGAGGACCTCGCGTATGGCGGCCTCGGCCGAGCTGAGGTCGGCGGTGTTCGCGACGGCTGCGAAGCCGGTGTTGGCCAGCGCCTGCAGCGCGCCGCCCTCGGTGTCGAGCATGATCGCGTCGAAGGTCGCCTGCGAGATCTCCTTGCCGCCGGGCACGAACAGGTCGTGATCGACGCCGCGGCCGCGCAGCTTCAAGGCCGTGAGCAGGTTGGTGGCGTCGATCTCGCGCTGCAGGTGCCGCTTCAACTCGGCTGGCGCCCCCGCCGACTCGGCGCGGTCGAGCACGGCCCGGTAGTAGGCCTTGTCCAGGGCGAGCTCCAGCGCGTAGAGGTCGTTGTCGCTCTGGTAGCGCCGGGCGGCCTTGAGGAACGCGGCGCCGATCTCGTTGTGGGTGAAGGCCAGCAGCTGCGCTGCTGCCGCCATGTCGGCGGCCGCGGCCGCCTCCTCGAGGACCACGGGCTTGAGCTCACCGGCGGGGAACAGTGAAGAGACGATCTCCTCGCCGTCCTTGCCGGCGTGCTTGCCCCTCGCGATGGTCTTGACGTTGCCGAGGTCGTAGCGCAGCAGGAGCATGCCGATGAGCTCGCGCGGCTCGCCGTCGGAGAAGTTCAGCATGCTGCGGGCGGTGTTGTAGAAGTTGCGCGCGACCGCGCCGTCGACGATGGCCAGACCCTCGTAGCGCGCCTGCGCCTCCTCGAGCTCGCGCATGTACGGCGACTGCGAGAGCGCGGTGACGAAGGCCCGGTAGTCGGTGCCGTCCAGCGCCGACTGCACGAACCCCGGCCCGAGCAGCTTCGACTTCATGCCGCGCACGCGCGCGTTGATGTAGCCGTAATCGCTTGACACGGTCTACTTCACCTACTCTGGCTCTGCTTGGGCGGCGCCGAACAGCGCCTGCGAGACCTCGGAGGCGAGCTCGCCTTCGAGCGCCTCGAGCCTGTCGGCCAGCGTGTTCTCGATCGCGCTGCGGGTCTTGGTGCGCACGCGCACCCCGCCGCTCACGTCGTCGACCGGTTCGACCGTCGCCGTCACGCCCTCAGCCTCGAGCGCCCGCTTCGCGAGCTCGACGTCGCCGGCGGCGACCTCGACGGCCGCTACCGCGTCTCGCCCGACGGCCTTCACGGCCTCAGCGAGCAGCTTGCGGAACACCGGCTCGTAGCGTTGCGGGTCGGCGACCAGCTCATCGAGCCGTCGCTTCACGCCGGCGAAGACCTTCTCCACCCCTGCGTGCTGGGCGCGCAGCTTGAGCGCTGAAGCCTCCAGCTGGGCGGCGGAGCGTGCTCTCACCAGCCCCGCCTCACGCTGCGCCTTCACGCTGCGCTCGCGGCTGGAGACGATGGTCTCGGCCTCGGAGCGCGCCGCGTCGAGGATCTCCTTGGCGCGCTCCTGGGCCTTCGCGACGATCGCTTCGATCTCGATGCTCGCCTCTTTCTCGAGCAGAGTCGAAAGATCGGCCACGGTTAACCGCCGATCTGGTTGTTCAGGAAGAACGCGATGACGAAGCCGAAGATGATGAGCGTTTCGGGGATGACGAGGTAGATGAGGATCTGACCGAAGGCCTCGGGACGCTCGGCGAGCGTGCCGGCACCGGCCGAGCCGATGGCCGACTGCGCGATGGCCACGGCGAGCGCCGAGAGGCCGATGGCCAGGCCGGCGCCGATGGCGATGAGACCGGCTCCGATGCCGGGGCCGTCGGCGCCCTGCGCCAGGGCGACGCTACCGATGACGGCGAAGATCGAGAGGCCTACGAGAACACGTGCGAACTGCTTCATTGCTTTCCTCCAACCAACCTGAATGGGGTGTACGGTCGACCGGCCTCATCGTAGAAGCCGAACTTGGTGAAGAACTCGACATACTGCAGACGGAGCGGCTGCAGCGTATGTCCGATGATCGTGAGGGCTATCGCCAAGCTGTGGACCGTCATGGCCACGACGATGCCGAGGATGGGCCCGAGCACGGGCAGCACGCCGGAGAGGCCGAAGCCGAGGCCGGTGGCGAGGTTCGCCACCAGGGCGGCCGCCAACCCGACGGCGAACAGACGGAGATAGCTGAGGATGTGGCCGGAGTTCGAGATGATCTCGACCAGCATCAGCGGCATCTTGGCCAGCACGGCGCAGACGATGAAGATCGCCAGCCCGACGCCGGCGACGCCGAGCGCGACAGGCGTGAGCGCGTCCATCAGGTAGGTGGTGGCGAAGACCACGATGCCCGCCAGCCCGGCGAACATGCCGATGCCTTCGTAGACGTGCTTCATGTCGTTGTGCTTGACGCCCTGGATGACCCTGATCACCCAGCCGAACAGCACCTGGAAGACGCCGAAGCCGATGCTGAGCACCAGCATGGGCGTGAACTGCTCGACCCGGAAGATGGGGATGTCGATGAGGCCGTAGCCGGCGTCGTGATGCAGCGTGGTGTAGAAGATGGGGCGACCGGCCGGGAAGCGCTCGAGGAAGTTCCCGAAGAACTCGCCGAACATGAAGCCCCAGACGATCGACCAGGCGGCGCACCACAGGATCACGGTGCTGATGGGCCGCAGGGCCTGCGCCGGGATCACGATGCCAAGTGGGCCGAGGTTGAGCTCCTTGCCCTGGCTTCCCCGACTTCTCAGCCACAACGCGATCGCGCCGAAGAGCAGGCCGAAGCCCATGTCGCCGACGACCACGCCGAAGAACAGCGGGAAGAAGACGGCCAGCGTCCAGCTGGGGTCGAAGCTGCCGTACTTGGGCGGGGCGAACAGCGCCAGTAGGCCCTGGAACGGCCTTACCCAGGCCGGGTTGTCTAGCTTGACCGGCACACCGCTGTCGTGGTGCTCGTCGGCTGGCCGCCAGGCTGTGGCGAGGTCGGCGCCGAACTGCCGCTCCAGGTGGCCGAGCACCGACTCGCGGTCCTCAGCCGGAACCCAGCCGCGCAGGGCGAACGAGTAGCGGCCTTCGAGGAGGTCCTCGGCGGCCTGGTGACGCAGGCTGTGGTTGAGGGCGGTCCGGTGGATCTGCGCCAGGCGCTCGCCGTGCTGTTCGGCGAGCTTGTCGAGCTCGGCCTCGATGGAGGCGAGCCGCTTGGGCACGACCTGGGAGCGCTCCTCCATGACGTGGGCGGTCTTGGCGATGCCCGTCTCGGCGTAGCGGTCCGGTAGCGTCAGCTCCGCGGTCCCGGTGCGCGAGAGCGCCGAGCGGAACTCGGCGAGCGCGGACTTGAGCACCGCGGCGACGACCAGTCGTTGCGCGCGGTGCGGCCTGCTGGCCAGCACGAAGCCCTGGCCGAACTCCTGCCGGAGCGTGGCCTGGAGGTCGTCGAGGTCGTCCTGGGCTGCCAGGAAGGCGACGCCGGCGAGGTAGCGCGACTCCTCGAGAGGAGCCAGCATCGGCGCGAGGTCGCGGAGCAGCGGCAGGTAGCTGCTGATCAGCTCGTTCTCGTCGCGCAGCTCGGCGCGCTCCGCGATGAGGCGGTCCACCTGCTCGGCGATCTCGTTGACCTCCGGCTCGAGCTCGGACGCCTTGGGCGCTCCGGAGCCCTTGCCGGGGGCCGGAGCGGCTGGAGCGTCGATAGCGTCGAGCAGCGAGGTGGTGCGAGCGAGGATGCGGTCCCAGGTCTCCTTCTCGGAGAGGTCCGCGCCCGACAGCCGCAGCGGCTTGAGGACGCGCTGCTCGCCCGCCTCCGCGGTGGCGGCGGACGATGGCCCGTCGGCCTGTGACGGGGTCGCGGCCTGGGCGGCCTCGTGGGCGGCGAGCTCGGGAGCCAGCGGCGTGATCTGCACGACGCCGAGCCCCTGCAGGGCGCCGAGCACCTCTTTGGCGATGGAGCGACGGCCGACGACCGTCACCTGGTCCATCTTGGCGATCACGGCAAGACCTTCTCCAGCACCTTGGCCACGACGCTCTCGAGGTTGGCTGCGGCCTTGGCCTCGAGCGCGCCGGCGGCTTCCTTGGCGGAGCTGACGACGCTCTGGCGGACGCTCTCTTCTTCCTTGCGGCCGGCCTCGGCCTCCGACTGGGCCATGGCCTCGGCCTTGGCCCTGGCGGCGTCGACCTGGGCCTTCGCCTCCGCCGTCGCCTTCTCGACGATGGACCTGGCCTTGGCGTTGGCCTCGTCCACCTTGCCGATCAGGCTCTTCTCCTGTGCGAGGAGGTCTTGCAGCAGACGTTCACCTTGTGCTTCCAAGCGGCCCTCCTTCCTTCATCTGCGCACGGTCACTGGGACACGTTGTTGCGGATCAAAGACGTTCAGGTGGTTTGCGGTGCATAAAAAAGGAGCGTTCATGTCGCGTTGAACGCCCGAAACGGCTTTCTGGCCAACCATAGCAGGGTGCGAAGAAGGGTGTCAACGAGGGCATTTGTCCCTGTCGCGGAGCCGGGGAAACGGCCAGGCGCGGCGTGCGCGAAGGGCGGATCGGGAGCACCCTGAACGTTCGGTTAGACTCCCGGCGTGGACCTGGAGCGGGCTGCGCCCGACCGCAAGGCTTCGGGCGCCTACTACACGGCCGCCCACGTAGCCAGGGCGCTGGTGGAGTGGGCCTTGCCGCACGGTGAGGCCAGCGCGCTCGATCCCGCGGCCGGCCACGGCGTGTTCCTCGAGGCGGCCGCCGAGCGGCTGACGCGGCTCGGTGCCGTGCGACCAGCGGTCTACGGAGTCGAGCTGGACCCGGCCGCCGCCGCGACCGCGCGCGGGGTCGCCGCTCCCCACGGCATCCCGGAGAGCGACGTGCTGCACGCCGACTTCCTGGCGCTCGAGCCGGGGAGCGTGCCGCCGGTGGACGCGGTGATAGGCAACCCCCCGTTCGTGCGCTACCAGCGGCTGAGCCGCGAGCGGCGGGCGCTGGCGGCCGCGCGCGCGGCCGCCGCCGGCGTCGAGCTCGACGCGCTTGCCGCCTCGTGGGCGGGCTTCGTGGTGCACGCGGGGGCCTTCCTGAGGCCGGGCGGCCGCCTCGCCTTCGTCCTGCCGAGCGAGATCGGGCACGCGCGCTACGCCAGGGAGGTGCTCGCCTTCCTGCGCAACCGCTTCCAGTCGGTGCGCTTCGTGCTGTTCGAGCAACCGCTGTTCCCGCAGCTGGACCAGGGCGTCGTGCTGCTGCTCGCGAGCGGCTACGGCCGCCCCAGCACGGCGTTCGAGGCCGCCACCGTCAGCGGGGCCGCGCAGCTCGAGAGGCTGGAGCGCTCAGGTCTGGCCGCCTTGCGCTACGAGCCCCTCGAGCCGGACCGCCTGATCGACGGCCGCAGCCGGCTGCATCACGCCTGGCTCGGCCCCGGGGCGCGCGAGCTTCTCGGCTGGCTGCGCAGCTCGCGCAAGGTGAGCCGCCTGGGCCAGCACGCGCGCGTGACGATCGGCTACGTGACGGCGGCCAACGCGTACTTTCACCTCGCGCCGGACGAGGCGGTCGAGCTCGACCTGCCGGCCGTGCACCTGCGCCGGGCGTTGTTCCGCTCGCGGGGTCTCAGCGGCCTCGAGCTGACCGGCAGCGATTGGGCGGCCGCCGCCGAGTCGGGCGAGGCCGGCCTGCTGTTCGCGCCGGTCGACGACGACGACCCGGCGGTCGTGGCCTACCTGCAGCACGGCGTCGCGCTGGACATCCCGGCAAGGGCCAAGGCCAAGCAGCGCAACCCGTGGTGGCGGGTGACGCGCACCGCCGCGCCCGACCTGATCCTCACCGCGATGACCAACGACAGCCCCCGCATGAGCGTGAACGCCGTGCAGGTCGCTGTGAGCAACACGCTTCACGCGGTCTGGCGCCGCTCCGGCAGCGGGGCTGCGCCCAACGCCGCGCTGGCCGCGGCGGCGCAGTCGTCACTGGCCCGCCTCTCGGCGGAGCTGGAGGGCAGCCCACTGGGCGGCGGGCTGCTGAAGCTGGGGCCGTCCGCCGCTCAGGCGATGTTGCTGCCGCTGCCGCTCGACCAGGCGGCGAACGTCGACGCCGTGGCCTGGCGCGCCATCGACCGCCGCCTGCGCGCCGGTGACCTCGAGGGGGCGGCGGCCGCCGCCGACGCGGCCTTCCTCAGCGGCGTGCCGGGTGTGGAGAGCGCCGGCGTGCAGACCTTGGCGGAGGCCGCGGCGACGCTGGGGCACGTCCGTCGCGGTGGCTAGAGGCCGCGTTTCCTCGCCCTGACGGTGGCCGGCATCACGCGTGAGCGCCGCTCGGCCTCGCGCGCTGCCAGCACCCCCTGGATCTCCTTGAGCTCACGGTACAGCTCGTCGAGGCGGGCGCGGTCGGCGTCGTCGACGCCGCCGTCCTGCAGCTCGCTGAGGAGCCTCGCGATCTCCTCGCGGCGCCTCTGCAGGCGGCTGCGGGAGTCCTCCTTGCGCCCCTCGAGGGCCAGCTCCCGCAGGCGGGACAGCGCCTTCGCCAGCTGGCCTTCGACGTCGATGCGGCCGTCCTCGTCCGACTCACCCTCCAGCAGGCGCTGCAGCACGTAGCCGCCCTCTTCGCGCTGCCTCACGTCGTCGAGAACGGCGTCGACGTCGAAGTCGTGCCGCAGACAGGACTCCGCGAAGTGCCTGAGCGTGGCCCTGGCGCCCGCGTCGTGAGCGGCGGCGTCATGCGCGGCCGCGCCCGGCGCGCCGCTACCCCCGGTAGCGCGCTGCACCGGCACGAGCTCGAGGATCGCCTCGAAGCGCGAGCGCAGCGCCGCGGGCTCGAGCAGCGCCAGCGCGATGACCTCCGCCTCGACCCGCTTGGCCTGGTCGAGCTCGAGCTGCGCCCGGCTCATGGCCCTTACCTCGGTGCGGCTGATGCGCCGCTGGCTGCGCGAGGCCAGCCAGTCGTCGAGGCGGGCGGCGTCGATGCCGAGCTTGTCGATCACTAGCCTCCGCATCTCGGCGGCCACGGGGTCGTAGAGCTCGCGCGGCCGCAGCACGGCCTGCAGCTCGTCGAGGATGGCCAGCTTGCCTTCGACGGTGTCGGCGTCGTGCCGCGCCAGCACCCGCTGGAAGCGGAACTCCACCTCCGAGAGGCCGACGCCCAGCGCCTGCCTGAACTCGTCGAGATGCCCGGTGAGGACCGCCTCCGCCGGGTCCTTGCCGTGCGGCACGCTGACGGCCTTGACCATCAGGCGCCGACCGACGGCCTGGTCGAGGCCGGAGAGGATGGCCTTCTGCCCCGCCTCGTCGGCGTCGAACGCCAGGTACACGACGCGGGCGTCGAGCCGCTCGAGGGCGTCGGCCTGCTCGCTGGTGAGCGTCGCGCCGAGGGCGGCGACGGCGTTCTGCAGGCCGACCTGGTGCAGCGCGATGACGTCGGTGTAGCCCTCGACCACGATCACCTCGCGCGCCTCGCGGATGGCCGCCCTGGCGAGGTCGAGGCCGTAGAGCAGCTCCGACTTGCGGAACAGCTCGGATTCCGGGCTGTTCACGTACTTGGGCAGGCTGTCGTCGAGCACGCGGCCGGAGAACCCGACGACCCGCCCGAGCGCGTCCTTGATCGGGAACATCACGCGGTTGCGGAAGCGGTCGTAGCGCCTGCCGCGCTCGTTCTCCACGACCAGCCCCAGGCTGACGAGGTCGGCCTCCGCTACGCCCTTGGTGAGGGCGTGGCGCAGCAGGCCGTCCCAGCCTTCCGGGGCGAAGCCCAGCTCGAAGCGCGCGATGCTCTCCTCGCTCAGGCCGCGCGCGGTCAGGTACGACCTGGCCTGCGCCGTCATCGCCTGCTTGAAGAAGGCGGCGGCGAGCCGGTTGACCTCCAGCAGGTCGCGGCGCTTGTGGTCGTGCGGGGCGCTCGGCGTGACCTCGATCCCCGCGCGGTCGCCCAGTACCTTTAGCGCCTCGGGGAAGCTGAGGGCCTGGGTCTGCATCACGAAGTCGAACACGTCGCCCTTGGCCTGACAGCCGAAGCAGTAGAAGAAGCCGCGGTCGACGTGGACGTGGAAGCTTGGGGTCTTCTCGCTGTGGAACGGGCACAGGCCCTTCAGCTGCGCCTTCCCAGCCGGCTTGAGGCTCACCACCTCGCCGATGACGTCGGCGATGTCGAGCCGCTCGCGGATCAGCTCCTTGGCGTCGCGACCGACGGTCCCGGCGGTGGCCGAGGGCTTCACGGCCCGCCCTCGTCGGCCTCTGGCTCGGCCGGGAACAGCGGCAGGTGACCGAGCGCGATGACGTCGTTTCGGCCCTCGCCTTCGGTGAACACGACCATGGTCGCGACGACCTCGGCTCCGACCTCGGCGAGCAGCTCGAGGAGGCTGTCGAGGGTGCCGCCGGTCGAGACCACGTCGTCGACGATCGCCACGCGGCGGCCGGCGAGCCGGGCCACGTCGGCGCCGTCGATCACCAGCAGCTGCGGCTTGCCGGTGGTGATGCTGAGCACCTCGCGGGTCACAGGGTCGACCATGTAGGGCTTGACGGTCTTGCGCGCCACCACGTACGGGAGGCCCGTGCGCACGCTCATCGCGTGGGCCAGCGGCACCGCCTTGACCTCCGGCGTGACGAAGCCCTCCACCTCTGCGGGCAGCCTGGCGACCAGCTCGTCGGCCGCGGCCTCGGTCAGCGCCGTGTCGCCCAGGAGGTTGAGCAGGGCGACCGCGACCTTGCCGACGTTCACTACCTGTAGCTCGCGGCGCTGGCCGCCGATCTCGATGGGGTGAGAGCGCACCTTGTCTTCCCTTCGCTGCATCCTGACTCAAGAGGTTACCGCGCCCGTCCGTCACGACCCTTCTTGGGCCTTGGGCGCCGTGTTACCATTCACGTCGTGGAGGACGTCCGTCTGCGCCCGACCACGCTGGCAGAGTACGTCGGACAGGCGCGCCTCAAGAACAAGCTGCAAGTCTACCTGGAGGCCGCGCTCAGCCGGGGTGAGCCGCTCGACCACCTGCTGCTCTACGGTCCGCCGGGGCTCGGCAAGACCACCCTCGCGCACATCGTCGCGCACGAGATGGGCGTCGGCATCCGGGTGACCTCAGGCCCCGCGATCGAGAAGCCGGGCGATCTCGCGGCGATACTCACCAACTCCCTGGAGGACGGCGACGTCCTGTTCATCGACGAGATCCACCGCCTCGGGCGGGTCGCGGAGGAGCACCTCTACCCCGCCATGGAGGAGTACAAGATCGACATCGTGCTCGGTCAGGGGCCCGCAGCGCGCTCCATTCGGCTCGAGCTGCCGCGCTTCACGCTGGTCGGCGCCACCACCAGGCCGGGCCTGATCACCGGCCCGCTGCGCAGCCGCTTCGGCATCATCGAGCACCTCGAGTACTACGACGGCGAGGAGCTGGCCCTGGGCGTCACCCAGGACGCCAGGCGCCTCGGCTACCACCTCGACGACGACGCCGCCCTCGAGATCGGCCGGCGCGCTCGCGGCACGATGCGCATCGCCAAGCGGCTGTTGCGGCGGGTGCGCGACTACGCCCAGGTGGCAGGCGACGAGACCATCACGCTGCAGCGCACCAGGGCGGCCCTCGAGACCCTCGGCATCGACGACGCGGGCCTCGACCGCCGCGACAGGGCGATCCTCGGGGCCATCGTCGGCAAGTTCGTCGGCGGTCCGGTGGGGCTCGACACGCTGGCCACCGCGGTCGGCGAGGACAGCACCACGCTGGAGGAGGTCTACGAGCCCTTCCTCATCCAGCGGGGACTGCTGCAGCGCACGGCGCGCGGCAGGGTCGCGACGGAGGCAGCTTACGCGCACCTCGGCCTGCCGCTGCCGGGCGTGGCGGAGAGCCTCTTCGGACCGGCCGAGCGGAGCTGACGCCGTGATCGAAGGCAGCCTCAGGAACGTCCCGCTCTCCGAGATCTTCCAGGTGATCGCCAACGGTCAGAAGACCGGCGCGCTGACGGTCCAGCGGGGCCAGGCCAGGGCGCGCATCCACTTCGACCAGGGGCGCATCCGCTACGCCCACGTCACGCCCGGCGTGCACCTCGGCGAGATCCTGGTGCGCATGGACCTGCTCACCGCCCACGAGGTGCAGGAGATCCTCAGGCGCCAGCACACCGAGAACCCCGGCACGCAGCTCGGCCTCATGGCGATCCAGATGGGGCTGCTGCGCGACGAGGATCTGCGCCTCGCGCTCGAGCGTCAGATACTCGAGGTCGTCGGCGACCTGCTCACCTGGTCCGAGGGTCGCTTCGACTTCACCGACCGCGACGTCGACAGCTCGCAGGCCCCGACCGACCACAGCGTCGACGCGATGATGCTGCTGATGCGCGTGGCGCAGAACCAGCACCAGTTCGCCGACACCGACATCGCCCCCAGCACGGTGTACGTCCGCAAGGGCGACCCCACAAGGGTCGAGATGCCGGCCGGCTCCTGGGAGGTCTTGGCCTGCATCGACGGGCGCCGTTCCGCCCGCAGCGTGGCCGCCGAGCTGGACCTCACCGAGAAGCACGTCTACCACCTGCTCAACGAGCTGGAGCGCCTCGAGGTCATCGAGCGCGCCCCGTACACCGTCGAGGACCCGGTGGTGCTGGTCGTCTCCCCCAACGCCGCCCTCCAGCGCCTGATCAGGCTGGCGCTGCAGCGCGCCGGCTTCCGGGTGGAGACGGTCTTCGAGTACGCCGAGACCGAGGCCGCGATCGACGCCCACCACCCCAGCGCGATGGTGGTAGACGACGACGCCGACGGCTCAGCCTGGGAGCTCGTGAGGGAGCTGCGCAAGCGGCCCGCGCACGCGCACATGCAGGTGCTGGTGCTGGTCGACGAGCCGCCGCGGCCTGGCCTCTTCCGCCGGCTGCCCAAGGCCGAGACGCTGCTCAAGCCGTTCCACGA
>CAZQVC010000055.1:10118-14608 GCA_964596625.1 uncultured bacterium | reverse complement strand
GCCCTTGCCGCCGTGGTTGCCGTCTTCGATGTACTTCTTGGCGTTGTCCCAGGCGCCGCCGCCGTTCGACATCATCAAGGCCATCATCAGGCCGGAGGCGATCACGCCGATGAGCAGCCCGCCCAGGGCGATCGGGCCCCAGAGGAAGCCGACGACGAGCGGCGCCACGACCGCCAACACGCCCGGCAGCGCCATCTCGCGCAGCGCGGCGGCGGTGACGATGTCGACCGCGCGGCCGTAGTCGGGCTTGGCGGTGCCGGCCATGATGCCCTTGATCTCGCGGAACTGCCTGCGCACCTCTTCGATGACCGCACCGGCGGCCTTGCCGACGGACTCCATCAGGTAGGCGCTGAAGAGGAAGGGCAGCATCGCGCCGACCAGCAGGCCGATCAGCACGATCGGGTCGTTGAGGCGGAAGGCGCCCTCGGCGAACACGACCGGGTCGACCAGCTTGAGGCGTTCGGCGAAGTCGGCGAACAGCACCAGTGCGGCCAGCGCGGCCGAGCCGATGGCGTAGCCCTTGGTCACGGCCTTGGTCGTGTTGCCGACGGCGTCGAGCGCGTCGGTGTTGGCGCGCACGGACTCGTCGAGCTCCGACATCTCGGCGATGCCGCCGGCGTTGTCGGTGATGGGTCCGTAGGTGTCCATGGCCACGACCATCCCGGTGACCGAGAGCATGGCGACGGCGGCCACGGCGATGCCGTAGAGGCCGGCGAGCATGAAGGAGACGAAGATGGCGAGGACCAGCACGATCACCGGCAGCGCCGTCGAGTGCATGCCGACCGCAAGGCCCGAGATGATGTTGGTGGCCGAGCCGGTCTCCGAGGCCCTGGCGATCTTGCGCACCGGCTCGTAGCGGGTGCTGGTGTAGTACTCGGTGATGAACATGATCAGCACCACCACGACGATGCCGACGAGGCTGGTGAGGAAGACCGAGAACCAGCCGATGTCGCGGCCGAGCATGCCGACGAAGTCGAAGTTGCGGAACATCGCCCAGCTCGCGATGACGAAGCCGACGATGCTGATGGCGGCGCTGACGAACACGCCCTGGTAGAGCGCGGCCATGATGTTGTTGTTGGCCGGCAGGCGCACGAACTGCGTGCCGATGATGCTGGCGATGATCGCGATCGCGCCGAGCACCAGCGGGTAGGTGACGAGGTTGGTGAGCAGGCCGTCGCCCGGCAGCAGGTAGCCGAGGAACACCGCGCCGATGGCGGTGACGGCGTAGGTCTCGAACAGGTCGGCGCCCATGCCCGCGCAGTCGCCGACGTTGTCACCGACGTTGTCGGCGATCACCGCGGGGTTGCGGGGGTCGTCCTCGGGGATGCCGGCCTCGACCTTGCCTACCAGGTCGGCGCCGACGTCGGCGGCCTTGGTGTAGATGCCGCCGCCGACGCGCGCGAAGAGGCTGATCAGCGAGGCCCCGAAGGCGAAGCCGACAAGGGGCTCGACCGGGTTCGGCAGGTCGAGCACGACGGCGAACAGCCAGTAGAAGCCGGCGACGCCGAGCAGCGCCAGGCCGGCGACGGCCAGGCCGGCCACCGCGCCGCCGTTGAAGGCGATGCGCAGGGCGCCGCCCAGTCCGGTGCGAGCCGCCTGCGCGACGCGCACGTTGGCCCTCACCGCGACGTTCATGCCGACGTAGCCGCTGATGCCCGAGAACAGCGCGCCGACCAGGAAGCCGATCGTCGTCCACCACCACAGGGTGCGGTCGTGACCAGCGTCGGAGGTCAGGGCGACGACGGCGAAGACCGCGGCGATGATGACCGCGACGATGGCGATCGTGCGGTACTGGCGGTTCATGTAAGCAGCCGCGCCTTGCCTGATGGCGTCGGAGATCGACACCATGCGCTCGTTGCCGGTGGGGGCAGCCATGACGCCGCGCGCCAGCAGGCCGGCCGCGACCAGGGCGGCTATCGCTGCCAGCGGTATGAGGGTTACCAACAGGTCCATCTTTCCTCCAACATCGCCTGTCACTACAGGAATTAGCCCCAGCACTCATGACTACGCCGGCCGCAGGTCACACGGCCCGCGGCCGTTCACAGTTCTTCAGCGCCAGGGTCTGAAGAGCAGCCAGAAGTCTACCACCTAAGAGCGCTGGGGACGGGCGTGGATTCCCATCATCGCCGTGTAACGTGTAGGCATGAGCGTGCATCCGCAGGCCGGTCGCAGGGCGCCGCGTGACCTCCTGGTCGACGTGCCGCGGCTCGTCTCCGCCTACTACGTGCTCAAGCCCGACCCGAGCGAACGCGGTCAAGCGGTGTCCTTCGGCACCTCGGGGCACCGCGGCACCAGCCTCGAGTCGACCTTCAACGAGGACCACATCGTCGCGATCTGCCAGGCCGTGGCCGAGCATCGCGCGGCCAAGGGCGTGACGGGGCCGCTGTTCCTCGGCGCCGACACGCACGCGCTGTCGACGCCGGCGCTGCTCACCGCGCTCGAGGTGCTGTGCGCCAACGACGTCACGGTGGTGGTCGCGGCCTCGGGAGGCTCGACCGCCGACCTCGCGGCCCCCCACCCCGTCCCGACGCCCGTGATCTCGCACGCGATCGTCGCGCACAACCGCGGCAAGGCCGGGGGTGCCGACCTGGCCGACGGCATCGTCGTGACGCCCTCGCACAACCCGCCTGGCGACGGCGGCTTCAAGTACAACCCGCCGCACGGCGGACCGGCCGGCTCCGACGAGACCTCGGCCATCCAGGAGGCGGCCAACCGCTTCCTCGCGACTGGTTTGGAAGGCGTCAGGCGCGTCAGCCTCCGCCGCGCGCTGAGCAGCGGCCTCGTCGAGGGGCGCGACCTCGTCGCGCCGTACGTCGACGACCTCGGCGCCGCCCTCGACCTCCCCGCGGTCGCCGCTGCCGGCGTGAAGATCGGCGCCGACCCGCTCGGCGGCTCGGCGCTGCCCTACCTGCAGCCGCTGGCCGAGCGCTGGAACCTCGACCTCACTGTGGTCGACGACGTCGTCGACCCGACCGTCTCCTTCATGCCCCGCGACCACGACGGCCAGATCCGCCTGGACGGCTCGTCCCCGCACGCGATGGCCGGCCTGCTGGCGGTGCAAGACCGCTTCGATGTCGCCTTCGGCAACGACCCGGACGCCGACCGCCACGGCATCGTCACCCCGCACGGCGGCCTGCTCAACCCCAACCACTACCTGGCCGTGGCCATCGACTACCTCTTCGCGCGGCGCCGCGACTGGGGGCAGGGCGCGGCAGTCGGCAAGACGCTGGTCTCGAGCTCGATCATCGACCGCGTGGCGGAGGCTCGCGGCCGGCGGCTGGTCGAGGTGCCGGTCGGCTTCAAGTGGTTCGTGCCCGGCCTGTCATCGGGCGAGCTCGGCTTCGGCGGCGAGGAGAGCGCCGGCGCCAGCTTCCTGCGGCGCGACGGCACGACCTGGACCACCGACAAGGACGGGATCCTCCTCGGGCTGTTGGCTGCCGAGATCCTCGCGGTCAGCGGCGTCGACCCCGCCGAGTCGTACCGCCGCCTCACCGAGCGCTTCGGCGCGCCCGTGTACTCGCGCACCGACGTGCCGGCCAGCGCCGAGCAGAAGGCCGCCCTGGCCAAGCTGCGTCCGTCCGACGTCGACGCGAGCGAGCTGGCGGGCGACAGGATCGAAGCGGTGCTCGACAAGGCGCCGGGGAACGACGCCCCGATAGGCGGCATCAAGGTCGTAACCAAGAGCGGCTGGTTCGCCGCCAGGCCGTCCGGCACCGAGGACATCTACAAGATCTACGCCGAGAGCTTCGCCGGCGAGGAGCACCTCGCCGCGCTGCAGGAGGAGGCCGCGGCGCTGGTCGCGTCGGCGTTCGAGGCGGCGGGCGCCGGCTCGGCGGCCGCGGGCAACGGCGCTACAGCGGAGCCGAAGGCTGGAGGCTGAGGATGATGCAGCAGAACCGCAGTTGGCTAGCCGCCCTGATGATCGCGGTCGGGATGCTGTTCCTCATCGACCGCTTCGCCTGGGCGGCCGGGATCTCGAACCTGCTGTGGTCGCTGGTGTTCTTCGCCGTCGCCGGCGTGCTGACCTGGCTCTACGTCAGCGACCCGCGGCGCTGGTGGGCGCTGTTCCCCGGCTTCGCCGCGTTGGCGGCCGCGCTCGCCATATTGGCCGGCAACACCGGCGGCCTGGTGCTGCTGGCGCTGACCGGCGGCCTGCTGCTCACGCTCTACGTCACCGACCGCAACCGGCGCTGGGCCCTGCTGGCCGGCGGCGCGCTGCTCAGCCTCGCGCTGATGGCGTTCTTCGAAGCGCTGTTCCCGCCGGCCGACAACGGCTGGTGGCTGTTCCTCGGCCTCTCGCTCACCTTCCTCGCCCTCTACCTGAGGCGCCCGGCGGGTTCGGGGTCGTGGAACCTGTTCGCGGCCATCGCGCTCGGCGCCATGGCGCTGCTCGCGCTGTTCACCGGCCGCATCGTCGAGACGCTCATCGCGCTGGCCCTGATGGCCGGCGGCGGCTTCATGCTGTGGCGCGAGTCGGCCTCGCCGAGCTC
>CAZQVC010000055.1:2943-10018 GCA_964596625.1 uncultured bacterium | reverse complement strand
GGCCCGGACGTCTCGTCCGGCGACGCCGCAGCTAGGCCTGCTCGGCGCCGGGGACGCTGGCGATGGGGACGTGACTCGAGCGGATGAGCGCGTCGACGCGGCTGCCGAGCAGCAGCCCGACCGCACCGCGCCGACGCTTCAGGCCGATCACGATCAGGTCGGCGCCCACCTCGGAGGCGACCTGGGGCAGCACCTCGGCCGGGTCGCCGTCGCGGATCACGTGCCGCTCGTAGGCGCCGTCGTCGATCAGGGCAAGTGAGTCGGTGACGGTGTTGATGTAGCCGGGGTCGGCCCTGAAGCGCGGGTCGTCGATCACGTGGCACAGCACGCGCTTCACGCCGGCGTCGCCGAGCGCCTTGGCCCACTCGACCGCGGCCTTGGAGGCCTCGCTGAAGTCGGTGGCGACCAGGACCCTCGTCACCGGCCGCTCCTCGCTCTCCTCGCGCACCGTGATCACCGGCACCCGGCTGCGCCGCACGAAGCGCCCCGCCACGCCGCCGAGGAAGTAGCTGTCGAAGCGGTTGCTGCCGTGGGCGCCCATGACCACGAGGTCGTAGTCGTCCTGCATGTCGAGCAGCTCGCGGATCGGCTCGCCCCAGCGCAGCTCGGTGGTGGCGTCCGGTGAGGCGAGGTGGGTGAGCATCTCGCGCAGCTTGCGCGTCTCGTTGGCGCGCTCCTCCTCCAGCGTGCGGTCGAGCTGCGGGTTGATGCTGTCGAGCTGCGGCCTCAGGCGCACGCCGCTGAGGCCGTCGCTGAAGCGCGACTGCACGTGGACCACGTGGAGCGAGCCCGATAGGCGCTGCTTGAGATCGCGCGCGATGGCCAGCGCCTTCCCGGCGGTGCGAGAGAAGTCGGTCGGGTGCAGGATGCGCATCGTGAGAACCTCCGGTCGCCCGGTCGCCTCGGGCAGGATCGTCGTGCTGGAGCCATGATAAAGGCGGGGCGTGTGTCCCGTCGCCAGGACGTACGATGGTCTCGAGAGGAGCGTGCGCATGTACGACAAGATCCTCATCCCCACCGACGGCAGCGCTACCTCGGAGCGCGCCGTCGACCACGGTCTGAACCTGGCCAAAGCGATGTCGTCGGAGGTCACCTTCCTGCACGTGGTGGAGAACCCGCTGACCGCGGGCTACGCCACCCCGGAGACGCTGCCGTACTCGGCGCAGCTCTACCAGGACCTCAAGGCGTCGGCGGCCGGCCTCCTCGAAGAGGCGGTGCAGAAGGCGCAGGGGCTAGGCGTCAAGGCCCACGCCAAACTGGTCGAGAACCGCGAGCCCGCCACGGCCATCGCCGAAGCCGGCGAGGAGCACGACCTGATCGTGATGGGCACCCACGGCCGCCGCGGGTTCAACCGCTGGATGTTCGGCTCGGTGGCGGAGGGCGCCTTGCGGCAGGGCAACAAGCCGTTCCTGCTGATCAGGAGCGAGTCGGACGACTAGCGCGCGGTAAGGGCGGGCCCGACGGCGAGCGGCGCGGTCAAGGCCAGCCGGTCGGCGAGCGGGTAGGCTCAGCCGCGCCTGATGCGGCCCATGATCATCTCGCCGCGACCGTGCAGGCCCTCGATCTTCACCTCGAGGCCGGCGTCCGACAGGCGCCGCTCGGTGTCGTAGAGCAGCATCAGGGCCGAGAAGTCGACGCGACCGAGGCGGGTGGTGTCGAGCACCACGCGCTCGATGCCGTCCAGCTCGCTCTCGAGCCGTTGCAGGGCGCGCTCCAGCGACTGCAGCGAGCCGAACCACAGCACGCCTTCGAAGCTCATGGTCACGGTCTCGTCTTCGCGCTCGACCCTCACGCCGAGCTGGGCCTCGCGGTAGAGGTGCGTGAACAGGGCGAGGAGGATGCCGAGGACCAGGGCGTAGTCGACCCGCGGCGCCAGCACCAGCGTCAGTGCGAACGTGACGAGCGCCGTGGTGGCCTGCATCTTCGCGTAGCGCCACAGCCGCAGCAGCGCGCCGAGCTGGAGCAGCGACAGCGACGACGTCACGACGATCGCGGCCAGCACCGCGCGCGGCAACCCCGACAGCACGCCGGCGAAGGGGAAGAAGGCGAGCACCGCCAGCCCGGCAACGGCGCCCGCCAGCCGGGTGCGCCCACCGGCCTGACGGGTGAGCGCGGAGCGCGAGAAGCTGCCGCCCACCGGCATCCCGCGCATGATGCCCGAGGCCAGGTTGGCGGCGCCCTGCGCCAGCAGCTCCCGGTCGGCGTTCCACGGCCGGGTGCGGTCGGCGAAGGTGCGAGCGATCGCGGCCGGCTCGGCGAACCCCACCAGCGCGATGACGACGGCGCCTAACGCCAGCGTGCCCACCTGGTTCCAGGGCAGCGCCAGGCTGGGCAGCGGCAGGGTGGAGGGCAGCGGACCGATCACGGGCACCACGCGGCCGAACAGCGCGGTGACCAGCAGGCCGATCACGGCCGCGATGAGCACGCCGGGTATCAGCGGGGAGAGCCTGCGCGCGCCGCGGATGACCAGGAACGTGACCACGCCGAGGCCGATGGCGATGAGGTTGAACGACTGCGGGTCGGTGAGCGCGCGCCAGGCCGCCCGCCACACGCCGAGCCCCTCGGAGCCGCGACCGAACAGCGCCGGCAGCTGCGAGGCGATGATCAGCACCGCCGCGCCGCTGGTGAAGCCGCGCATCACGGGCAGGCTCATGAAGTACGCCACCGAGCCGAAGCGCAGCAGCCCGAGGATCACCCGGACGACCCCGACGAGCAGGGCCAGCAGGGCCGCGGCCTGCAGGTAGCCGGGGCTGCCGGCGACGAACGTGCCGGCCAGCACGCCGAGGGTGAGCAGCGAGGTCAGGGCCGTCGGGCCCGTCTGCAGGTACGGGCTCGAGCCGAAGGCGGCCGAGGCCAGCGGGGGGAAGATCGCGGCCATCAGGCCCACCGAGGGCGGCAAACCGGCCAGCGCGGCGTAGGCCAGCGACTGCGGGATGAGCACGAGGGCGACGGTGAGGCCGGCGACGATGTCGTCGAACGGGGGACGAAGGGCCCGCACCCGGGTCACGCCGGGTTGGGCCGACCCCTTCGACTGCGCGGTCGTGGTGGCGGCCATCGCCATAGGCTAACCCCACGGGGGCGTCGGTCACGAGGCTGTTGCCGCAACCCGCCCTAGGCGACCGGGCGCGCGAAAGCCGGCTACGGCCGGCCGTGACGGTGCGGCAGGCCTGGCGCCGAAGGTGATACCTTGCCGAACATGAACTCCAGCGGGGTCGACTACATCTGCCTGGCCGCCGGTCACGGCACCCGCCTCGGCAACCTCGGCCGCTACCTGCAGAAGTGCCTCTACCCGGTCGGCCTGCGCCCCTTCCTCGAGCACACGCTGGTGCAACTCATGTCCAGCGGCGTGGTCGATACCGCCAGCGACCGGCTGGCGCTGGTCGTCGGCCACCACTCCGACCAGGTGCGCGCCTACTTCGGCAGCGACTTCGAGGGCCTGCCGATCACCTACGTCGAGCAGGAGCAGCGCCTCGGGACCGGGCACGCGCTCAAGCTGGCGTTCGACGCGCTGCAGCCGCGCGCCAGCAGCATCGGCTGGCAGGCCGACCTCTTCGTCACGGCCGAGATGTTCCGCGCCGTCGCGCGTCACCAGGCCGCGAACGTGGTCACGCTCGGCCCTGGTGACCCCGGCGAGTCTCCGGTGCTCAAGGCCACCGTCTCGGGTCCGCACGTCACCCGCGTGTGGGAGGGCGAAGGCCCCCTCTACGACGTGGGCCTGTGGAAGCTCAGCCCCGAGGTCCTCGCGAGCATCGCCGACGTGCGCGCCGCCACCGGCGAGATCCGCATGCTCATCAACCTCCAGCGCAGCATCGACGCCGGCGCCAGCTTCGGCTTCACCGTCGCCGACGACTGGATCCACCTCGGCGGGACGCTGCCCACGCCGGAAGCCAACGTCAGGCGGGTGGTGGAGAAGGTGCTGACCATCGACAGCGCCATGGAGGGGGCGGAGGTACCTTGAGCGCGACAGCGGTCAGGGTCAGGACCCCGCTGCGCCTGCCGTTCGCCGGCGGCCTCACCGACATCAAGGAGTACGCGGCACGCTACGGCGGGGTCACGGTCAGCTCGACCATCGACCTCGGCGTCGAGGTCGAGGTGAAGCCCGGGGGGCATGACTTCGCGGTCGACGCCGGCGGCGTGAGCGAGCGCGCCCCGCGGCCCGATCAGCTGCGCAACGACCTGGTGCGCTGCGCGCTCGAGCGCGTCGGGTACCGGGGAGCGGGGCTCGACATCACGATCGCGGTCGAGGTGCAAGACCACAGCGGCCTCGGCACCTCGGGGGCCATCACCGTCGCGCTGGTCCACGCCCTGCGGGCGCTGCGCGGCGAGCAGCCGTCGGCCGAGCAGCTCGCCGACGACGCGACCCACATCGAGGTCGAGATGCTCGGCGGAGCGTCCGGCTATCACGACGCCAACGTCTGCGCCAGGGGCGGGCTGCTGCGCATCGACTACGACGGGCCGCAGGCGACCGCCGTGAGGCTGGCGTCGCCAGCGGGCTTCCTCGACGCGTTCCAGGACTCGTTGCTGCTCTTCGCCACCGGGCGGCGGGCCAGCACCAAGGCCTCGCTCGGCCTGCTCAGCGCGGGCTTCGAGGGTGCGGTCGACGTGCTTCACCAGATGAAGGAGCTCGCCGAGGACACCGCGAGCGCCTTCGAGGCCGGCGACCTCGCGCGGCTGGCGCGCAACATCGGCGAGCAGCAGCGGCTCAAGCAGCTGCTGCCCGGCTCGTTCGTCGACGAGTTCGTGACCGACGTCGGCGAGAGGGTGAGGGCCACGGGCGCCAGCGTGCAGTTCCCCGGCGGCAAGATCGGCGGCTACGTCCTCGTCTGCTGCCCGGACGGCCAGCAGCAGGCGGTACGGGCGGCGCTGGCGCCGTTGGCCGAGGTGCCCGTGCACCTCACCGGCGCCGGCAGCAGCCTGCTCGAGTAACCGGTCGAGCCGGCCGACCCGGCCGGCCTGACTGGGACCCAGTTACTCCCTCAGACCCCTGATCACGTCGTCGAGCCGCGACTGCGCGGCGTCGCGCCTTGTCCTGAGGTCGGCCAGCGCCGCCTCGATGCGGTCAAGCTCGCCCTCCTGCGCCTCCAGGTCGGCTACGTAGCGGCGGTAGAGCGAGGAGTTGCGGTCGAGGCTGCCCATGTTCTGCCTGACCCGGCTCTGGTCCTGGTGGATCTCGGTGACGCCGGTCTCGTGCCTGGCGATCTCGGAGGCGAGCTGGGCGACCTCGCGCTTGAGCGCGAGGATCTCGTCGAGCAGCCGGCGCGTCTCCTGGTCGAGCTCGACGTTCTCCAGGAAGAACGCGATGCGACCGGCGTCGAGGTTGCCGACGGCCGTCAACTGCGACGTGACGCGCTCGAGGACGACCTCGAGCTCGCACGACTCGGCACCGGCTTCGCAGGCGAGCTGCACCGGGACGTCACCGTCAGCCGCGGCGTCGGCGGCGGTTGCGGCGTTGAGCAGGACCCCGAAGCGCCAGCTGTCAGGCGTCAGGAGCGGCGCCGGCGAGGGCGAGACGACCTCGTAACCGCTGGAGCGGGGCAGGTCGACGACGACCAGGCGCTCCTCCTCGGTGCGAGGAGCAAGCCGCACGGTGTGCTCCAGCCGCTGCCTGAACGTCTGCTCGAGCAGCCCGTCGACGAAGCTCACGGCCACGACCTCCTCCGGCCGCGTGTTGCCGGTCAGGTCGACGGCGACCTCCAGGTCGACGGCGTAGGTGAGCACGCGTGAGTCGCCCGGCACCAGGTCGGCCATCAGGGCGGTGCCGGCGAAGCCGTTGGCGTCGTAGATGGTGACGGTGCCGGCGGCCAGGTGCAGGCCGGTGTCGTTGGTCAGCCGCAGCCCGGCCAGGGGGTTGCCGGCCAGCACGCGCGAATCGTAGAGCGAGAGCCGCTCGGCCGGCACGGTCTGCTGGACGATGGGCACCATCGCCGACTGGTGGCGGCCCACGCTTACCGGCTCGTTCACCCGGTAGGCGAAGGTCGCGCCGCCGTCGCTGCCGGTGGCCATGGCCTCGACGCCGGCTCCGGAGAGCTGCGGCGCGGCGCTCTCCAGCGCCATGTCGAACTGCGCGCTGGGCGCGAAGGCCGGTGGGGGCGCGATAGCTCTTGCGGTGGCCGCGCCGAACTCGCCGGCGTCGGCCGTCGGCATCGGCCCGGCGCTCGCCTGCGGCGCGACGTGCGGCCGCTCGACGTAGATGGGGTCGAACAGCTCGGTGACGAAGGAGATCGGCTGGCCCGCCACGAACGCGACGCTGACGTCGACCAGGTCGAGGTCGGTGGGGTTGTCGAGGATGGCCCAGCCCTGCAGCTCGGCGCTGCCGTCGTCGTTGGCCACCAGGCGGTAGCTGCTCTTCCACACCGGCATCTCGCGCACGTAGCCCACGCGCACGCGCCGCTCGCCCTCGCCGCTGAAGGTGAGCCGCACCGACGTCGTCTCGCTGGCGCGGTGCCGGGCGATCGCCGCGAGGGCCGCGTCGATCTCGGCCGCGACCTCGGCGCTCTCGAAGGAGACGTCGACGACCTCGGCGAGGTCGAGCCTCCTCAAGCCGTCGTCGGTGGCCAGGGTGATGAAGGTGCGCGGCGGCTCCTCTGGCGCCTCCACGCGCTCGACGCTGACGATCACGCCGCTGAGCGTGGTCGAGGTGGTGAGCGTGACCCGCTCGCCGCGGGCCTGCGCGAGGATCTCGGCCAGGCTCGGGTTGGCCGAGAGGTCGATGGAGTAGCCGGCGAGGATGCGGCCGAGCGGGTCGCGGGAGTCGTAGCGCACCGGCTCGATGCGGCCGCCGCCGAAGTCCTGCAGGACCAGGCTCTGCAGGAGGTCGTCCATCTGCTCTGGCGCGACGTCGAGGTCGAGGACCTGGTCGCCGGTGACGCTGCCCTCGTGCTCGAAGTAGCCGACGCCGTTGGTGAACAGCACGACGCGCGTGACGGGAAGGTCAGCTGCCTGCATCTCGTCCTCTCCGCCGGCCACCTGCGCCCGGCCGCTGCCGGCCGCGACCAGGGCGAGCACGACCACCAGGCTGCGAAGGACCGCTCTCGTCGATGATGCGCCGTTGACGCGCAAGGACCGTGACATGCCA
>CAZQVC010000055.1:0-2843 GCA_964596625.1 uncultured bacterium | reverse complement strand
ATGAGGTCCTGGATCCAGTCGACCTCGTCCTGGTTCACCTGGTGGCCGAAGTTCGGGTAGATGCGCTCGACGACGGTCGCCCCGAGGCGACGGAAGACCATGCTGCTCTCACGCACCCGCTGCACCGGGATGTGCGGGTCCACGTCGCTGCAGCCGAAGAACGCCGGCGTGTCGTCGAGCTGCCCAGGGTAGCGGCTCTCGTCGAGCTCCTCGCCGATCAGTCCGCCCGACAGCGCGACGACGCCGCCGTACCGGGCGGGGTTGCGGGCGGCGAACTCCGAGGCGAGGCAGGCTCCCTGCGAGAAGCCCAGGAGGATCACCCGCTCGAGGGGGATGCCGGCGTCGGCGACCTGTTTCAGGGTCGCGCCCACCGCCGCGAGGGCGGAGCTCAGCCACGGCTCGTTGAGCTCGACCGGGGCCATGAACGAGTGCGGGTACCAGACGTTGTGGCGGGCTTCGGGCGCCACGAACGCCATGTTCTCCGACCGGAAGACCTGGGCGAGGCCGAGGATGCCCCTGGCCGAGTCGCCGCGGCCGTGGATCAGGATCATGGCGGCGTCGGCCTCGCTGAGCGGGGTGCCGAGCGTGGCGGCGATGCCTTCGGGGTGAAGCTGGTCGCGTTCGTCTGTGCCGTCTAGCATGCACGGACTGTAGCGCGCCCGAAGCCGCGAGCTCAGTCGGGGCCGGGTACGATCGCGATCTTGCCGTCGGACTGCAGGATCGCCCACTTGACGTTGCCCAGCGTCTCGACGCCGTTCTCACGGGCCGCGTCCAGCACCTCCTCGGCCGAGACCCTCTCCCGGTTGAGCGTCTCGCTGTAGACGGTGCCCTCATGGACCAGCACCGTCGGCCTGGCGTGCACCACGTGCTCCAGCTTGCGGTTCATGTGCACCAGCAGCGACGTGACCAGCACCAGCACCATCACGGTGCTGACCGCGACGATCCCGGTGGTCAGGGAGAAGTCGTCGCGGACGATGCCGGGGGCGACGATGTCGGGGATGAGCATGAGCATCACCAGCTCCACCGGCGAGAGCTCCCCGAACTCGCGCTTGCCCAGGATCCTCAACGCCACCAGCACGAACACGTAGATGATCACGACCCGCAGGACGGTCTCCACGCTGCCTCCTTAGCTCACGGCCAGATCATGGTGGCGAACTCGACCGAGCCGCTGTCGAGCAGCTGCCCGCTGTCGTCCGACGCGGTCCAGGAGACCGTCCCACGGTGCCGCCAGTAGAGTTGGGCCTGCATCTCGGCCGCGACCGTGCGGCTCTCGCCGGGGGCCACGTCGCTGAACGAGAACACGTAGGTGTAGTCCTCGATCCGTTCGGGACCGGGGGTCATCGCCACGTCGGAGAACGAGAAGACGTACGGCGCCGCGAGCGACACCTCGACCGTCGGCAGCGACCGCTGCCCGCTGTTGAGCAACGTTATGCGCAGCGGCTGACGGACCTTGAAGCGCTGCACGGTCGGGTGCTCGACGCTGACGTCGAGGGACTCGCTGGCCGCGGAGGTCGTCGCGCTGCTGACGCCGAACACGCCGAACAGGGCGAGCAGCGGCAGCAGCGCGATGACGACCATGCCGACCAGGTGCATGCGGTGGAACCCAACGCGCCTGTCGAACTCCGGCGCCGGCGGCATCTCGGGCGGTTCGACGCCGCGCGGCGCGGAGCCTACTCGGTACTCGGAGCGTCCTCCGCCTCCCGGGGTCACGGAGGTGTGATCTGACCCCTGATCTCACCGCTCGGGAACGCCGCGGAGTGCAGGTTGATGTACAGCTCGTTCTCGAGGAACCAGCTCATCTGCTCCTGGTCGAGGGTGAAGGTCCCTTCGAACGTGCGCGACTCGTTGTCGTAGGCCAGCTCGAAGAGGATGCCGGCGTTGGCGCCGGCGGGTGCGGGACCGTGCACGTGGGCGCCGGGGTCGGCGATGTCGAACCCGTCCCAGGCGCCGTCGATCGCCATGCGGTTGCCCGCCACGGTGACGTTGGCGCTACCGGTCGCGGTCGAGCCGGTGGGCGGCACCTCCTGGGCGCCGGTGAGCACGACCTCGAAGGTGGTCGGGGTCAGCGCCGGGCTGCACGCGCCGACGACCACGACCAACGCCAGGCCTGCGATGACTGCGATCAGTTTCTTCACGGCTTGCCTCCTTCTGTTGCGCCGGATGGGCCGTAGGGCGCAGGCTCACGTGGAGCTTTCGCATCAGGCCTTCATCCGGGTTGGACAGATGCTAGAAGCGTGAACCCGAGTCACATGTCTGCTGGCTATTAGAACGGCATGAGACTCGTCCTGGAGGGGCTTTGCGCAAGTCAGGCTTCTCAGGAATGTCGGACGTTTCCCATCTGGGCTGCCTCTACATTCGCCAGCAAGCGAAAGGAGGCCGACAATGGCCAGGTTCGACGAGACGATCGACGTCAACGCTAGTGTGTCCGAGGCTTACAACCTCTTCCGCCAGTTCGAACGGTTCCCCTCGTTCATGGAGGGTGTGGAGGAGGTTCGCAGGACCGGGGAGAACCGCCTCTTCTGGCGCGCCGAGATCGGCGGCCGGGAGGAGGAGTGGGAAGCGGAGATCACCAGGGAGGAGCCCGACACCGCGATCGCCTGGCAGAGCGTGGCGGGCGCGCGCAACGCGGGTGAGGTGACCTTCGAGAAGATCGACGAGAGCACCACGCAGATCAACCTCCACATCGAGTACGAGCCGGAAGGCTTCGTCGAGAACGTGGGGGCGCTGCTGGGCGTGGTCAACGGCCGCATGAAGGGCGACCTCGAGCGCTTCAAGGAGATGCTGGAGTCCGGCGCGCACACGACCGGCTGGCACGACCCGGCGGACCGCAGCCACGCCGCCGC
>CAZQVC010000054.1:0-15055 GCA_964596625.1 uncultured bacterium | reverse complement strand
CGGGCGTCGGCCACGTCGAGCTCGGGGCGAACGGCGAGCGAGGCGAGCCTCTCGGCGACGTGGGCGGCCAGCTCGTCGAGCTCCGCCAGCTCCCGGCGCTTCTGCTCCAGGCCGCTCAGCGCCTTGGCCAGCTCGTCCGCCTCGTTGCCCAGCAGCCCTTCGAGGTGGGGCGGCATGGCGGCAAACTCGTCGCGCAGCGCTTCGAGCTCTTCGCTGGCGTCGAGGAGCTCGGTGGCGTCGCTGATCGCGCGCAGCCGACCGGCGGTCGCTGTCGCGGCCTCCAGCTGCGCCTTGAGCGAAGCGAGCCGCGCTTCCTGCTCTCGCAGCGCCGTGGCCTTCCTGCGCAGCTCGGCATGCGCGGTGACGGCGTCTCGCAACACCCCGGCCAGACGCTGGCCCTTCTCGGCCTGGGCGCCGATCCCTCGCCGCACGGCGCGCAGGTCGATGCCGCCGGTCAGCTCCTTGTCCAGGGTCCGGGCGATGTGAGCGTCGAGCTCCGGCTCACCGCGCCCGCCGCCGCGGCGCTTGGCGTCAGGTGCGGGCTCACCCCGCCCCACCAGGTCTTCGAGGTTCAACACGTAGGTGCCGACCAGGTGGGCGGCCGGCAGCGCTGGCGGCGCGACGCGTCCGCCGTCGCTCTCCCAGCTGACCGCCTCGCCGAGGCGTCGCGCGCGGTAGGTCACCCCATCCGCGCCGATGAGCTCGGCCTCCGCGTCGACCGGTCCTGTGCCTGCGTCCTCGGCCGGGTAGAGGATGGCCAACAGCGCCCTCACCAGGCTGCTCTTGCCCGACGCGTTGGGTCCGAGGACGACGTTGACGCCGGGGCCGAAGCTGGCGATCTCGAGCGGCTGCTCGAGCCCCGCGAGCGTGCTGACCCGTAGGCGTGCCAGCCTCATCGCTCGGCCATCAGGTCGATGAGCCGCAGGGCCGCTCCCCTCAGGTAGTCGGTGACGACGGCATCCCCCAGCTCCGGCTGCTCCAGGCCGCGGTAGTGACGGCCGGCCGCGACCGCCTCGAGGCGCCGGCGTCCCTGCTCGATGAGGTCGCTCCGCTCGGGCGAGGGCGGGCCGTCGAGGATCAGCAGCTTGCGGGCCACGAGGGCGAGCGGGTCGGAGCCCGCGGCGACGGCAACCAGGTCGATACGCGGGAGCACCTCGAGCACGACGTCGTGGACGAAGTACGCGACGTCGTCCTCGGTGAGCAGGAGGCCGCGCGGGTCGTCCTGCGCCAGCCGCGCGGCGAGCTCGGCGCGCAGGTCGCTGCGCCCGCCGAGGCGCAACCGACAGCCAACCGCCTTCACGCCGCTGGCGGCCGCAGCGTCTGCGAACAGTCGTCGATGCGCCGCGCCGATGGCGTCGGTGATGAACGTGCCGAGGTCGGCCGGGTCGGCGAGCTCGCTGACGTCGAGGTCGAGCGTCTCGAAGCGCAGCGGCGACAGCGGCACCGGGGTGAAGGAGACCCCGGAACCCGCGTCGGCCTCGACCAGCCAGGCGCCGCGCGCGCCCTCCTCACCGGGGTCGGCGGCGGCCAGGGAGCCGAGGTAGCCCCCGCGGGCAGCGACGTCGGGGCGGTGGACGTGGCCCAACAGCCAGGCGTCGACCGCCGCGCCGGCCAACTCGGCGGACGTGACCGGAGCGTGGCGACTGCCGCTCTGGTCGCGGTCGCAGTGGAGCAGCCCGAGCACCGGCGCCGGCGCGAGCGGCTCGAGGGCCGCCGGCAGGCCGGCCAGCGGAGAGTAGGTGACGCTGCGTGTGGGGAACGACCAGCCGACGACGTGGACCGTGCCGCTGTCGTCTCGCAGGGTCTCGGCCTGCCAGACGCCGCCTTCGCCCAGCAGCACCAGCTCGGGCACGGCTCGCGCCAGGCGGGGCAGCACCTCGACATCGTGGTTGCCCGCGACCGCCAGTACCGCGATGCCTTCTCGCACCAGTCGCTCGACGCCGGCCTTGAGCTCGCCGAACGCCTCGAAGTAGTCGTGCTCGTCGTCGAGCACGTCACCAGCCAGCAGTACGGCTGTCACCCGCTGCTCGATGGCGACGTCGACCAGGCGTTGCCAGGCGACGCTGGCGCTGAGCTCGTCGAGTCGGTCGCGCACCGGGCCGCCGAGCCGCGACGGCTGGCGGCCGAGGTGGATGTCAGCAGCGCACAACAACCTCACTACGCCAACGGTACCGCCTGCTGCGCGGAGGAACTCAGGGCCGGCAGAGCTTCCCGGCGACGACCGGCCGCCTGGCCCCGGTGGCCGACGGGAGCACGTTCGGCTCCCCGTGGTAGGCGTAGTAGCCCATCACGGCCATGGCCAGGGTCTCGCGGTCCTTGTCGTCGTAGCCGAGCTCGGCGAACGTCGGCGCGGGGACTCGCAACCGCTGGCGCAGGCGCAGCAGCAGCTCGCTGTTGCGGGCACCGCCGCCCGCGACCAGGACCTCGTCGACCCCGCCGTCGATGTGCTGCTCTACCGCCGAGGCGATCGAGGAAGCCGTCAGCTCGGTGAGCGTGGCCAAGAGGTCGGCCGTTTTCGGCGTTGCGCCTGACGGCCAGCCTCGCTCCAAGGCCCAATCGAGGTGGAAGTACTCCCGTCCGGTGGTCTTGGGGGCGTGCAGCAGGAAGTACGGATCGCTCAGCAGCCGCGCCAGCGCCCACTCATCGGCCGTGCCGCCGGCGGCCACCGCGCCGTCGTCGTCACGCTCGCGGCCGAGGAAGCGCTGGGCCGCCTCGTCGATGAGGCAGTTGCCGGGGCCGGTGTCGAAGGCCCTGACGCCGTCCGGATCGCCGTCAGCCGGCAGCACGGTGAGGTTGGCGATCCCGCCGATGTTGAGCACCGCCCTGGTGGTGCCGGGCTGGGCGTACAGCAGGTGGTCGGAGAAGCTCACCAGCGGCGCGCCCTGACCGCCGGCCGCGAGGTCCGACTGGCGGAAGTCCGAGACCGTCGTCACCCCGCAGGACTGCGTCACGACCGCGGCCTCGCCGAGCTGCAGGGTGCTCTTCACGCTCCAGCGCCTCGCCGGGTCGGGCCGGGGGATGTGATAGACCGTCTGCCCCGACAGCGCCACCAGCTCGATGGGCCCGCTGCCTGACGTCAGGCTCGCGTCCTGTGCCGCTGCGGTGACCCTGGCGTAGACCTGGCCGATGAGCTGGTGCAGCTCGGTGATCAGCACGACGTCGGAGCGCTCCGGCTGCAGGGCGGCCGTGAGGCCAGCGCGCAGATCGACCGGGTAGGGGTGGGCGCTGCGGCCGAGGACCTCCCAGACGAGTTGGCCGCCGGCTCGCTCCAGCCGCACGGTCACCGCGTCGACGCCGTCGAGCGAGGTGCCGGACATCAGGCCGAGCACCACCATCGGCGGCAGGTCGCGAAGGGCGGCGCCGGTCACGAGCGCGGGCCTTGCGGGCGAACCGGGGGACGCGCGCCGGGTCCTGGCGCCATCAGTCGTCGACGCCGAAGACGTCGACCACCAGCGCGTGCACGTCGCGCCTGAGGCGGATGATGCCTTCGGTCTCGCCGCGCCTGGGGTGGACGCGGTTGGTGAGCAGGACGCAGGTCCAGCCCTGCTCGGGCTCGACCACCAGGCTGGTGCCGGTGAAGCCGGTGTGCCCGTAGGCCGCGCGCGAGAGCGTGTCGCCCAGCTTCCAGGTCGAGGAGTTGAGGCGCCAGAGGATGCCACGCGGCGGCCCGCTGCCGTTGGAGCGGTCCCGCGTGGCCTCGGCCAGCCAGTGCGACCCGGCGAACGGCGCCTCGGCGAGGAGCCAGGCGCGCGCGTAGCGCGTGACGTCGGCTGCCGTGCCGAACAGGCCGGCGTGGGCGGCGACGCCGTTCATCGCCCAGGCGTTCTCGTCGTGGACCTCGCCCTGCAGCAGGCGGCCGCGCCAGCCGTCGTCCTCCGTGGCCGCGACGTTGGCGCCTTCGGCCAGCGGCCCGAAGCCGGTGTCGGCCATGCCAAGCGGGCGGTAGGCCACACGCTCCGCGACCGCGTCGAGCCGCTCGCCGGTGACACGTTCGATGATCGCGCCGAGCACCATGACGCCAAGGTCGCTGTAGTCGTAGTTGCCGCGCACGCCGCTGAGCTTCGTCTGCAGCACGTTGGCCGTCGCCGTCAGGCGCTCGCTCACCCAGGCGAACAGCGGCGTCCAGGCCGGCAGCCCGGAGCTGTGCGTGACCAGCTCCTCGAGCGTCACCTGGCTGAGGTTCGGCTCCTCCTGGAACCAGCCGGCGTTGGCGAAGAAGCGACTGACCGTGTCGTCGAGGGACACCTCGCCCGCCTCGAGCAGCGTCAGCAGGCTCGGCAGGCAGGCCACGACCTTGGTCAGCGAGGCCAGGTCGTAGCGGGTGTCGAGGCCGACGGGCGCGCCGCCGTAGCTGCGCTCGCCGACGGCCAAGGCCGCTCCATCGCCCGACCTCGCGCTCACCTGCAGCACGGCTCCGGGCGTCACGCGCGCCGCGACGGCCCGCTCGAGCAGAGCCCTGGCCTCGGCCTCGAAGCGCCGCGCGCGGGCGGAGCCGCGGGTCGGCTGGACGTCGACGGCACTCACCCCGCCCTCGTCAGCGATCCCCCACCACCCCTTCTCGCTTTCGCATACCGCACGACGCTACCACTTCCGCACCGCGCTGGTCTAGGACTGGTACAGGAGAGCGCCGCAACGGACCGCCAGGACCACTCACCGGCGACAGCTACAATGCTCCAGTCGGTCGTCGGCGATGTCCGCCACGGCAGCTGACGCTCCTCCCCGGCGAGCGGCGACCGAAGACTGACGACCGATGACTAGCGACGCACTGCTCCTCACCGCGCTTACCTTGCTGCCCTTCGTCGGCAGCGGGCTCGCGTCGTTCGTCCCGACCAAGGGACGCACCGCGGCCGCCGTCCTGGCCGGCTCGGTCTCGCTGGTGGGGCTGGTGCTCACGATCCTGCTCTACCCGGCAGTCACCGGCGGGGCGGTGCTCAAGCACAGCTTCGGCGAGCTTCCCGGCCTCGGCCTCGACCTCAGCCTGCGCCTCGACGGGGTCAGCTGGCTGTTCGCGTTGCTCATCACCGGCATCGGCCTGCTGGTCGTCATCTACGCGCGCTACTACATGTCGGCCGACGACCCTGTGCCGCGCTTCTTCACGCTGCTCCTGGCGTTCATGGGGTCGATGCTCGCGCTGGTCGTGGCGGGGAACCTCATCCAGCTGGTCTTCTCCTGGGAGCTCACCAGCCTCTTCTCGTTCCTGCTGATCGGCTACTGGTATCACAACGCCAACGCCCGCGACGGCGCCAGGATGGCGCTGATCGTGACCTCGCTGGGCGGCTTCTGCCTGCTGCTCGGCGTCATCATCATCGGCAACGTCGCCGGCAGCTACGACATCGACGCCGTGCTCGCGGCGCGCGGGGCGATCCTCAGCAGCCCCGCCTTCGTGCCGGCCCTGGTGCTCATCCTCATGGGCGCCTTCACCAAGAGCGCGCAGTTCCCCTTCCACTTCTGGCTGCCCCACGCGATGGCGGCCCCGACGCCGGTATCGGCCTACCTCCACTCGGCGACGATGGTGAAGGCCGGCATCTACCTGCTCATCCGCCTGTGGCCGGTGATGGCGGGCAGCGAGGCCTGGTACTACGCGGTGAGCGTCGCCGGGCTCACCACCTTCCTGCTGGGCGGCCTGGTGGCGATCTTCCAGGACGACATGAAGGGCATCCTCGCGTACTCCACCATCAGCCACCTCGGCCTGATCACGACGCTCATCGGCCTCGCCACGCCGGCTGCGTTGGTCGCGGCCATCTTCCACACGTTCAACCACGCGACCTTCAAGGCCTCGCTGTTCATGGCTACCGGGATCATCGACCACGAGACGGGCACCCGCGACATCAGGCGACTAAGCGGCCTGTTCAGGTCGATGCCGTTCACCGGCACGCTGGCGATAATCGCGGCGGCGGCGATGGCTGGTGTGCCGCTGGTCAACGGCTTCATCTCCAAGGAGATGTTCCTCACCGAGACCCTGGCGCAGCACACCGGCTCGTTCGTCGACCGCATGCTGCCCGTGCTCGCCACCGTGGGCAGCGCGTTCAGCGTGATCTACTCGGTGCGCTTCATCCACCAGGTGTTCTTCGGCAAGCCGGCCGAGGACCTGCCGCGCGAACCGCGCGAGCCGGTCTTCTGGATGCGGCTGCCGGTCGAGCTGCTCGTCATCGCCTGCCTGGTGGTCGGGGTCGTCCCGGCGATGACCGTCGGCGGGATACTCGACACGGCGGTGCGCTCGGTGCTGCGCGACTCCACGCCGGCGTACAGCCTGGCGGTGTGGCACGGCGTGACGCCCGCCCTGATGCTGAGCCTCATCGCGCTCGCTGGCGGGACGCTGGTCTACTTCGCCTTCCGCGGCTTCTTCAGCCGCGGGCCGGACGAGACGCCTCCCTGGGCCGGGCGCCTGCGCGCCAGGCAGGTCTTCGACCTCGCGATGGCCGGCCTCTACGGCCTCGCCGCCGCGACCATGAAGGTGTTCAGCACGCGGCGCCTGCAGCCCCAGATGCTGCTCCTCGTGACCGTCGCGCTCTTCGCCGGCGTTTCGCCGTTCGTGCTCAACAGCGCGGGCGGACGCGCCGTCTTCACCTTCGGCACGGCGCCGCCCACACCGGTCGACCCGGTATACGTCGGCATCTGGGTGCTGGCGGCGGCCTGCGCCGTCGGGGCCGCCTACCTCGCCAAGTTCCACCGCCTGGCGGCCCTCATCCTCATGGGCGGCACCGGCCTGATGAGCTGCCTCACGTTCGTCTGGCTCTCGGCGCCCGACCTCGCGGTCACGCAGCTGCTGGTCGAGTCCGTCACCACGGTGCTCCTGCTGCTCGGCTTGCGGTGGCTGCCGAAGCGCGTGCCCGGCCTGGAGGAGACGAGGTTGCAGCGGGTCAGGGCTCAGGCCAGGCGCGTGCGCGACCTGATCGTGTCGGTCACCGCGGGGGTCGGCGTGACGCTCTTGGCCTACGCGGCGATGACGCGGCCGCGTGTCGCCGGCGGCATCTCGGAGTTCTTCCTGCGCAACTCGTACCCGGAGGCCGGCGGCCACAACGTCGTCAACGTGCTCCTCGTCGACTTCCGCGGGTTCGACACGATGGGCGAGATCACCGTGCTGGCGGTGGTCGCGCTCACGGTCTACGCGCTGCTGCGCCGCTTCAGGCCGGCCCGCGAGCTGGTCGGCGCGCCCAAGCAGCAGCAGCGCCAGAACCTCTACGACGAGGCCGTTGCGGGTCGCGAGGTCGGGGACACCGCGGCCGACTTCGTCTACGTCGCCAGGACGGTCATGCACCTGATGTTCCCGGTGCTCGCGGTCTTCGCGGTCTACCTCTTCCTGCGCGGGCACGACGAGCCGGGCGGCGGCTTCGCCGCTGGCATCACGATGTCGGTCGCGTTCATCGTGCAGTACATGGCGGGCGGCACCCGGTGGGTCGAGGAGCGGTTGCGGGTGCTGCCGGTGCGCTGGGTCGGCGCCGGCCTGCTCATCGCCGCCCTCACCGGCGTCGGCGCCTGGCTGTTCGGCTTCCCGTTCCTCAAGTCGTACTACGAGTACGCCGACGTTCCGCTGCTCGGCAGCATCCCCATCTCCTCGGCCACGCTCTTCGACCTCGGCGTGTTCGTGCTGGTGGTCGGGGCGACGGTGCTGATGCTCATCGCGCTGGCCCACCAGTCGATAAGGACGCCGCGGACGGTCTCCACCGCGCGTGAGGAACAAGACGTCGTGCAGGCGAGCCTCGGCCCGGCCGGACCGGCGACCTCGACCGAAGCCGGCGGGAGCGACTGATGGAGCTGGTGACCGCCATCGGCATCGGCGCCATCGCCGCCTCCGGCGTGTGGCTGATGCTGCGCCCCCGCACCTTCCAGGTGATCATCGGGCTCTCGATGGTGACCTACGCCGTCAACCTGTTCCTGCTGACGATGGGGCGCCTGCGCATCGGCGCCGAGCCCATCGTCCCGTCGTCCGTGGTCGATCCCACCGCGTTCACCGACCCGGTGCCGCAGTCGCTGGTGCTGACCTCGATCGTCATCAGCTTCTCGATGACCGCGCTGCTCCTGGTCGTGCTGCTGGCCGCCCGCGGGCTCACCGGCACCGACCACGTCGACGGCGAGGAGCCCGGCGCATGAACGACGGCGTGCTCGGCTACGGGGTCTCGGCCGGCGTCGGCAACGCCTTCGCCGCGGGCGGGCAGTCCGGCGGCATCGAGGGGGCGCTCGAGCCGCTACGGGACGCCTCGCAGGTCTTCGGCCAGGGCCTCAGCGGCCCGGTGGGCGGGCAACTGGTGGACCTCACGCCCCACCTCCCCGTCATCCCGGTCGTCCTGCCGCTGGTCCTGGCCGCCGTGATGCTGCTCGTCAACGAGCGCAACCGCCAACTGAAGTCGGGCATCGGCGTCGCGGTCACGTTCACGCTGGTGCTCGTCTCACTGATCCTGCTCAACCTCGTGGGCGGAGACGACGCCGCCGGCACCATCGTCTACCGCCTCGGCGACTGGCAGGCGCCGTTCGGCATCGTGCTGGTGGTCGACAGGCTCTCAGCCCTCATGCTGACCGTCACAAGCATGCTCGGCGCCGCGGCGTTCCTCTTCGCCGTGTCCGGCTGGGTCATCGTGGGCCCGCGCTTCCACAGCCTCTTCCTGCTGCTGCTGATGGGCCTCAACGGCGCCTTCCTCACTGGCGACCTCTTCAACCTCTACGTGTTCTTCGAGATCTTGCTCGCGGCCTCCTACGGCCTGCTGCTGCACGGCGCGGGACGCGAGCGCGTCAAGGCGGGGCTGCAGTACATCGTCATCAACCTCGCCTCCTCGATGCTCTTCCTCATCGGGGTGGGGCTCATCTACGCCGTCACCGGCACGCTGAACATGGCCGACATCATGCTGCGGGCCGGCTCGCTGCCGGCCGGCGACCTCGGCCTGTTCAAGGCCGGCCTGGCCGTGCTGAGCGTGGCCTTCCTGACCAAGGCGGGCGTCTGGCCGCTGAGCTTCTGGCTGCCGCGGGCGTACCCCGAGGCGCCGCCGCCCGTGGCCGCGATCTTCGTGGTGATGACCAAGGTCGGAGCGTACGTGCTGCTGCGCATGTCGATGCTCGCCGGCACGCTGCCGGAGGCCGGCATCCTCGACTTCATGACCCCCTGGATGCTCTACGGCGGCTTGGCCACGCTGCTCTTCGGCATCGTCGGCATCCTCTCGGTCGACGAGCTGCCGCGCATCGCCGCCTACGCCACGTTGATCTCGGCCGGCACGCTGGTGGCCGCGATCGGCACCACCGACGAGCGCGTCATCGCCGGGGCGCTCTACTACCTGATCGGCTCCACCCTCGCGACCGGGGCCGCGTTCCTGCTGGCCGAACTGATCGCCAGGCTGAGGGACATCCGGCCGACGCAGGCTGTCGAGCCGGTCTTCGGCGACGACTACGACACCAGCCTGCGCAACGACTTCGAGGGGTACGAGGTCGGCATCGCGATCCCCGCCGGCACCGCCATGCTCGGCGGCGTCTTCGTGGCGTGCGCGCTGGTGCTGGCCGGCCTGCCGCCCCTCTCCGGCTTCATCGCGAAGTTCGCGATCGTCGCGGGCGCCATCGGCGACCTGGCCACGACGACCTGGCCGATGTGGGTCCTCGCCGGCCTGGTGATCTTCTCCGGCCTGGCCACGCTGCTGGCCCTGCTGCGCAAGGGCATCGACGTGTTCTGGCAGAGCGGCGACGACCTGCCGGCGATCGAGGTGCGCTCCCTCGAGGCGATCCCGATCGTCTCGCTGATCGGCCTGTGCGTCGCGATCACGGTGTTCGTCGCGCCGGTGATGGACTACCTGGTCGCCACCAGCAGCTATCTCGCCGCCCCGCTCGAGTACGTCCGCGGGGTGCTGGGGGTCGCGCGGTGAGCCGCGAACACGCGGTCGTGGCCCGGCCGCGCCGGGTCACGTGGGGTGGGCGATGAAGCGCTTCGTGCCGTACCCCGTGCTGGCCGTGCTTTTGATGGTCCTGTGGCTGATGCTCAACCGCTCCGTTGCCCCCTTCGACCTGCTGATCGGCGCCGTGCTCGGTCTCACGCTCTCACGCCTGATGCTGGTGCTCGACCCGAACCCGCCAACCATCCGGCGTCCTCGGGCCATCGTCCAGCTGCTCTTCATCGTCGTCTACGACATCATCCGCTCGAACTTCGACATGATCGCCATCGTCATCAACCTCGACCGCCGCACCCCGACGTCCGGGTTCGTCAACATCCCGCTGCAGCTCCGCTCGCGGTACGGGCTCGCCGCCCTCGCGACGATCATCACCTCGACGCCCGGCACCTTCTGGGCAGCCCACGACCGACGCACCGGTGTGCTCACCATCCACGTGCTCGACCTGGTCGACGAGTCGTTCTGGGCCAGGAACGTCAAGCTGCGCTACGAACGCCTCCTGATGGAGATCTTCGAGTGAGCGGGCAGCTGTGAACGGCTTCGACGCGAACCAGTTCCTCGGCGCAGCGCTCGTCGCGGCGCAGGTGTTCCTCGGCCTGGCGATGTTCTTCTCGGCCTACCGCGTGTTCCGCGGACCGCGCGCCCAGGACCGCGTGACCAGCTTCGACTCGCTCTACATCAACGGCATGCTCTTGATCATCGTCTTCGGCATCCGCACCGGCAGCACCGCGTACTTCGAGGGCGCGTTGATCGTCGCCTTCCTCGGCTTCGCCAGCACCTCCGCCCTCGCCAAGTTCCTCATGCGCGGCGAGGTCATCGAATGATGCAGGCTCCCGACCTACCGCCGGTCGCCGCCGTCAGCGTCGGCGTGCTCGTCGTGCTCGGCTCGGTCGTGACGCTGCTCGGCACCCTGGGACTGATGCGCATGAAGACGTTCTACGACCGCGTCCACCCGCCCACACTCGGCCTTACGCTCGGCAACGCGCTGATCCTCACGGGCTCGATCGTCTGCTTCACCGTCTTGGGCACCAGGGCCGTGGTTCACGAGATCCTGGTGCTGATCTTCGTCATCCTGACGACGCCGGTGACGATGGTGCTGCTGGCCAGGGCCGCGCTCTTCCGTGACCGCAGCAAGGCGTACGACGACCAGCTCGCAGCGGAGATCGTCGACGCCGCGAAGCAGGAGGCCGCCGAGCTCGAGGCCGCGCAGGCGGAGGCGGCGCGCCACCGGGCCGACGAGGCGGCGGCCGACGACGAAGCGAGCGGCGAGAAGTAGAGCGACCGGCGGTTCAGCCGCCTACGATCTCGCCGCCGTTGACGTGGATGGTCTGGCCCGTGACGTACGAGGAGTCGTCGCTGGCCAGGTAGACGTAGGCAGGGGCGACCTCCTCCGGCTGACCGGCCCGGCCCATCGGCTGATCGCTGCCGAAGGTGGCGACCTTCTCGGCGGGGAAACTGGCGGGGATCAGCGGCGTCCAGATCGGACCGGGAGCGACCGCGTTGACGCGGATTCCCTTGTCGGCCAGGTTCATGGCGAGCGACCTGGTGAACGAGAGGATCGCGCCCTTGGTCGCGGCGTAGTCCATCAGGTGCGGGCTGCCACGGAAGGCCGTGATCGAGGTCGAGTTGACGATCGACGCTCCGCTCTTGAGGTGCTCGAGAGCCGCCTTCGTCAGGTAGAAGAGGCCGAAGAAGTTCGTGCGAAAGGTCTTCTGCATCTGCTCATCGGAGATCTCCCGCAGCGCCTCCGCCTCGTGCTGCTCGGCGGCGTTGTTCACCAGCACGTGCAGGCCGCCGAACTCGGTGACGACCTTGTCGACCGC
The DNA here is from genome assembly GCA_964596625.1 of uncultured bacterium. GTDB lineage: Bacteria > Deinococcota > Deinococci > Deinococcales > Trueperaceae > DASRWD01. The sequence continues at coordinate 3,369 of CAZQVC010000054.1, read as the reverse complement.
CTGGCGACAGTACGCGGCGTCACCGATGTCGCCGGGGATCAGCAGGCAGCGACGCCCCTCCCTCTCCACGTGCTCCTTGGCCTCCTTGGCGTCGTCGTTCTCCTCGAGGTAGAGGATCGCGACGTCGGCGCCCTCCTTGGCGAAGTGCACGGCCACCGAGCGGCCGATGCCGCTGTCGCCGCCGCTGATGATCGCGACCTTGCCGTGCAGCTTGCCGCCCGGCCGGTAGTCCTTGCCCTGGTAGCGCGGCTGCGGCGTCATCTCCCCCTCGTGGCCGGGCTGCTTGTCCTGCTCCTGCGGTGGTCTCTGCTGTTCCTTCTCAGGCATGGTGGTCTCCTCCGGGTGTGTCGAGCCACGTTAGGGACAAGTCGGATGGGAACTATGACGGGAAGGTGCGACGGGCACTAGCCCCTGCAGCGCGTCGTAACATCGGAAGCCGCGTGGGTGATGTCGGTACGTCGCGACCTGAACGAGGAATCTCCACTTTCCGGCTGCTAGGCCTGGGCGCTGGCAGTCTCGGCCTGGCGACCACCTGGGCCCTCTACAACACGTTCATGCCGCTCTTGCTCACGCCCTTCATCAGCAGCAGCGGCTGGCGCGGCGTGGTCATGGGCCTCGACAACGTCCTCGCGCTGGTGCTCATGCCGATCATCGGCGCCTGGTCCGACCGACTCGACGGGCCGCTCGGCAAGCGCCTGCCCTTCCTGCTCATCGGCATGCCGGTCACCGGGCTGCTGTTCGCAGCGCTCCCGTTGGCCAACACGACCCTGGTGCTGCTGCTCGCCGTCGACATCGTCTTCCTGCTCGGCATCACGATGTTCAGGGCGCCGCTGGTGGCGCTGATGCCAGACCACGTGCCACCCGAGGGGCGGAGCGCCGCCAACGGCATCATCACCCTGATGGGCGCGACCGGCGGCGCCATCGGCCTGCTGCTGCTGGCGCCGCTCTACGACCACGCCATCTGGATGCCGTTCGCGGTGGCCGGCACGATCGTGCTCGTCTCGCTGCTCTTCGTGCTCCTCGCCTCCGATCGGCACCCGAAGCACGTCGAACAGGGCGCCATCCAGGAGGAGGCGCCGGTGCTGCGCGGGCTGCTGAGCGACCTGCGGGAGCTGGTCGTGCGCGAGAGCGGCGGGGCGGGGACCCTGCTCCTCGCGGTGTTCGCCTTCTTCTTCGGCTACTCGGCGCTGGAGGCGCAGTTCAGCACCTTCGCGACGCAGACCCTCGGCCTCACCGGCGGCCGCGCCGGCACGGCGATCGGGGCTGCCAGCCTCGCCTTCATGGCGATGGCGGTGCCGGCCGGACGGCTCACCAAGCGCTTCGCCTCGGCCAACGTGATGCGCGCAGGAGCGGTCCTGCTTACGCTCGCAGCGCTGGTCGCGGCCTCCGTCGCTGACCCGACCTCGCTGCCGGTGATCCTCGCGATCGGCGGCGCCGGTTGGGCGCTGGTGCTGGTGCCGGCCTACCCCTTGGTCGTCAACCACGGCGGGCCTTCGAAGACCGGCTTCTACACCGGCATGTACTACCTCTTCGGCTCCGGCGCATCGATCGCCGGACCCGCAGTCGTCGGCGCCCTCATGGACGTCTTCGACAACCGCGCTCTGTTCGTCGCGCTGGCGTTGTCGATGGTCATCGGCGCCCTACTGGTGACCTTGGCGAGGCGGCGCTCGGCCGCGCGCCCCGCGCCGGGCGGCTAGCGGCACTGAGACCGCAGCGGTAGCCGGCCGGAGCGCCAGCGGGCGCGCGCCGTTGATAATGCCGGCATGAAACTACCCGCAGCCACACGCATCGGCACGGTGTCCCTGAACGTCTCCGACGTGGAGGCCGTGGCCGCCTTCTACCAAGACGGGGTGGGTTTGACCCGCCTCGAGGAGGATGACGACGGGGTCGTCCTCGGCAGCGCCGGCGCCCCGCTGCTGGCTCTCTTGCACCGCCCCGAGCTGCCCAACCCTTCCGCGGGCGCGGCCGGTCTGTTCCACACCGCCGTGCTGTTCGAGGAGCGCCCGGCGTTGGCTGCCGCCCTCTACGCGACGGCCACGAAGTTCAGCGAGTCCTTCACCGGCAGCGCCGACCACCTGGTGAGCCTCGCCTTCTACTTCGACGACCCCGAGGGCAACGGGGTCGAGCTCTACTGGGACCGTCCGCGCGACGATTGGCGCTGGCAGGACGGCACGGTGGCGATGGACACGCTGCCCCTCGACCCCAACCGGTTCATCGCCGAGCACCACGGCGGCGCCTCGGAGCCGGCAGCTCCGGTCGGCGCGGCGGCCACCATCGGGCACGTGCACCTGAAGGTCGGCGACATCGAGGCGGCCCGCAGCTTCTACGTCGACACGCTGGGCTTCGACGTCACCGTCGGCACCTGGCCCGGCGCCCTGTTCGCCTCCGCCGGCGGCTACCACCATCACCTCGGCATGAACGTCTGGCAGAGTCGGGGCGCCCCGCCGCGTGAGCCGTCCCTGGGGCTCTCGGGCTTCGAGACGCTGGTGCCCGACCGCGAGGCGCTGTCGGATATCGCCCGGCGCCTCGACGGCTCGGGCGTGGAGTTCGAGAGCTCTCCCGATGGGCTGACCTTCATGGACCCTTGGAACACGCGCGTGAGCGTGCGCGCCTTGGCGTAGGCTGGAAGCCATGTCGAGAACTCGCTTCCTGATCTACGCCGTCCTCTTCCTCTGTCTCTTCGGCGGCTTCGCCGCTGCTCAGATCGACGACCGCTCGCGCGAGCTGCTCGAAGGCTTGTCCGCCGCCGCGGAAGGCTTCGAGATCGACACGCTCGACCAGACGATGGTCATGACGATCCCTCCACAGGAGGGCATGGGCGAGATCGTCACGCGCACGCGCATGGCCATCGACTACGCCGGTCGGCGCGCCGCCATCGTCACCGAGCTCGGCGACGGCGTGAGCACCCGCATGGTCCACCAGGACGGGCAGACCACGATGCGCATGCCCGGGATGCCGATGGCCTTGCCGGTGCCCGAGTCGATGGCCGGCGCCTTCGAGAGCGTCTTCGAGCCGCCCACGATGAACCTGCTTGACCAGGAAGGCGTCACCGCCACCTACGACGGCGAGGTCAGCTACGCCGACGTCCTCAGCGGCCACCAGGTGACCTTCTCCGGCGCGTTCGACCCCACCGGCCTCGGCGAGGGCACCGAGTCCAAGCTGGTGTTCGACGACGCCGGCGACCTCATCGGCGCCGCCTCCACCGTCGACGGCGAGGTCATCGTGATGGTCTACAACGCGCCTTTCGACCCCGCCCAGCCGCTCGCCACGCGCGACATGACGATGTACGAGATCGTCGGCGACACCGCCACCCTCTACGCGACGATGACCTACGAGGACGTCAGGGTCAACGAGCCTCTCGACGAGGCG
>CAZQVC010000053.1:2910-15230 GCA_964596625.1 uncultured bacterium | reverse complement strand
TCCGGCACCCCGCCAGCACCAGCGCGACCGTTGAAGCGACGACGAAATGCACCTTTGCCATGCGCACCTCCACCTGACTTCACAGCGGCCCGGAATCTCGCGACGGATTCTACGCCGCCGACCACTAGCTTTGCGGCTCTCCTACCCCTAAGATTGCTGCGCTAGAGACAGCCGTATGAAGAGGGGACAACATGGCTAGACGTCGGTGCCGTTCGTCGTTCAGCGGTCTTCTGACTGTTCTCCTGATCGCCTTCGCCGCGTCGGCCTGCCAGCAGGCTCCGCAGCCCTCTCCCCCCGATCCGTTGGGCGAGGGCGACACGCTCGAGTACGCGCCGGGGAGGTCGGGTGAGGTCAAGAGCGTCACGTTGCAGGGCCCCGACGGCCAGCCGTTCTCCTTCAGTTACGAGATCATCGATGGACTCGCCATCCTCGAGGGCGACATGATCATCGGCACCGCTGAGGAGCTGGCGTCGCTGGAGGACGCCGACGGCGTCACGGTGCAGAGCACCCTGCTCTACTCCCGCGTGTGCTGGACGTTCCTGTTCGTCGACCTTCACTGCGAGAACTACCGCTGGCCCAACGCGGTGGTGCCGTACGTCTTCGCCAACGACTGGGACGACCCGGCCATGGTCGGTGACGAGAACGACACCATGCGCAGCCAGATCCTTGCCGCGATGGAGGAGGTCGAGGCGGTGACCGCCATCCGGTTCGTGCCGCGCACCAACCAGAGCGACTACGTGCGCTTCAAGAACAGCGGCGGATGCTCGGCGACGGTGGGCCACGAGGGCGGCGCGCAGAACATCAACCTGGCCTTCGCCTGCCGCAACAAGTGGGTGATCGTCCACGAGATGCTGCACATGCTCGGGTTCAAGCACGAGCAGACCCGCCACGACCGCAACTCCTTCGTCGAGATCCAGTGGGACAACATCCTCGGCGACAAGAAGCACAACTTCGAGACCGACGACCTGGCGTACGACTACGGTCCGTACGACTTCGACTCGCTGATGCATTACGGGACCTTCGACTTCTGCCGCCGCAACGCGTCGGACGCCTGCGTTGGGCCGACCATCGTGGTGCCGTCCGGCGCCGCGGTCGGACAGCGCAGCCGCATGAGCACGAGAGACATCGCCTCCGTCAACCGCGCGTATCCCGGTGAGCCACCGACGATCGCCATAACCGCGCCGGCCGCCGGCAGCAGTCATGTGCGCAGCTACGGCGGGCTGCTGCTCGAGGCCGACGTTGCCGACCCGGAGGAGAAGGACCTCACCGTCACGTGGTTCAGCGACCGCAACGGCGTGGTCGGCTATGGCGCCATCTCCTTCGCTGACGCCATGAAGATGGACTACGGCGCACACGTCATCACCGCTCGCGTCGTCGATCCACAAGGCAACTCCGCGACCGACTCGATTACCGTGAACCTCACCAACGAGCCGCCAACGGTCGACGTCCTGCGGCCCACCGCCGGCACATACTGCGTTGGCGAGACCCTCGATCTTCGCGCCAACGTGTTCGATCGCAACGAGCCCGGACTCACGGTCCCAGACGGCAGTGTCGCGTGGCGCGTCGGTCTCTCGGCCCCGTTCGCCACCGGCAAGGCGACCAGCCGGGCCTTCGACAGCGCCGGCAACATCCAGCTGATCGCTCGCGCCACCGACAGCGGCGGGCTCTTCAGCGAGGACAGCGTCGGCCTCACCATCACGGACTGCAGCGATCAACCGCCAGTGGTCACCGTGACCTCACCCCTCGACCAGGAGACGTTCTTCTACACGGGGTTCGACGAGGCCCTGAACATGTGGTACGCGGACGTCAACTTCACCGGCACGGCCCTCGACCCGGAAGACGGCACTCTGAGCGGCGCCGCGCTGGTGTGGACCACCGATCAAACCGCGTTGCAGGCACCGCTTCTCGGCACCGGCTCTGCGATCACCGGCCGGCTCTACAGCGATGTGTGCAGCGGCGTCACACACAACGTCACCCTGGAGGCCACCGACTCCTTCGGCAACGTTCGCAGCGCGCTGGTGAGGGTGGGGATCTACACGATCTGCTAGGCGTCAGCCCTTGACGGCGCCGGCGGTGAGTCCCGCGATGAACTGCCGCGACATCAGCCTCGTGCCGGTGGGCGAACTACTTGTCAAGCGCAAATAGAGTACCAGTTATGTACCACTTGTCAATGAGGGTCGTGGAGGGCGGACACGCCCGGCCGCTCGGCAAGTAGCCCCCTCACGCCACGCGGTCGACCGCGAAGCGCAGCACGGTGCGGGCCTTCGCCGGCTCGGTCCGGCGCGGGTCGGTGAGGTAGATCTCGCGGTGGAGCTTGGAGGCTCGCTCGACGCCCCGCTCCGCGCAGAACCTCTCCATGCGCGCGATCGTCGCGGGCTCGTCGTCGAAGGGTCCGAGGTGCAGCGCTTGGCAGCTGGGGCCGTCGGCCACGGGCGCGAAGCGGACCTGGCCCAACAGCGGGTTGGGCTTCTTGCGCGCGGTCCGCTCACGGAAGCGTTCGACGAGCTCGTCGGTGAGGAAGTCCGGCTGGCGGATCATCAGCGTGTACTTGAGGTTGGCCTTGTCGGTCGCCGGCTTCGTGCGGTCGATGAGGTCCCAGACGCCCTCCAGCGGGTAGACCGTGTACTCGTAGTAGCCCTCGGGCACGTCGTCGCCCTTGTGCGACATCCTCACCGCGTAGCTCAGGGAGTAGAGCGCCTCGACGGCCGGCGCGAACGCGGGGCCGTTCGGGTCGCCCTCGCCGTCGACCTGGAAGAACCGCATGGTCGGCACGTCGATGAGGTGCGGATCGCTCGAGGGCGCGTAGAGGTGCGGCTCGGCGCGTCTGTAGTCGACCTTCTTCGCCATACGGCACGATCGTAGCCGGGAGGCCGACGTCGAACGAGCGCGTCCTCGTCGTCGCCTACTACCACCTAGGTCGTGGCCCGGTCGACAGCGAAGGGCTAGCGTCGCCGTCATGGACGAACGCGCCAAGCCCTCGATCCCACCCTCCGAGCCTCCGGTCCTCGACCCGGAACTTGCCCTCTCCCAGCTCAACAAGCTGTTCGACAGGACCTTGCGCGCCCTGGGCGACGCCGGCCAGACCGACAAGGCCTGCGAGCTGGCCGCCGAGGGGTGGAAGCTGATTCGTAACGGCTGGCCGAAGGAGGGCGAGCGTCTCAACGGCACCCTCCACTACCTCACGCGCGCCCCGAAGCGAACTGCCGCCTCGTCCAGCGACGACTACGACCTCGACGTCCGCGACCTGATCCCGGCGGAGCGCCACAGGATCATCTTCGAGAAGTGGTTCGAGCTCGCTCCCGGGTCCGGCTACGTGCTGGTCAACGACCACGATCCCAAGCCGCTCTACTACCAGTTCGCCGCCGAGCACCCCGGCGAGTTCACCTGGGACGTCGTCGAAGACGGCCCGACGGTATGGCGGGTGAGGATCGGCCGGGCCGTGTAACACCCGCATAACGCGCTGCGGTGAACCCTGAGGTCGTCTCTTACGACCTCGGAGGTGGTGTGTGCTCAAGCGTCGTCGTCGGTCTCCCGCCGCAGGCCCAACCGTCCCTCTCGGCCGCTCGCGCGCCGCGACGCTGATCGTCGCCGGCGCGGCACTGGCGATCGCGCTGGCCGGGTGCACGAACAGCGGCAACAACCCACCACCCACACCAGCCCGCGACCTCAGCATCGGCGCGCCCGTGGACGGACAGGTGCTGGCCGGCATGGCGTCGCTCGCGGCTGCCGGGGTCAACGGGCGCGCCTCCGCGGTGAAGTTCGAGATCGCGTCCGTGAGCGCTACAGCCGACCCGACGGGCGCCGCGTTCATCGACACCACCGAGCTGAGCGACGGACCACACACGCTGACCGCCAGCGGCGTCGTCGGCGGGGAGCCGGTGAGCGCCAGCGTGTCGGTGGTGGTGAACAACGACCTCGGCAGCAGCGGAACCGTCGGCCCGGCAGGCGGGGCCTTGAGGTCGGAGAACGGGTCGATAGCCACCCTCCTGCCCGGGGCCTTGACGCAGGACACGCCACTGGCACTGGCAGACACCACCGAGCAGGAGATCTTCGACCGCTTCGGCATCGACTACTCCGACCTCGGCGTGACGTTCCTCGGCGCACTGACCATCGACGGACCCACCGGCGAGAGCCCCGGGCTGCCCGTGCAGGTCGAGCTGGCCGGTTGGGCCGAGGCGGTGCAACCGAACCACAGCGTGGTGATGTTCTCCACCCTGCCGGACGCCGACGGCGACGGCGTTGGTGAGTTGGTCTACGCCGCCGACGCCCGCGTGGCGCCGAACGGCAGCGTGGTGACCGTGCCGGCTGCTCGCGCCGAGGTCCACGGCTTCGGCACGGCGGCGACGGTCGCGGCGCAGGGCATCAGCGCCCTGCAAGCCGCCACTTCGGCGAAGCCGGGCGCGATCGTCACCTTGGTAGGACGCGGCTTCAACGCGACCGGCCGGCTCAGCAACGTCGTGCGCTGGACGGACTCCTCGGGCGATCCTCACGAGGTCCTCGCCTGGGCGAGGGTGGCCGGCGACGACCAGATGAACCCCACGTTCGAGCTGCGCTTCGCCGTGCCGGCGGCCGGCTCCGGGCCGCTGACCGTCACGCTTCACAACTTGACCACCGGGTTCAGAACCGAGCCGATGACGATCGATGTCGGCAGCGTAGGCAGCGCCAGCGCGGCGACCTGGACCTCGTTCGTTGACCAGGTCGAGATCGCCGTCGAGGCCTTCGCGGCTGGCCGCACCGACCTCCAGACGAGCTCCGCGGCGTGGCTAGGTGCCTTGCGAGGCTCGAGCGACCCGCTGGCGGCCGCCCTGGCGGCCAACAGCGGTCTGGTGAGCACGGCCAACCGCAACTCGTTGACGGCCATCGGGCCGAGCCCGAGCGCCGCCCAGGTGGATCTCGCCATGCGTCACGCGCTGGTGCTCGACGCCGTTGCCGCCTCCGTGCCGGCCATCGCCGCGCCGGCCGCCGACCTCGCGACCCTGTTGGCCGTAAGCGTGCCGGCCGCGCCGGGCACCGACGGCCTTTCCGTAGCTCAAGCGGGCGGAACCTCATGCACGGGAACCGCCTCGCCGGGCACCACCAGCATCGTCATCGGCAACCCGACGGGCATGGGCTCTGCGCCCCCCGGCGGCTGCATCAGCGGCAACGCTTCGGGCGGCGGCGGTAGTGGACCGACCGCGCTCTCCGGGAGCGTCGATCCGGCGACGGTCAGCCTGCGCTCCGGGAGCTTCAAGCCGCTCTCGAATGCCTTGATCCGCCTGCTGCGGAGCGACGGCACCCGCCTCACGGCCTTCACCGCCAGGACCGATGCGAGCGGCTACTTCAACCTGCCGTTCGTGCCCCCCGGCGAGCCGTTCGTCCTCCAAGGCATCGACCCAGCCACCGGCCAAGTCACGAGCGTAGAGGGCGTGAGCGGCGCCGTCGACGAACGGGTGATGGCGCATCTCCTCTTCCCGCCCTCTGACGAGGTCGTGCAGGAGGGCGGGTTCAACATCCTGCCTCAGACCTCTGCTCCGTTCGAAGGCACCTGGTCCTACCTCTTCGTGGCCAACGACGCGGTCGGCGGTGAGAGCCCGATCGAGCTGTACCACTGGGACTTCGGCGGGGTGTCGGTGACGATGACTGCCGCTCAGGGGCCCACGTTGCCCCGCGGCTACGGTCGCAACGACACCTACGACGTGTCGCTGTTGATGGTCGACGAGCAGGGTGAGGTCTACGGCAGCTCGCAGCAACTCGTCATCGACGACCTGCCGTACGACTTCTGGGGCGAGCCGCCCGAGAGGATCGACGTCGCGGCGCAGGGGCTGCTGCCGAACGCCGAGACGCTGGGCGGCGTTCATCCCAGCGCCGACGGACGCTACGTGACCTTCGTGACCGAGGCCTCGAACCTCGGCCCGAACGACACCAACGGGCTACCCGACCTCTACCTCAAGGACATGCTCACCGGCGAGGTCGAGCTGATCAGCAGCGCTGCGGCAGGCAAGGAGGTGTGGCGTGAGGTCGCCATGACGCCGGATGCCCGCTTCATCGCCTACACGGAGGAGGACACTCCGCCTCACGGCGTAGGCCCGAACCGCATCGTGGTCGTCGACCGAGAGCTGGGCACGAGCGAGAACTTCACGAACCCGGCCGGCCGGGAGCGCAACGTCGTGGTCGCGTTCAGCGACGACGGCTCCAAGCTGCTCTACTACGCGAGCACCTTGAACGTGAGCGATCGCCCCGCCTGGGTGCGTGACTTGGAAAGCGGTGAGGAGTACCGCGTCGGCGCCAGCCACGACGGCACGGGGTACGTGCAGGTGACCCCGGTGGCGCTGTCAGGCGACGGTCGACACGTGGTGCTGGAGTCACGTTTTCCCGGTCTGATCGAGACCAACGACTCGGATGCGATGCAGGTCTACGTCACCGACATCGAAACCGGCGAGACGCAGCGTGCGAGCGAGACTGCCGACGGCGTCGGCGGCGACCGCGAGAGCCGCACCTATGCCAGCGCGATCTCCCAGGATGGCCGCTACGTTGTCTTCTACAGCGAAGCGACGAACTTCCCCGGCGCCGCCACGGACGGAGGCTACTCACCGGACCAGGCCTACCTCAAGGACCTGCAGACCGGCGAGCTGGAGCTGATAAGCGCCAACGCTGCCGGGCAGGCAGGGGACGACTCCTCGGTACTCCCGCAGGTCAGTGACGACGGACGATACGTCGCGTTCGGTTCGTACGCCTACAACCTCACGCCGCTCATGGACTCGTACGAGAGCTGCATGTTCGGCTGCCCACAGGGGTTCAGCTACGTCAAGGACCGTCTGACGGGACGCGTCGCGCTGGTCACGGTGGGACTGAACGACGCCACGCCCAATGACTGGGACCAGATCGAACCGCAGCTGAGCGCTACCGGGGAGTACCTGGTCTTCTACTCGGAGGCCACCAACCTGGTCGAGGGGGGGTCAGGGGCGACCGGCCAGTCGTACTACTACCGTGCTCGCAACCCGCTCTGGGAATGACCGTGCGGCTGAGGTTCTCGTCGGGAGCCGCGCCCCGCCAACGGGGTTCGTGGCGCGGCGCCACGGCGGCGCTAGCCCTGCTGCTCCTCACGAGCTGCAGCGGACCCGGACCGACGTCTCAGGCGCCGGCCGCTGACGGAGTCCCCAGCTCCAGCGGACCGCTGGCGCTCTCCGTCGACGGGCGGACCCTGTGGGTCGTCAACCCTGACGCCGATTCGGTCACGCCCTTCGACACGAAGACCTTGACGGCCGGCACTCCGCTCCCCGTCGGCGCGGAGCCGTGGGCCGTGGCCGTCACGCCGAGCGGCGAGGTCGTCGTGCTGAACCGCGGCGACGGCACGCTGACGGCGCTGTGTTGCGGCCGTGACGTGGTGACGTCCAGCCGGATCGGCGCAACAGGCGATCTCGTCCGACGCCGCGACCTCTACCTCGGCCCCGAGCCGGGCGGCCTCGCGCTCTCTCCCAGCGGCCGGCTGGCCTACGTGACGCTCTCGGTGGAGGCGGAGCTGGCGATCGTCGACCTCGAGAGCCTGGAGGTGGTCGAGCGACTGCCGCTCGGCCCCAACCCCTGGGCGGTCGCGGTCACTGACGACGGCGACGAGCTCGACGACGACGAGACGGTGGTCGTCGCTCACCGCTTCGCGCGGCCGCGCACGGGCGACGCGGAGCATCTCGCGGCCGAGGGCACGGACGACGGCAAGGAGGGCTGGCTCACCCTGATCCGCGCCGGCGAGCGGCGCGAGGTCGTGCTCGGCCCCATCGGTTTCGGCTTCCCCAACACCCTGGAGAGCGTTGCGTTGGGCGCCGGCGGCGCCTGGGTGGTCCATCAGCTGAACAGCCCCGAGTACCCGCGCGACTTCGAGACCACCGTGTCGGCCGCGCTCAGCGCCGTCGGCCTGCCGGGTGGGCCGAGCACGAGCGAAGGCGCCACGGGGCTGGCGACAGGGCACGACGTGCTGACCCTTGACGTCAGCGACGAGTCGTTCTCCACGCCCGTCAACTTCCCCCGGGCGGTCGCGCTCGCGCCGGACGGCAACACCGCCTACCTCGCGTTGGCCGGCACCGACGCCGTCATGGGCATCGACCTCGGCGACCCCCTAGGCCCGAGACTCCTCGGCTTCTGGCCGACCGGCAGCAACCCGCGTGGCCTCGTCGTCGACGCGGACGGCGCCAGGGGTTACGTGATGAACTACCTCTCGCGTGACGTCAGCGTCCTCGACCTCAGCGACGCGCGTACGCGCTCGGAGCTGGCCCGCGTGCCCGTCGCGGGCGAGACGCTCGACGACGTCACCCTGCGCGGCAAGGTGCTGTTCAACAACGCGAACGACCCGCGCATCTCCCATCTCGGCTGGATCTCCTGCGCCTCCTGCCACCCCGGTGGGGCAGCCGACGGCACCACCTGGCTCACGCCCGACGGCCCGCGCCAGACGATGCCGCTGTGGCGGTTGGCCGGCACGGCGCCGTTCCACGCCTCGGCCACCCGTGACGAGGTGCAGGACTTCGAGCACGACATCGAGGGACTGATGGCGGGCAGCGGCCTGGCGCCCGGTGTGCCGGCGCCGGAGCTTGGCGCGCCCAACGCGGGCCGCTCGCACGACCTCGACGCGCTGGCCCACTTCGTCCTGCACGGCATCAGGACGCCGGTCGCGGCTGCGCCAGAGCCGCGCCTCGCCGACCGCGGGCGCGAGCTCTTCAGCAGCGCCGGCTGCAGCGCCTGTCACGGCGGCGCCGCCTGGACCGTGAGCAGCCTGCCGGGACCGGTGGGATCGCTCGGCGCCGACGGGGCGGTCGAGGTCGAGAGCGTCCTGGTCGACGTCGGCACCTTCGACCCGGCGCGAGACGTGCTGGGCGAGCGCGGCTTCGACGTGCCGTCGCTCCTCGGCATCGCTGCCAGCGCCCCGTACCTCCACGACGGCTCGGCGGCGACCTTGGGCGAGGTCCTCGACAACCCCGCCCACGCGCCGATCGCGTTGAGCGAGGTCGAGCGCGCCGCACTGGTCGCGTTCCTGAAAGGCATCGACGAGAGGACGGCTCCCGTCGAGGAGTGAGCCGTGGTGGCCGGCCGGGAGGTCGCGGTTCGAGGTGTCAAGTTGAAGGTGCCAGAGGGCTGCGAATACACTCGATCGAAGTGGCGACCTTGCGCTTGCTCGGGCGTCCCGCTTTCGGCGACAGGCGGCTGCCCGTCGACCGGCGGGGCGGGCTCCTCTGCTACCTGGCCTTCTCCGGAGAGTGGATGAGTCGCGACGAGCTGGCGTCACTGTTCTGGCCGGAGTCCGATCAAGCCGCCGCCAGACGGAACCTGCGTCAGCTCCTCAGCAGGACGAAGCAGCTGGACGACGCCGAGAACCTCGAGGTCACCGGCGACATGGCGCGCTGGCGTGTGGACACCGACCTCGCCCGGTTCCGCGAGGCCGTGGCCGGCGAGGACTGGCTCGTCGCGGTGGAGCGTTACTACGGGGACCTGCTGGAGGACTTCGAGGTCCCGGGCGCCGTGCCGTTCGACCGCTGGCTGTCCACCGAGCGGGAGAGCCTGCGCAACGCCTACCGCGAGGCGGCGATGCGAGGCGCCGTGATGCTCGAGAACAGCGGCCGCTACCACGAGGCCTGCAGGCACCTCGGCGTCGTCCTCGAAGCGGACCCCCTCGCCGAGGACGTGCTGCAGCTCTACCTCCGCAACCTCTACCTGAGCGGCAGGCGCGACAGCGCGGTGCAGGCCTACGACCGATTCGAGGCGCGGCTGGCCGAGGAGGTCGGCATGGCGCCCCTGCAACGCACGACGGAGCTGATCGCCGCGATCAGGGCTGCCGAGCCGCTCCGCATCGAGCGGTCGCCGACCGAGGAAGCCGACCAGCGGACCCCCCTGCAGATCGTCAGGCCACCGCGCCTGGTCGGCAGGCAGGGAGCCGTGGACTCCGTGCTGGCGGCCGGCCAGCCGCTGGTGCTGCTCAAGGGCGAAGCCGGCATCGGCAAGAGCCGCCTGCTGGAGGAGCTCGCGCCGGCGGCCACGGTGCTCAGGTGCCGCGAGTCGCTCGTGGCGGTCCCGTTCCAGCCCGTGGTGGGCGCGATCCGCGAGCACCTGGCGGGCGGTGGCACGGTGCCGGAGCTCGGCGGCTACCGCGAGGACCTGGCTCGGCTGGTGCCGGAACTGGCTGAGGACGAGCCGGGCAGCGCCCCGCAGGACGACGGCGACAAGAGCCGCCTTCTGACCGGGCTGGCGCACCTCTTCGAGTCCTTGGCGTTAGCTGCCGACGACGGGGCGGCTGATCCGTTCGCGTTGGTCATCGACGACCTGCAGTGGGCCGACAACGCGACCCTGGAGCTTCTCGCGCTGCTGCTCGAGCGGGGCTCTTTGCGGGTGCTCGGCGCCTACCGGACCCATGAGCCGAGCCCGGCGCTCACGGCGGCCCTGAGGGAGGCGAGGCGGACCGGCAGGCTGGCCGAGGTCGAGCTGGCACCCCTCGGCGCAGCGGACTTCGAGGAGCTCCTGCTGCAGCTGAACGACTCCCCTGGCGCCGACTCCTTCGGCGGCTGGCTGCACGCGCGCACCGGCGGCAACCCGATGTTCGCGCTGGAGACGCTCCGGTCCCTGCACGACGCCAGGCGGTTGGCCGCCAACCTGAGCTGGCAAGAGCTGGCCGACGCGCTCGAGGAGCAGTACCTGCCCCCGTCGGCGGCGGTCTCGGATGTCATCGCGGCCCGCGTCGAGCGTCTCGACGAGGCGTCACGGCGCGTGCTCGAAGCCGCCGCCGTGGTGGCGCAGGACTTCGAGCCGCGTCTGCTCTCCGGGGTCTGCGGCCTCTCGGAGTGGGCGGTCGTCGACGCGCTGGACGACGCCGAGTCGAACGGCCTGACGCTCGGCCGCGGCTTCCGGCACGACCTCATCAGGCAGGCGATCTACCACGCGACCCCGAGCTCCCGGCTCGGCTTCCTGCACGGACGGGTGCTCGACGAGCTCGCCGCGAGCCCCGGCCGCATCAGCTCGGCGCTGCTGGCCCGCCACGCGATCGCCGCCCGGCGCCCCGAAGAGGCTGCCCGCTACTCCATCGCGGCCGGCCTCGAGGCCCTTTCGCTGCCGGCCTACCGCGACGCCGCCGCTCACTTCCGCACGGCGCTGGAGCACGCTCCCGCCGCAGCGGCCAGGGCGTTGGCGCTGGAGGGGCTGGGCGACGCGCTGGTGCAGCTCTACCGCAGCGACGAGGCGGTCGACGCCTTCCGCAGCGCGGGCAGCGACATGCCGCAAGACGACGTCACCGGCCTGGCGCGCCTGAAGCGCAAGTCCCACCTGGCGCACGCGCGGGCGGCCAGGGAGGACGCGGCCATCGGCGCCCTGCGCGAGGCGCTCGCGTTGCTGGAGACCGCCGGTGCGGCCCGGGGCGCCGACTGGCGGCACGAGTGGATCGAAGTGCAGTTGGCCGTGGCCGGCTGGCACTACGGCGTCAACCAGCTCGATGCGATGAGCGCAGCGGTCGAGTCGCTCGGCCCCGTGGTGCTCGAGCACGGCTCGGCGCAGCAACGGAGCCGCTACTTCAGGAGCCTGGCCATGCTCTACAGCAGGCAGGAGCGTTACCGCATATCCGAACGGACTCTCGAGGTCGCCAGGCGAGCGTTGGAGGCGGTGACGGGCTCCGCGGAGCGCCAACTGCTCGCCACCCAGCGCTTCTCGCTCGGGTTCCTCGCCCTCTGGAGCGGTGAGCTGGATCTCGCCCAGGAACAGCTGCAGCTAGCGGCGGCGTTCGCCGAGCGGCAGGACGAGCTCACCATGCAGATGCAGACGCAGACGTACCTGACGATCCTGGCGCGCTTCCGACGCGACCTCGAGGCCACCGAGGCGCACCTGTGCGTCGCACTAGGGCTCGCGAAGCGCCACGGCCATCTCGACTACGAAGCCGCCGGGCTCGCCAACCGCGCGTGGCTCGAGCTGACCCGGGGCGAGCCCGAGGCAGCTACGGCCTCGGCTCGAGCGGCCCTGGAGATCTGGCTCACCAGGCGCGCCGGCCGCTACCCGTTCTACTGGCTCGCCTGCCTTCCGCTGCTCGACCTGGCCATCGCCGCCGACGATGTGGACACCGCAGCGCAGCAGGCTGGCCTGATGGTCGACGTCACCCAGCAGGCGCTCGCCCCTGATCTCACCGCGGCGCTGGAAGCGGGGCTCGCCGCGCACCGTGCTCGGGACCTGGACGGTGCACGCTCCCGGCTGCAGGAGGCGGTCGACCTCGCCAGACGGGAGCGGCTGCTCTAATCGATGGCCCCCGTCGGTAGCCCCCGTCGTTAGGCCCCGTCGTTAGGCCCAGTCGGTAACTCTGGTCGGTAGCCCCAGCCGTTGGCCGA
>CAZQVC010000053.1:0-2810 GCA_964596625.1 uncultured bacterium | reverse complement strand
CCGCCCGAGCGCTAGCCCTCTTCGGCCGCGGTCTTGATGGCCAGCAGGCGCCGCTCCCAGGCGCGGCCGAGGTCGTTGAGCCAATCGGCGGGGCGCGTCAGCGCGCGCGGCTTCAGGGAGTAGACGACCTCGCGGCCTTCGCGCCGCGATTCGACGAGGCCGGCGTCCGCGAGGACGCGCAGGTGCCGGTCGACCGCTTGACGACTGATGTCGGTGACGGCCGTGAGCCCGGTCGCGGTGCCGCGGCCGTCGGCCACCAGCTGGCTGATGAGCGTCGTGCGTGTCGGGTCGCCGAGCGCCGCGAAGACCGTCGCCAACTCCTGGGCCGAGGCGGAGCCAGCGGACGCTGAACCGGGCGCGTTCACGCCGCTTCGATGTGGGCCTTGGCCGCGGCGAGCTCGAGCTCCCAGCCCTCGGTGTTGTCTTCGACGTTCCGGCGGCGCTGCTCCTCGGACACCGGCAGGGCGCCGAAGCCGCTCTCGAGCACCCGGAGCGTCACGCCGCCGGCGGGGCGCTCCTCGATCCAGAACTCCACCAGCGTGCCCGGCACCGCTTCGAGGGCCTCGTTGGCCTGGTCGCCGCCCAGCCAGCGGAACGAGACGTAGTGCGGCGGCCGCGCCTCGACCGTGCGAATGCGGAACGAGCCGTACTTCGGGTGCGTCACGGTGCTCACGTCCCCTTCGGTGGAGGTCAGGTTGTCGGTGATGCTGCCCTCGTTGATCCACCAACCGGGGCGGGCGACGAGCTCGTAGACCTTCTGGGCGTCGGCCTCGATGACGATCTGGCGGTCGATGCTGTCCGGGATGGCGGCCTGCCGTGCGTCTGCTGGGTTGCTCATGCGACTCCTCCTCGATGTGCAACCGCACGATTGCACATCTGCGTTCAATGTGCAACCTTTTCATTGCAGGTTGGTCGGCTCGACGCTCAGCTCTCCCGCACCATCAGCCGCGTGCGGATCAGCGTGAACCCGCGCACACGCTCCCCTCGCACCTGCGCCAGCAACTGTCTCGCGCTGCGGCGGCCCAGCTCGACGACGTCGGCTCCGACGACGGTGAGCCCGGCCGCGGCGGCTTCCGGCCCGTCACCGAAGGCGACGACCGAGACGTCCTCGGGGATCTGCAGCCCCGCCCGGCGCACGACCTCACACACCGCGATGGCCATGAGGTAGTCGGCGACGACGACGGCGTCGAACGCCGGTCTCTTCGCCAGGAACTCCCTGGTCGAGGCTGCGGCCAGCTCCGGCTCGAAGTCTCCGCGCAGGAAGTGGTCGGCCGGGGCGGTGAGCGAGTGGCGCATCAGCTCCTCCTCGAACGCGCGCTGACGCTCCCTGCCGTCCAGCTGACCGAGGTGGCCGCCGACGTAGACGAAGCCGCGGCGGCCGTCCGCGACCAGGTGCTCGACCAGCTGCCTCATGCCTTGGCGGTTGTCGTGGAGCACCGCCGGCGCGTCGAGCCCTGGCGCCCTGTGGCTCACCAGCGTGACCGCGTGGCCGGAGCCGACGAGCCCCGTCAGCGCAGCGTCGCTGAGCACGTTGGCCAGCACCAGCGAGCCGCGCGTGCCGCCGGCCAGCTCGAGCACCGACCCCGGTCGCCGTGGCGGCTGGGCCAGCTCGTGGATGACCAGCTCGAGGCCAGCGGCCTCGACGACCTCGGTGGCGCCCCGGATCACGCTGCCCTGGAAGACCCCGTCTACCTTGTTCGTGAACAGACCGAGGGCGCCGTCCACGAGGGTGCGCTGGCGCTCCTCGGAGGTCGGGAGGGGGCTGACGCTCACGGCAGCAACAGCTCCAGTTCCGCCTGGATGGCGAGCGCCACCGCGCCCATCGCGCTCAGCTGGTCGGAGTACGCCAGGCTCAGCTCGACAGGCCCGAGGTCGTCGGCCGGCAGCAGGGCGCTGGCGCGCGCCTTGACGGCTTCCAGGAACCCGAGGCCGAGGTCGCTCAGCCGGCCGCCGAGGGAGACCTGGTGCGGGCGCAGGGTCGCTACGACCCAGCCGAGCAGCGGGGCGAGACCGGCGGCCAGCTCGTCGATGAGCGCCGACGCGGCCTCGTCGCCGCCCTCGGACGCGGCCCGCAGCTTGAGGTAGCTGACGCCACCGCCCACGCCGCGCGTCGCGTCGCCAGCGGGCCCGGCGGTCTCCAATACCCCTTGAACACGCGCCCTCACGGCGTCCCACGAGAGCGCCTCGCCCAGGGTCGGGGCGCCAGGCGACGGCGCCAGTTCGCCGAGGTCGCTGCCGTAGTGCACCCGGCCGCCGGCCATGGCCACGCCCATCTCGACGCCGCGATCGACGATCAGGTTTACCAGCGTGTCGCCCTGCTCGACGCCGTCGGCGTACGCCAGCTGGCCCAGCGCGCTCAGCTCCGCCTGGTTGCCCAGGTGGACGCCGACCCCGAACACCTCGGCCAGCTCGCCGGCGATCTCGTGCCCGGCGCCGGCGCCGGGCAGGCCTACCCCGATGGCCAGCAGCGGCGCGTCGAGTTGGGGCAGCAGGCCACAGACCACGTCGCGCACCGCGGTGTCGTCGTCGAGCGGGCTCTCCCCCGGCTCGAGCTCCCTGACGTGCAGGGCCGTCGTCTCGCCCGCGAGGTCGGAGATCACGCCGAGCACCCTGCGCCCCACCGCGCTGACGCCGATCACCTGACGCGCGCCCGGCTCGAACCGCAGCAGCGTCGGTCGCTTGCCCCCGCTCTCGCTGGAGCGCCCGAAGCCGCGCTCGCTGAGGTAACCCTCGGCCAGCAGCTCCTGCACCAGCGTCGACACGGTCGGCTTGGTCAGGCCGCTCACCACGGCGAGCTCGGCCCTCGTCTC
>CAZQVC010000052.1:13543-15687 GCA_964596625.1 uncultured bacterium | reverse complement strand
GCCAGCGAGGCGTAACGAGCGTGTAACGCCTCCGAGCCTTTAATCGCCCCAAGGAGGCACCAGTGCGCAGGTTCGGATCTTGTCTTCTCACGCTCCTTCTTCTCGCCGCCTGTCAGACCGACAGCGGCGCGGACCCGCCCCCCGACGCACCCACCGGATTGGCGGCGACGGCCGGCGACGGCCAGGTCAGCCTCTCCTGGAACGCCTCTACCGCCGCGAACCTGGCGAGCTACCGCGTCTACCGAGGCGTGCAGGCGAGCGCGCTCAGCCAGCTGGCCAGCGTGCCCGCCGGCACCGAGGAGTTCACCGACGACTCGGTGAGCAACGGCGTCACCTACCACTACGCCGTGAGCGCAGTCGACCGCGCCGGCGCCGAGTCGGCGCGCTCCGCTGTGGTGCAGGCGACTCCTGGGCCCGGGCAAGAGACCGACGTCGTGCCACCCGAGGTCGTGCGGACCGAGCCGCCGGCCGACAGCACCGACGTCGCGGTCAACTACCACGTGCTGGTGGCGTTCTCCGAGCCCATGCAGCGCGCGGCCACCGAGGCGGCGATCGCGATCACGCCGGCGGTCGACTGCGAGTTCCAGTGGAACCCGACCTCGACGAGCGTCACCTGTCATCCCGCGGGCGGCTTCACCGCAAAGACCGCATACAAGGTCACGGTCGATCAGTCAGCGGTCGACCTGGCTGGCAACGGGCTGGCGGCCGCTCACACCTTCACCTTCACCACCGGCACGCAAGAACTCGAGACGTGCTTGTTCGGAGACCAGACGTTCGGCGACTGCGTCTTCGGCCGCTGAGGAGAGGATCATCACGTGAACCGACGACTACGGATTCTGATCAACTGCGCGCTGCTCGTGGCTTGCCTGGCCGGCTTCTACGTGGCCGCGCAGGTCAGCTTCACCGGCGCCGACTTCAAGGAGGGGCAGGTGGTGTCGGCGAGCGCGTTCAACGACCTGCTCAACGCGAACTTCGATGCCGCCGGCGCGGCCCTCGAGGCGCTCGACGAGGCCAAGCAGGCGCGTGTGTCGGAGAGCTGCCCGGCGGACACGGCCATACGCGCGATCGCCGCCGACGGCAGCGTCTCGTGCCAGGACTCCGGTGGGTTCTCGCTACCCTTCTCCGGCACCGTCAGTGACGGTCCGCCCGCTTTCAGTATCACCTACCAGGGCGGAGGGCTGGGGATGACGGTTAGCTCGGGCGGGTTCGGCATCAGCGTCACCGCCTCTCACATCGGCCTCGACATGCCAGCCACCGGGGGCACATCCATCAGGGTGCGCAACGCCGGCGCTCAAGGCACTTACGGCGCACACGGCGTGGTCGTCGAGAAAGCGCGCAACAGCGGCTTCGTGGCCGAGAACGTAGGCCAACACGGCCTAAGTGTCCTGGACGCCGACCAGCACGGCGTGATGGTCGACAGCGCCGGCAAGAGCGGCGTGCTGGTCAGTGAGGCGGCCGAGAACGGCCTGCACGTGGGAGCGGTGAACCAGAACGGCGTGAGGATCGACTCCGCACTGGGCAGCGCGCTCTACGTGAGCAGCAGCCTGGCGAGCGGTCTCTACGTCGGCTCGGCGAACACCGGAGTCAACGTGGAAGCGGCCGACGTCTACGGCGGACGTTTCCGCGGTGAGGTCGCCGGCCTGGTGGCGATGGGCGCGACGGACTCTACCCCCGACCTCATACTCGCCGGCAACGGTGCCGGCAGTGCCGCCGGGCGCCTGCGCTCCGACCCGCAGTACTCGGGCAGCGACCTCTACCTCACCAGCAACAACGACGTGATCGTCGAGCTCGACGCCGACGGAAACGACATCAGCCACTTCCTGGTCGTGAACGGTGTGAGAGAGCAGGTGTTGGCCGTCGCCGAGAACGGCAACCTCACCATCGCCGGCTCCCTGGCGGAGAACTCCGACGCCGCCGCCAAGACCGTTCACGCGCCGGTCGACGCCGTCGCCGTGCTCGAGAGCCTCAGCGAGCTGCCGCTCAGCTTCTGGTCGTACCTCGACGACCCCGAGGTCCGGCACATCGGCCCCATGGCTCAGGACTTCAGCGCCGCCTTCGGGGTCGGCGCCGACGAGACCTCCATCAGCACGATCGACCGCGACGGCGTCGCCTTCGCCGCCATCCAGGGGCTCAACCAGCTGGTG
>CAZQVC010000052.1:7649-13443 GCA_964596625.1 uncultured bacterium | reverse complement strand
CGTCACCGAAGGAGGCGACATGCCAGGCTCGAAGCCACTACACCTGCCCGCTGCCACCAAGGACCTCACCGACCGGCGCGCCGAACTCGTCCCCGAGACGAGCAAGGCGTGGCGCGAGTTCAGCAAGCAGGTGTTCGCGCCCGGCGCCATCGATGCCAAGACCAAGCAGCTGATCGCGGTAGCGGTCGCGCACGTGACGCAGTGCCCCTACTGCATCCAGGGCCACACCAAGCAGGCCAAGCGGGCGGGAGCCACGCCGGAGGAGCTCATGGAGGCGATCTGGGTCGCAGCCGAGATGCGCGCCGGCGGCGCGTACGCCCACTCGATCGTGGCCCTCGACGCCTACGGGGAGGTCGCCCAGCCGGCCGATTGAAGCCGCGCGTCCGGCCGGGCGAGGCCGCCCGGGGGGTCGGATGAAGCCGCCCATGCGGGCGGGTGACGGGCGGGTGAGCCGCGTTAGACTCGGGTCATGCCTGGCCCGGTAACGCGCTTCGCCCACCTCCACCAACACACCGCATACAGCCTCCTGGACGGCGCTGCGCGCATCTCCGAGCTGATCGACTGGGTCAAGAAGACCTCACCAGACCGCCCGGCGGTCGCCATGACCGACCACGGCAACATGCACGGCGCCGTGGAGTTCTACAAGACGGCCAGCAAGGCGGGCGTCAAGCCGATCATCGGCTTCGAGGCGTACGTGGCGCCGGGGTCGCGCTTCGAGAAGCGGCGCGGCTCGAGCAAGCTCGACGGCGGCTACTACCACCTCACGCTACTGGCGCGCGACTTCAAGGGCTATCAGAACCTCTGCAAGCTCTCCAGTCGCGCCTTCCTCGAAGGCTTCTACATGAAGCCCCGTGTCGACATGGAGCTGCTGCGCGAGCACTCCGAGGGCGTGATCGCCCTCTCTGGCTGCCTGGGGGCGCAGATCCCGCGAGCCATCCTCGATCTCGGCGAGGAGGAGGGCGAGCGGCTCTTCAAGGAGCACCTCGACATCTTCCGCGAGAACTTCTTCGTCGAGCTGCAGAACCACGGCCTCGAGGAGCAGCGGCGCCTCAACCCCGTGCTGCGGCAGCTGGCCGACAAGTACGGCGTCGGCATGGTCGCGACCAACGACGGCCACTACGTACGGCGTGAGGACGCGCACGCCCACGACGTGCTGCTCGCGATCCAGACGAAGGCGATGGTCGCCGACGAGGACCGCATGCGCTTCCCCTGCGACCAGTTCTACGTGAAGTCGCCCGACGAGATGGCGGCCGTCATCCCGGACGCCGAGTTCCCCGGGGCGATCGACAACACCAACGCGGTCGCCGACATGGTCGAGCTCGAACTGCCCATCGGCGACAAGCGGGTCTACCAGATGCCGGAGCTGAAGCTGCCGGAGGGCATCACCCTGGCCGACAAGCTGCGCGTCGACACCTACCGCGGCCTCATGCAGCGCTACCCGACCCTCACCGAAGACGTGCTGCGCGAGTACCTCGCGGCGGCCCTGGCCGAGGAGCGCACCAGCGTCGCTCGGAACTCGCTGCCGCCCGGGGCGACGCCCCAGAGCGCGGAGCTCGACGACGTCCTGCTCGCCCTGGCCAAGGCCGGTGAGGCGAGCCGCTTGGCGCCGGAGGAGCTCGAGGGCGAAACAGCCGCGTCCTTGCGGCTGCGCGGCGGGTACAGCTACCCGCACGTCACGGCGCTCAAGGAGGTGCTGGCCGACGCGGGCTCGCGGCAGGCCGAGGACGCCGACGCCTGGACCGTGCTCGAGCGCAGCGAGTACGAGCTCGCCGTGATCATCTCCATGGGCTTCGCGGACTACTACCTGATCGTCGCCGACTTCATCAACTGGGCGAAGTCTCAAGGCATCAGCGTTGGCCCCGGCCGCGGCTCAGGAGCGGGTTCGATCGTCGCGTACGCGATCGGCATCACCAACATCGACCCGCTGCGCTTCGGGCTGCTCTTCGAGCGCTTCTTGAACCCCGAGCGCATCTCGCTGCCCGACTTCGACATCGACTTCTCAGACGTCAGGCGCGGCGAGGTCATCGACTACGTGCGCGAGAAGTACGGCGACGAGCGCGTCGCGCACATCGCGACGTTCGGGACCATGGCGTCGCGCGCCGCGATCCGCGACGCCGCGCGGGTCCTCGACGTGTCGTACGCCGAGTCCGACCGCGTCAGCAAGCTGGTGCCCATCGTCCAGGGTCGCAGCGTGAAGATCGACGACGCTTTGCAGAGCGTCCCGGAGCTGCGCGACCTCTACGAGCAGGGCTCGAAGAGCTACATCGACGTCGCGCGCGCCCTCGAAGGGCTCACCCGCCACGCCTCGGTTCACGCCGCAGGCGTGGTCATTGCCCGCGACCCGGTGACCGATCTGGCGCCGGTCTTCCGCAGCGGTGACGGGCCGGTGGTCGTGCAGTACGACATGAGCTCCGTCGAGGACCTCGGCTACATCAAGATGGACTTCCTCGGGCTGCGCACGCTCTCGTTCATCGAGGCCGCGCAGCGCATCATCAAGGACTCCCGCGGCCTCGACCTCGACCCTGACGCCTTCCCGCAGGACGACCCAGCCGTCTTCGAGCTGCTCTCCCGCGGCGAGGCGGCCGGCGTGTTCCAGTTCGAGTCGCCCGGCATGGTCGACACGCTGCGCAAGCTCAAGCCCAAGCGCATCCAGGACCTCATCGCCGTCAACTCGCTCTACCGTCCTGGCCCGATGGAGAACATCCCCGCCTACATCAGGCGGCACCACGGGCTCGAAGAGGTCGACTACACCGACTTCCCCAACTCGGCCAAGCTGCTCGCGCCGATCCTCGACGAGACGTACGGCATCCCCGTCTACCAGGAGCAGGTGATGCAGATCGTGCAGGCGGTGGCCGGCTACACGCTGGGCCAGGCCGACATCATGCGCCGCGCGATGGGCAAGAAGAAGGCCGACGAGATGGAGCGGCAGCGCGCTGTCTTCCGCGAGGGGGCCGGCAGGAACGGCATCGACGCCAAGGAGGCCGACAGGATCTTCGACCTCCTGGAGCGCTTCGCCAGCTACGGCTTCAACAAGTCGCACGCCGCGGCGTACGTGCTTCTCTCCTACCAGACGGCCTACCTCAAGGCGCACTTCCCCGTCGAGTTCGCGGCCGCGCTGCTCACCGTTGAGCGTGGCGACTCCGACAAGGTCGCGCACTACATCGCCGACGCCCGGCACCTCGGCATCGAGGTGCTCGCCCCCGACATCAACCTCTCGCGCGCCGACTTCACGCCGGTCGACGACGTCGTGCGCTTCGGGCTCTACGGCATCAAGAACGTGGGCGAGGGCGCGGTCGACCACATCCTCGCCGAGCGCGACCGCGGCGGGCCCTTCGCCGACCTCTTCGACTTCTGCAGCCGCATCGACAGCGCCGTCGTCAACAAGCGGGCGGTCGAGTACCTGGTCAAGGCCGGCGCCTTCGACCGGCTCACCTCCTCCGCCGGCGAGGACATGCTCGCCGGCCGGGCGGCGCTGCTGGCCTCACTCGACACCGCCGTCCGCTACGGCGCCTCGGCGCGCGAGCAGCGCGCGCACGGCCAGTCGAGCCTCTTCGGCGACAGCGTGAGCGCCACGCCCGACCTCGAAGACCCCGGCGAGGTGGACGAGCTCGCCCTGTTGCGGTTCGAGAAGGAGGCGCTCGGCATCTACATCAGCGCCCACCCGATGGCCTCGTACCCCGGCCTGCCGGAGGCCGCCAGCTGCCAGATCGCCCAGGTCGACGACCACTACCGCGAGCTGGCCCAGAGCGAGCCGGGCCGCGTGAAGGTGGTCCTCTCCGGCCTGATCCAGAACGTGGTCAAGCGCCCCACGAGGAAGGGCTCGATGATGGCCCGCTTCGAGCTCGCCGACGAGTCGGGCAGCCGCGAGGTCGTCGCGTTCAGCCGCCGTTACGACGAGATCGCCCACCTGCTCGAGGAGGACAAGCCGGCGGTCCTGGTGACCGAGGTCTCGGAAGACGGCGAGGCCACGCGCCTGGTAGCGGAGCGCCTGATCCGCTGGGACCTGCGCGGCGAGGGCGACGACGCCAACACCGCGCCCGAGGTGGCGGTGCTGCGCTTCGACCTCGACCGGGTGGCCCAGCTTCAGCTCCTCGAGCTGCGCTCGCTGCTCGACGACCTCAGCGGACGGACGCCCGTGCGCCTCGAGGTCAACTCGGACGACGGCCGCTACCTCTACCAGGTAGACGGCGTGAGGGTCGACGCCGACATGCTCGACGAGCTGCGGGCGGCCTGCCCCTGGCTGAAGGTCGGCCTCACCATCGACCGGCAGGCGTTGCTGGCGAGGAAGGCCAGCCGACCGTTCGGTCCGCGCGAGGTGCCGGTCGAGGTGCCGTTCTAGCTCCCTAGCTGACGGCGACCTCCTGCTGCGTGCGCCTCACGTCGACCTGCGTCGCCGCCATCTTGAAGGCCTGGCTGCTGGTCGCGGCGTTGTAGCCGGTCTCGTAGTCGATCACGCCGGTCGCGTAGAGCTCGGCGAGGTTGTCGTCGAACGACTGCATCCCGTCGAGGCGCGCCTCCTTGAGCACGTCGTAGAGCTCCGGCGTGCGGTCCTCGTCGCGAATCAGGTCCTTCACCCGCAGGGTGCCCTTGAGGATCTCCGTGGCTGCCACGCGGCCCTGGCCCCCGGCGCGCGGCAGCAGGCGCTGGGACACGATGCCCACGAGCGACTCGGCGAAGAGGATCCTGGCGGTGTCGCGCTCGTGAGGCGGGAACAGCTCGATCATGCGGTTGACGGTGCGCACCGAGTCCTGGGTGTGCAGCGTGCTGAACACCAGGTGACCGGTCTGGGCGGCGCTCAACGCCGCGGCGGCGGTGGCGTGGTCACGGATCTCGCCGATCATGATGACGTCGGGATCCTGCCGCATCGCGGCGACCAGGGCCTCGGAGAACGACGGGGCGTCGACGCCGAGCTCGCGCTGCACGACCACCGACGACTTCGAGCGGTGCAGGTACTCGATGGGGTCCTCGACGGTGACGATCATCTTGCTGTGCTGCACGTTGATCTCGTCGACGATGCGCGCCAGGGTCGTCGACTTGCCCGAGCCGGTCGGGCCGGTGACCAGCACCATGCCCTTCTCGAAGTCGCGGAAGTAGTCGATGGTCTCCTGCGGGAGGCTGACGACGCTGAGGGCCTGCTCGTTGGAGTTGATCACCCGCAGCACGGCGCTGACGCTGCCGCGTTGACGGAAGAGGTTGACGCGGAAGCGGCCGAGGCCCGCCACGCTGTAGGCCAGGTCGACCTGGTGCTTCTCCGCGAAGTGCGCCTTCTGCTTGTCGTTGCACATCATGTCGACGAGCGACTCGGTGGCGCGCGGGGAGATCTTGACCTCGGTGAGGGGGACGAGCTTGCCGCTGAGGCGGATCATCGCCGGCAGGCCGACGTGAAGGTGGAGGTCGGAGGAGCCCCGTTCCACCGCCGACTTGAGAAGATCGTTGAAGAGCATGGCTGCAGCGTATGAAGTGGAACCTGACGGCTTTCTCGCAGCGTTCTTACGCGACTCTTACGTGACCCCGCGCACTTTGCGGGTAGACTCCCCTGTCATGACGAGACCACGACATGCGACGAGGCCACCATGCGGGTAGTCGCGCTACTCCTCGCCGTCGGCCTGATCGTCGTCGGCGGCTTCTGGTTGGCTCGCGACCGCGCCGGCAACCAGGCGACGCCCACCAGCGTGAGCGCCGAGGGTGAGGCCAGCGCGAACCCCACCTCCGAGACGGCGAGCGACCCGGCGGGCGAAGCCGCCGGCCAGGGCTCCGCTGACGCCGGCGAGGACGCCACGACCGCAGACGCCGC
>CAZQVC010000052.1:1483-7549 GCA_964596625.1 uncultured bacterium | reverse complement strand
GAGGGCTTCGAGCCTGTCGCGTACCTCAGCGAGACCCCGCAACGCGTCTTCGACCAGGCCGAGCAGGTGTTGGAGGACGGCACGGATTACGTGGCCGTGCTCAGCACCAACCGCGGCGACATCGTCGTCGATCTCTACGAGGATCGCACGCCACAGACGGTCAACAACTTCGTCTTCCTGGCGCTCAACCGCTACTACCAGGGCGTGCCGTTCCACCGCGTGCTGGAGGACTTCATGGCCCAGACCGGCGACCCCACGGGCACGGGCTCGGGCGGACCCGGCTACCAGTTCGAGGACGAGATCGTCGAGGGACTGGTGTTCGACGAGGCCGGCCTGCTGGCCATGGCCAACGCCGGACCCGGCACCAACGGCTCGCAGTTCTTCATCACCTTCGCGCCGACACCGTGGCTCAACGGCGCGCACACCATCTTCGGCCACGTCATCCAGGGCGAGGAGCTGCTCTCCCAGATCGCCCGGGTAGACCCGGCGAACCCCAGCGCGGTGGTCACGCCGGACGAGACGCTCGCGGCCCTCGCGGAGCGAGGCATAGAGCTGCCGGGCGAGCCGGACCAGACCGTCGAGTCGGCGATCGCCGAGCTGGTCGGCACCACCCCGGTCGCCGGCCAGTCCTTCACCGTCGCCGGCTACCGGGGCGTGCTCGGCCAGCTCGGCCAGAACCCCGCTTACGGCTTCTTCAACCAGCCCGATACGCTGCTCAACGTGGTGATCGGCCAGCGCCCGTCGTCCTAGAGCCGCCGACTGCACAGGCGGAACGCAAGGGGCGACCCGTCCCCCACGCCGGCCACCGAGAGGCCGGCGGGAAGGCAAGCAGATGAGTGATCGCATCGACCTAAACGAACTACGCCAGATCGAGCCGCTGAGCGAGGAGCGCAAGACGCGTTTCGCGAGCCCGGAGCAGGTGCTCGAGGAGGGCGCGCAGTACTACGCCGCCATCGACACCAACAAGGGGACCATCGTCGTCGAGCTCTACCGCGACTCCGCGCCGCAGACGGTCAACAACTTCGTCTTCCTCGCGCTCAACCGCTACTACGACGGCATCGTCTTCCACCGCGTGCTGGAGGACTTCATGGCGCAGACCGGCGACCCCACGGGCACCGGCACCGGGGGGCCTGGGTACCAGTTCGGCGACGAGTTCGACCCCATGCGCCCGCACGACGCCAAGGGCGTCCTCAGCATGGCCAACGCCGGGCCGGGCACCAACGGCTCGCAGTTCTTCATCACGTTCATCCCCACCCCCTGGCTCGACGGCAGGCACACCGTGTTCGGCCGCGTGGTGGACGGCGAAGAGGTGCTCGATCGCATCCAGCGCATCGACCCGGGCCAGCGCGGCGTCCAGCCCGACGTCATGGAGCGGGTCACGATCTACGCGCGCTAGCCGGCCGGCGACGCCGGCGGCACGCTGGGCCGGCTCGGCGCGAGGCGAGCGCTAGCCGGCCAGAGGCTCGACCTTCAGCAACCGGCGCCTGGCGGCGTCCGCCAGGTGCGCGACGAAGGCGTCGACGTTCACGCCCTTGCGCTCGGGCTCCTGACGGCTGCGGAAGCTGACGGTGCCGGCCTGCTCCTCGCTGTCGCCGACGATCGCGATGTACGGCACCTTGTAGAGCTCGGCGTCGCGCACCTTGGCGTTCATGCGCTCGTTGCTGGCGTCGACCTCGGCGCGCAGCCCGGCGGCCGTCAGCTGGCTGGCCACGCGGTCGGCGTAGGCGACGTGCCGGTCGGCGATGGGCACGAGGCGCACCTGCTCCGGCGCCAGCCAGACCGGGAAGTCTCCCGCGAAGTGCTCGATGAGGAAGCCGATGAGGCGCTCGTGGGTGGAGAGCGGGGCGCGGTGGATGACCAGCGGCGTCTTGCGCTCGTTGTGGTCGTCGACGTAGCTGAGCCCCATCCGCTCGGGCACGGCGAAGTCGACCTGGTTGGTCGCCAAGGAGAACTCGCGGCCGATGGCGCTCCTCACCTGCACGTCGATCTTCGGCCCGTAGAACGCCGCCTCGTCCTCCTCCTCGACGAACGGCACCCCCGCCTGCAGCATCGCCTGGCGGACCATGTCCTCGGTCTTCAGCCACAGCGCCTCGTTGTCGACGTACTTCTTGCCGAGGCCCTCCTTGGCGTGCTTCGACAGCCGCATCTCGTAGTCCTCGAGGCCGAACAGCTCGAAGTAGGCGAGGTAGAGCTCGATCACCTTGATGAACTCCTCGCTGAACTGCTCCTCGGTGCAGTAGATGTGCGCGTCGTTCATCTGCATCGAGCGCACCCGCATGAGGCCCATCAGGGCGCCGGAGTCCTCGTAGCGGTAGCAGGTGCCGTACTCGGTGAGGCGCATGGGGAGCTCGCGGTAGCTCCGCGGCCTGGCGTCGAAGATCTTGTGGTGGAACGGGCAGTTCATCGGCTTGATGAAGTACCTGGTCTCGTCGTCGACCTCCATGGCGGGGAACATCGACTCCTCGTAGTACGGCAGGTGGCCGGACTTCAGGAACAGCGCCTCCTTGGTGAGGTGCGGGGAGCGCACGCGCTGGTAGCCGCCGGCGTCCTCCATGTCCTTGGCCAGACGCTCGATCTCGTCGATCATGATCGCGCCGCGCGGCATCCACAGCGGCAGTCCTGGGCCGACGTCCTCGTCGAGCACGAAGATGTCCAGTTCGGCGCCCAGCTTGCGGTGATCGCGCTTCTTGGCCTCCTCCAGCTGCCAGAGGTGCTTCTCGAGCTCCTCCTTGGTCGCGAACGCCACGCCGTAGACGCGTTGCAGCATCGGGCGGCTCTCGTCGCCCCGCCAGTACGCCCCGGCCACGCTCATCAGCTTGAAGTGCCGCGGCACCGCGCCGGTCGACGGCACGTGCGGGCCTCGGCAGAGGTCGGTGAAGCCGTCCTCACCCCCCTGCTCGTAGAAGGTGATCCTCTCCCCTTCCGGCAGGTCCTCGATCAGCTCGACCTTGTAAGGATCGCCGGCCGCGACGTAGCGCTCGAGAGCCTTCTCGCGCGGCAGCGCGTACTTCCGCAGCGGCAGGTCGGCCTCGACGATCGCTCGCATCCGCTCCTCGATGGCCTCGAGGTCCTCCGGGGTGAGCGAGCGTGGCAGGTCGAAGTCGTAGTAGAAGCCGTTCTCGATCACCGGCCCGATGCCCATGCGGACCGAGCTCGGCTCGAAGCCTTGGGCGACGAAGTACTCCTTCACCGCCTGAGCCAGGACGTGCGCCAAGGTGTGGCGCTGAAGCGTGATCGCGTCCCCGTCGCGCTTGGTGACGACGGCGACGTCGGCGCCGTCCTCCAGCGTGCTCTGCAGGTCCGAGAGCTTGCCGTTGACCCGGACTCCTAGGGCGGCCTTGGCCAGGCCCGGACCGATCGCCGCGGCGAGGTCGGCGCCGTTGGCGCCCTCGGGCAGCTCCAGGCTCTTGCCGTCTGGCAGTACTACATGCATCGTCGATTCACCTCAGGCTCGGCCAGGCTTGACAGCTGACCGTCAGATGGTCGGTGAGTATAACGCTGCTTCGATAATGAGACCGACGTGAGCCGGGCTGTTAAGCTGTGCCGATGCATCTGGTAGCCCTCGTCAGCGACGACCCCGATGTGCAACACGCGATCCGGACGTTTCGCGACGCCGCGGGCCGTTTCCACCTTCACCCCGTGCCGAGCGGGTCGATGGCCGACCTCCTGCGCGGGCTCCCCCGCCTCGACTTCGCCGGAGCGCTAATCCTCGACGAGGAGCGCCAGCTGGAGGCCCAACGCCTCGCCGACCGCAGCTCGCTTGATGCCCAGGAGCTGGGAGCCGCCGACACCCTCACCGTCACCCAGGCGGGGATCATCGCCGACCACAGCCTCGGCCGCGCCCTCGCCGCCCTGCTCGGCGCCCACCGCTGGGACGCCGCCGGGTCCAAGGTCGTCATCCTCGGCGCGGGCCCCACCGCCAGAGCCATCGCGCGCGCGGTGGTGAGCCTCGGCGCGGCGAGCCTCACGGTGCTGGCCAACGACCGGGTAGCGGCGGAGCGGGTCCTGCCGAACGGCGCCGGCGCCGCGCTGCTGGCCCGCGCCGGCGCCGACCCAGTCGCGCGCACCATGCTCGAGCAGGCCGACCTCGTGGTGCGGCTCGAGGCCGGGCACAAGGTGCCGGTCGAGGTGCTAGGTCCGCACCTCACCGTCGTCGACATGCTGAGCGAGCCGGTCTCGAACATGAGACGCCAGGCGCTCGCTTCCGGTGCTCTCACCTTCAACCGCAGGGACGTCGAGGCCTACCGCCTCGAGCTCGGCCTCAGCCAGGTGTTGGGCGGCCCCATCGGCATCGAGCCGATAATGACGCTGTTCCACGCGATCTGAGGCCGGCGCGTAACCAGGCGCTCCCGACGCACGGCCCGGCCCTTCGGACTCATCCTCACCCCATGAGACTCTCACGATGTTCAGGCAGCGGCTTGGAACACTCGCCGGCGATGTCTGCATCTCACGGGCCTAGAACCCTTCTCGCCGCCGCATTACTGACCTGCCTCGCGGCGTTCGGCACCGCCCTCGGGCAGGACTCCACCGGCCACGTCGCTGGCGGGCCTGACGGCGGGCTGGCGGCGCCATCCGGCGGCGGCCTTATCTCGCCCAGCGAGGACCTCTACCGGCTGCCAGGCGCCAGCGCCTCGTTTCAGGGCGACGCCATCGTCATCCGCTACGGCGACCGCGAGGAGACCTACGTCGCCGGCCTTGGCTGGCTCTCCGGCATCGCCGTCGACGCCCCCGTCGTCGTCGACGACGAGGTCCTGCTCAGCGCCGCCACGCTGGACGCCCTGGGCATAGACCTCCCGAAGGTCGCTGGCGTGCGCACCTCGGGCCAGGCCGAGGTCAGGGTCGTGGTCGATCTCGACGGCGTGCGACCGATCGCCCTCGAGGGCCTGAACGGGCGTGGCACGGTGCCGGAAGGGCAGGAGCTCGAGCTGACGCTGCCCTCGCTCCTGCTCCCCGCCGCACCGCCCGAGGACATCGCCGGCCTCGAGCTGAACCTCTCGAGCAGCGCGGCAGGCACCACCCTGCGGCTCGGCGGACCGGCTTTCACCTACGACTACTTCACGCTCGCCGACCCGGCCAGGCTGGTCATCGACGTCGTGCCGCGCCGGGCGCTCTCCGCGCCCGAGGTGGAGAGGCAGCTGGCCGAGGGCGTGACGTACCGGCGCCTGAACTACCCCACGAACTCCGGAGGCTCGGTGGTCCACGTCGTCCGAATCGAGCCCGGCAGCGGCGAGTTCCGCGTGGTCGGGGAGAGCCACGTTCCGCGTACGGTGCGCCAGCTCGCCTCGGGCGCGTCGATCGCACTCAACGCCGGCTACTTCAACACCGCGACCTTCGACGCGATCGGTTACCTGCTGATCGACGGCGGTCTGCTCTCGCTGCCCAGCCGCAACCGCGCGAGCATCGCCTTCTCCGACGCGGGGGCGTCGATCGCCAGGCTCAGCGCCAGCATCTCGCTGCACACCTCGCTCGGCCGCATCGAGGTCGGCAACATCGCCTCCGGCGTGGGCGTCCTCACCACACCCGGCGCGTTGGCCGGTCGGCCCGACATGGGCGTGCTATTGGTCGAGGACGGGATCGTGGTGGAGAACAAGATCGGCCCGCGCCAGGTGCCTGACGGGGACGACGCGTACGCGCTCGTCTACCCGCCCACCAACCGTCAACTGGCGCTGCTCGACACCGGCGACCGCGTGATACTCGACACCAGGATCGAGCCGTCGGTGTTCGACCGCGCGCGTTACGCGGTGGAGGCCGGCCCCCTGTTGCTGGAGGACGGCCTGCCGGCCTACGAGCCGGTTCTGGAGGGCTTCCCCACCGGACAGCGCATCCTCGACGCGCTCACCCAGCAAGCCGCGGTGGGCATCGACGACGACGGGTCGATCCTCTTGGTGGTGGCCGAGACGATGAGGGCCGCCGAGCTCATCGGGCTGTTCCAGAGCCTCGGCGCGTCGGACGCCATGCGCCTCGACAGCGGCAGCAGCACGACGTTGGTCATCAACGACGAGGTCGTCAACCGCAGCAGCGAGCGCCGCGTGGTCAGCGCCATCGTGTTCCTGCCGCGCGACTGAG
>CAZQVC010000052.1:0-1383 GCA_964596625.1 uncultured bacterium | reverse complement strand
TCGCCGCCCGTATACTCTGCGCATGGTGAGAGCGGCCCCCTGGGCCTCCAACGGGCGGCGCCGGGCACCCCTATTGCTGGTGTCGGTCCTGGCGCTGTGGCTGCTCACCGGCTTCGTGGAGGCTCAGGATCACCGGCTCGAGATCGGCGTTGGCGAGCAGGTTGTGGTTGACGCCTGGAACCCGCTGAGGCTGATCGCCAACGACGTGCCGCCGGGCAGCGTGCTCACCGTCACCATCGACCAGGGCTCCCTGCGCAGCGGCCCGATACCAGCCGTGCTCACCTTGCCGGTCTCGGGCGGCGGCGGTGTCAGCGTGGTCGAGGAGCGCCTCTACGTGCCGCGCTTCCAGAACATCACCTGGAGCCTCGCCAACGACGCCAGGGTGATCGGCAGCGGCAGCGTCTCCAACCGCGACCAGGACGCCAGGCCTCTCGACCTCGTGCTCAGCCGCGAGCCGGGCCGCTACGCCTCGGCGTTCGCCAGCGACGCGCGCGTCATCGACCTCACGGCCTCCCAGCTGCCGCTCACGCCGGACGCCTACGACGGCGTGCGCAGCCTGATCATCGACGGCACCGCCACCGCCCCGCGACTCGAGGCCGTGGCCGCCGCCGCCACTGGCGGAGTGATCGTGGTCCTGCACGGTCAGCTGCCCAGCAGCCACCGTGAGCTAGAGCTGCTCAAGGACGGTCGCCTCACGCGGCTGGGCGCCGGCGCCGTCGCCGAGACCAGCGGCGCACCCGTCGACGCGGTCTCTGCCGTCCAGGCGTTCGAATCCCCCGACCGGGAGGAGCTGCTGGCCGCGCTCACCGCCTCGCCACTGGTCGAGCCTCCGACGCCGGCGCCGCTGGCGCTGGTGCTCGCCGTCGCGGCCGGCTTCAGCCTCGTCGTCATCGCTCTGCTGCGGCTGTTCGCGGCTCCCGGGCTGGTGTCCGCGGTGCTGCTGGCCGCGTTGCTGTCCTTCGCCGGCTGGCGCGCGCTGCGGCCCGCCGAAGCCGAGCTCGTCGGACAGCGCACCGTGGCGCTGGGCGGCGGGGCGCTGGCGCTCAGCCTCGAGACGAGGGAGTACTTCACGCTGCCGGCGGCCGTCATCGACGTGCCGGGAGGAGCCAGGCCCTTGCGTGCGCAGCCGTACTCGCTCGATCGCGCCGGCCTGCACGTCGCCCTGCCCCGCTGGCGCTCCCTGCTGGTGGCGTTGGCGCCCACCGTCGCGGAGTTCCCCGTGCGCCTCTCGGACCAGCGACTCACCAACGCCGGCGACGCCCCCCTCAGCGAGGTCGTGGTGCTGGGCCTTGGCCCGCAGGGCGAGCTCTCACCGCGCGGCTCCGCACCTCTCGCGATGGCCGAGCAAGGGCCGCTGCCGGAGCTCTACGCCGGCCTCTGGGA
>CAZQVC010000051.1:13843-15717 GCA_964596625.1 uncultured bacterium | reverse complement strand
TGGTGGGCGATGAGGGATTCGAACCCCCGACCCTTCGCGTGTAAAGCGAACGCTCTTCCGCTGAGCTAATCGCCCGTGACAGCGGCGCCCCGCCGCTCAGCCGCCATTATTACCCGCCGCGGCGAGGAGCTGGCGTACCGCGTGGGCCGAGGGGATCGCCTCCCGGCCGACGCCCGTGCAGGCCAGCGCTGCGGTGGCGGAGGCGACCGTGGCGCATGCGAGCGGAGGCCAGCCGCACGCGACGCCGAACGCGTACGCGCCGTGGAAGACGTCGCCAGCGCCGTTGGTGTCGACGGCCGTCACGGGGAAGGCGGGGAGGGTGAGGGGGCCGCCACCGTCGTCGAGGATCACGCC
Source organism: uncultured bacterium (assembly GCA_964596625.1). Taxonomy (GTDB): domain Bacteria; phylum Deinococcota; class Deinococci; order Deinococcales; family Trueperaceae; genus DASRWD01. Next base: position 15,363 of record CAZQVC010000051.1, on the reverse strand, counting down.
CCGCTCGCCGAGGGTGATCCCGACGACCTGGTCGGCACGCCGCCTGAGGGCGTCGAGCGCCGCGGGAGGGTCGTCGCGACCCAGCACCTCGGCCGCGCACTCCTGGGACGCGATCAGGTGATCGAGTCCCGCCGTCAGTTCGAGGTTCCTCGTGTTCGAGACGTCGCCTACGCTCGGCACGCCGGCGTCGGTCGCCGCTGCCAGCACCTCGCGGGTGAGGCCGGGCAGGCGCAGGTCGACGAGCACGCTGTCCGCGCCTACCAGCGTGCCGGCAGGGAACTCCTCCAGCGCCGCGTCGCGGAGCGCATCGCCGAAGTACGGGAAGATGTAGCGCTCGCCTGCGGGGTTGACGAGCACCGCGCTCACGGCCGTGCGCCCGCCGGCCAGCCGGCGGACGGCGCTGACGTCGACCTCGAACGCCTCCAACTCACGGGCTGCGACGTCGCCGGCGAGGTCGTCGCCGAGGTTCGACCAGAGGCTCACGTTCGCGCCCAGCCGGGCGGCGGCGACTGCCGCCGTAGCGGCCGGCCCGCCGCCCGAGGTCCGCTGGCTCGCCGCCGGCGTGCGCGAGCCGGTCGGCGGGAAGCGCTCGACCTGCCACAGTTGGTCGAGGGTGCTCAGACCGACGCACAGGACGCGCGGAGCGGCCGCTGGCCAGGTGACGCGGGAATCCGGTCCTGTGGGGTTCCAGGTAGGCTTGGGTGAGATGTCCAACGGCGCGATACTACCCCTGGACGGCGACGGCGCGGGCGGCTGCTGTGGACCGGGCCGCCCGGCGGGCGCGAAGAGCCGCGAAGGAGCGACGGGCAGCGCGCCCGTCGACAGCGCGGCCGGCCGCCGTGCCGCGGGCCTCGACCTCTCGGCGGCCGTCTCGCTGCCCGGCGGCTCGTTCCTCATGGGCACCGACGAGCCGACGTTCCCTCTCGACGGGGAGGGGCCGGTGCGTGAGGTCGCGGTCGGCGCCTTCGCCATCGACAGGTACGCGGTGAGCAACCGGCGGTTCGCCGCCTTCGTCGCCGCCACCGGCTACACGACGGAGGCCGAGCGCTTCGGCTGGTCGTTCGTGTTCCACAGCTTCCTGCCGGCCGACCACCCGCCGACGCGCGCGGTCGCCGCCGCGCCCTGGTGGCGTGTGGTGGAGGGCGCCGACTGGCGCCACCCCTTCGGGCCGGCCTCCGATCTCGCGGGGCGGCAGGAGCACCCCGTGGTGCATGTGTCGTGGCGCGACGCACGAGCCTACGCTCGCTGGGCCGGCGGGCGGCTCCCGAGCGAGGCCGAGTGGGAGTACGCCGGCCGCGGTGGGTTGACGCAGAAGCGCTTCCCCTGGGGTGACCGCCTGGTCGACGGCGGCCGCCACCGCTGCAACGTCTGGCAGGGGGAGTTCCCCAAGCGCGACCACGCGCGCGACGGCTACCACGGCACGGCGCCCGTCGACGCCTTCGAGCCGAACGGCTTCGGCCTCTACAACGTCGTCGGCAACGTCTGGGAGTGGTGCGAGGACCGCTGGGCGGTGAGCGCCG
>CAZQVC010000051.1:12232-13743 GCA_964596625.1 uncultured bacterium | reverse complement strand
GCGGCGAGCCGCACGCTGAGCTGCGCGTGATGAAGGGCGGCTCCTACCTCTGTCACGCGTCGTACTGCAACCGCTACCGGCTGGCCGCGAGGTCGTCGAGCACCGCGGACAGCGCCACCGGCCACCTCGGCTTCCGCGTGGCGTACGACCTGCCGGTCGCTGCCGGCGCGTGAGCGGCCGTCCCCGCCTGGCGGACGGCCACCGGTCCGAGGAGGCTCGGCGCGCTTAGTAGCTGACGCTTCGGGGCAGCGCGGCCGGCCGCTCGCAGCCGCTGGCCAACTCCAGCCAACGGTGCTCGCCGGCGGCCTCCAGGACGCTTGCCATGACGTCGAGCACGTGGAACGCCAGCTCGCCGCTGGCGCGATGGGGTCGACCGCTGGCGGTCGCGTCGATCATGTCGGCCAACCCGAGCCCGCGGCTGTTCTCGTCGTACGGCCGGCCCAGGGGCAGTTCCTCCCACTCCTTGCTGTCGGCGCGCCGCAGCCGCAACGGACCGCCGAAGGTGTTGGGATCGGGCAGGCTCAAGGTCGCCTCGGTGCCGTAGACCTCGCACTTCGGCAGCTCGGAAGCCGGGCTGTCGAAGCTGGTGACGAGCGTCGCCGCGGCGCCGTTGCCGAACTCGAGCTGGGCGCTGACGTGGGTGGGCGTGCCGACGCTCACCGCCTGCCCCTTGCGCGGCGCGCTCAGGATGGTCCTGCTCGCGCGGCCCGTGACAGCCGAGCCGGTGACTCGAGCCACGGGGCCGAAGAGGTTGACGAGCGCGGTGAGGTAGTAAGGCCCCATGTCGAACAGCGGACCGGCGCCCGGCGCGAAGAAGAACGCGGGGTCGGGGTGCCAGCGCTCGGGACCGCTGCTCATCATGAACGCCGTCGCGCCGATCGGCTGGCCGATGAGCCCGGCGTCGATGACCTCGCGCGCGGTCTGGAGGCCGGCGCCGAGGAACGTGTCCGGCGCGCACCCCACCCGTAGCCCGCGCTCCTCGGCCAGCGCCAGCAAGGCCCTCGCGTCTTGCCGGTCGGTGGCCAACGGCTTCTCGCTGTAGACGTGCTTGCCCGCCTCGATGACGGCGCGGCTGACGGCCGCGTGGGCGGCCGGGACCGTGAGGTTGACCACGACGTCGAGCGAGTCGTCGGCCAGCAGCTCGGCGACGGTCGCGGGCCTCACGCCGTGGGCGTCGGCCTTGGCCGCGGCGCGCTCCGGGTCGAGATCGGCTATCGCCGTGAAGCCGAAGTTGCCGAAGCCCTTGGCGATGCGCAGGTAGAAGTCGCTGATGTTCCCGGCCCCGATGATGCCGACGTTGACCCGCCGGGAGGTACCGGAAGCGGCTGACGCCCCGCCCGGCAAGGCGGTGCTGGCCGGTTCGCTCGTTGCTGTGTGGGGACCGTCAACCACCTTGACACTCACTCCGGTAAGGGCTCATGTTCGCCAACGATACACGAGGGTGGCGGGCGACCTTCCCGCCACGAGACCTCCCTGATCGGCTGCGGCGCGCTGGAAAACCGTGAGGCGCA
>CAZQVC010000051.1:0-12132 GCA_964596625.1 uncultured bacterium | reverse complement strand
CCACGACACGCTGGCGGTCCTCGACGACGCCGCCGACCTGGCCGGCTTCGACCTCATCGTCCCGCTCTGGACGATGGGCGAGATCACCGGCGAGCAGGAGCGCAACCTGCTGAGGGCCGTCGAAGGCGGCACGGGCCTGGCCGGCTGGCACGGCGGCATGGGCGACGCGTTCCGTCAGAGCCTCGACTACAAGATGATGGTCGGCGGCCAGTTCGTCGCCCACCCCGGGAACTTCCGGCGTTACCAGGTGCGGTTCACCGCGGTCGACGACCCGATCACCGCCGGGCTCGAGCCCTTCGAGATCACCAGCGAGCAGTACTACATGCACGTCGACCCGAGCCTCGAGGTCCTGGCGGAGACCACCTTCTCCGGCGACGACCTGCCGTGGCTGGCTGGGGTGGTGATGCCGGTGGCATGGAAACGCCGCTGGGGCCAGGGCAGGGTCTTCTACCTGGCGCTGGGCCACGAGCCTAGCGAGTTCGAGATCCCCCAGGTGTGGGCAATGGTGACCCGCGGCCTGGCCTGGGCCAGCCGCTAGCCGGCCGCCACGGCATCTCACCAGAGCGGGTCGTGAGGAGGCCCCAAGAATGAAGAGGGAGGCGTCCGCTTGAACGCCTCCGTCTTGGTGACCCCTACGGGATTCGAACCCGTGCCGCGACCTTGAAAGGGTCGTGACCTGACCGCTAGTCGAAGGGGCCTCGTTTTCTCGTCGTGCTGCCGAGCCTCGTCAAGGTGAACGTGCGGCGCGAACGCGACAGCGATTGTACAGCATGGGCGCGCACTGCGGTCAACATCGGGCCGACACCGAGGGGCGTCACCCGCCCTCCGGGCCCGACCGGCTCCCCACGCCGGTCAGCGACTTCACGCGGTCGGGGTCGGCGATGAGTGTGGCGGCGTCGCCGTCGTACGACACGCGGCCGTCGTCGAGCACGTACACCCGGTTGGCGACCGGCAGCGCGATGTTGGCGTTCTGCTCCACTAGCAGTATGGACTTGCCGGTCTGCTGGAACTGCTGCAGCACCTCGATCACGCGCCTGACGATCAGGGGCGCCAGTCCCTGTGACGGCTCGTCGAGCACCAGCAGCTCCGGGTTGAGCACCAGCGCCCTGGCGATGGCGAGCATCTCCTGTTCGCCGCCCGAGAGCTGGCTGCCGTTGTAGCGGCGGCGCTCCTGCAGCCGGGGGAACAGCTCGTAGATGGCGTCGATGTCCCACTGACCGGAGCGCTTGCCGGAAGACAACAGCAGGTTCTCCTCGACCGTGAGGTGCGGGAAGATCCTGCGACCCTCCGGCACGTAGCCGACGCCACGACCGGAGATCACGTGCGGCGGCTGCCTCGTCGAGTCCTCCCCGAACAGGCGTATCGTCCCGCGCCGCGGCGGCGTGAGGCCGAGCACGCTGCGCATGGTCGTCGTCTTGCCCGCGCCGTTGCGGCCCAGCACGAGCACCAGCTCGCCGCGCCGCACGTTGAGGCTGACGCCGTGCAGGATGTGGCTCTTGCCGTAGTACGTGTCGATCGCGGAGACGTCGAGCACGACGTCGGTGCTGGGCTGAACGACGTCGCTCACGCTGCCACCTCGGTGCCGAGGTAGGCGGCCTGCACCCGCTCGTCCGCCGCGATCTCAGCGGGCGTGCCTTCCGCCAGGACCTCGCCGAGGTGAAGCACGGTGATGCGCTGGGCGATCTCGAACACCATGCCCATGTCGTGCTCCACGAAGATCACGGTCATCTTGTCGCGCTCCCAGAGCTGCCGTATCAGCCGGATGGTGGCCTCGGTCTCCTCGTCGCTCATCCCGGCCGTCGGCTCGTCGAGCAGCAGCAGCTTGGCGTTCATCGTGAGCGCCAGTCCGATCTCGACCACCCGTTGATCGCCGGCGGCGAGCTCGCCCGCCAGGCTGTCGGCCTTGTCGACGAGGTCGAGGCGATCGAGCACCTCGGCGAGCCGCGCCGCGATGCGCTGCTGCGTGCCGCGCGCGAGCCACGGTGAGTGGCTGAGACCCAGCGACGCCTCCACGCCGAGCCTGAGGTTCTCGGCCACCGTGAGGCCGTTGAAGATGTGCGGCACCTGGAAGGTCCGCGACATGCCGAGCCCGATGCGGCGGTGGGCTGGCAGCCTCGTGATCACGCGGCCGGCCAGCTTCACGCTGCCCTCGTCGGGGCGCGTGACGCCCGAGATGAGGTTGAAGAACGTCGTCTTGCCGGCGCCGTTGGGGCCGATGATGGCGCGGATGTCGCCGCTCTGCACGCTCATCGAGACGTCGTGGACGGCCGCAAGCCGGCCGAAGTTCTTCGAGATGTTGGCGACCTCGAGCAGCGCGCTCATCGGCGCCTCCGGAAGAAGCCGACGAGGCCGCCGGGGAAGAACAGCACGAAGATGATGAAGAGCGAGCCGAGGTAGAACATCCAGTTCGCGGTGTAGCTGCTGAGGACCTCCTGCAGCACGGTGTAGAACGCCGCGCCGACCAGCGGGCCCCAGAAGCTGCTGATGCCGCCGAGGAAGGCCATCATCACCATCTCGCCCGACGTCGTCCAGAACAGCATGTTGACCTGCGCGAAGTTGATGAGCAGCGCCAGGAGCGCGCCGGCGAGGCCCGCGATGCCGCCCGAGATCACGAACGATACCCACAGGTAGCGCTCGACGGGCAGGCCGAGGAAGCGGGCGCGCGTGGCGTTCTCGCGCAGCGCGGTGAACGAGCGGCCGAGGGGCGAGTTGATCACGCGCCGCATGACGATGACCGCGAGCACGAAGCAGACCAGGACCAGGTAGTAGTAGGAGGTGCTCGGCACGACGTCGAGGCGGACGGGCCCGAGTTCGATGGGCTGCCGGCTGAAGCCGCGCAGGCCGTCGTCGCCGCCGGTGAGCTCGTTGAACTGGAAGGCGACGAAGTAGAACAGCTGGCCGAAGGCGATGGTGAAGGTGGCGAAGTAGATCCCCCTGAGCCGCGTCACGAAGAGGCCGAGGAGCATCGCGCCGAGCGTCGCGACGACGATGCCCATGAGCAACGCCAGCAGCGTGTTGGGCGCGATGTGCTTGAGGGACAGCCCGGCGGCGTAGGCGCCGAGTCCGAGGAAGGCGGCATGGCCGAAGGAGAGCGCTCCGGTGTAGCCCAGCAGCAGGTTGAGTGCCATCGCTGCCAGGCCCCACACCAGGATGGCGCTGCCGAGCGCCACGTAACTGCCGAGCCCGGTGAGGATGTAGGGCAGCGCGAGGAGGATGACGAGGACGACGATGTCGGCCCAGCCGATGCGGAGCCAGCCCCTGGTGGGGGCGGCGTGGTTCGCGCTCGCGTCGACTGCGCTCGCGGCGTCCGGCTTGCGCGCGCTCACTCGAGGAACCCCTGCAGGCCGAACAGGCCGCGCGGCCTGACGAGGAGCATCACGGCCAACACCACGAAGGCCGCGAACTGGCTGATCTCGGGGAAGTACTGCCCGGCGATGGCTGTGACGACGCCGATCAGCAGGCCCCCGATGAAGCTGCCGATGAGGCTGCCGAGCCCACCGATGACGAGCGCGATGAAGCTGGGCAGCAGAAGCGTGTCGCCCATCGTCGGGTTGAGGCCGAGCTGCCCGGCGGCCAGCACGCCGGCCAGGCCGGCCATGAGGACGCCGAGAGCGAAGCTGATCGAGTACAGCCGGCTGACGTTCGTGCCGAGCGTGCTGAGCGTCTCGCTGTCCTGCACCGCGGCCCGTATGTAGAGGCCCAGCCTGGTGCGCGACAAGAAGAGGTAGAGGAGCAGCCCGGCGAGCAGCGCGACGACGATGATGAAGGCCCGGTACTTGGTGATGAAGAAGAACGAGGTGCCGGGGAACAGCGGCGCGGCGAGGACCTGAGGGATGCGGAACGGCAGGCCGATCGAGCCCCAGATCATCCGCACCAGCTGCTCGATGACCAGCGCCAGGCCGAACGTCAACAGCAGGCTGTCGAGCGGGTCGCGCTTGTACAGCGGTCGGACGATGAACCGCTCGGCGACGAAGCCGATGAGCGCCAGGAGGATGGGGCCGAGGATCAAGGCCCCCCAGAACCCCACGTACTTGCTGATGGTCAGCGCAAGATAAGCGCCCAGGACGAGGAAGCCGCCGTGGGCGAGGTTGATCACGCGCGTCAGGCTGAGGATGAGCGACAGGCCCAACGCCATGAGGGCGTAGAACATCCCGAGGATGAGGCCGTTGATGATCTGCAGTACCAGCAGTTCCATTGAGTCGCGACCACCGTCATCAGCGGTGACGGGCCCCCGAGGGCAGGCCCGTCACCGGTTAGCGGGAAGCTGTTAGCCGGGGTACTGGATGGTGCAGCCGCCCGCCTCCACGGGCAGGGTGCTCTCGGACGCCGGGACGACGCGCTCGAGGCGGAAGATGTCGTCGGGCGTGTCGCCTTCACGAACCTCGCCGACGTAGACGCCGCCCATCAGCTGGTGGTCGCCGGCGCGGTAGCTGAGCGTGCCGGGCTGCAGGGCGACCTCGGCGGGCAGCTCGAGCCCTTCCATCGCCTTGGCCACCTCGACCGAGTCGAGGCTGCCGGCCTTCTCGGCGGCCAGGGCCAGGCTGTGGATCGCCACGTAGCCGAACCAGCTGCGGGCGGTAGGCACCGTGCCGAAGCGGGACTGGTACTCCTCGACGAACTCGGCAACGCCGGGCACGTCGGGCTGCAGGTAGTACCACTCGAAGGTCCACCAGCCGAGGCGCGCCGCCTCCGGCAGGGCAAGGATGTTCTCGGACTCCTGCAGGCCGCCGGCGATCGCCATCTGCTGGTCCATGCCGAACTGCGAGATCTGGGTGAGGATCGCGATGGCGTCCTCGCCGGCCTGGAAGACGAGCAGTACGTCGGGTTCGGCGGCCGCGACCTTGAGCAGCACGGCCGAGTAGTCGCTGGTGCCAAGCGGGAGCCGGTCGGCGCCGACGATCTCGCCGCCGAGCTCCTCGTTGACGGCCGTGAAGGCCTCCTGCAGCGACCAGCCGTAGGCGTAGTCGGGCGTGGTGATGTACCAGTTCGTGCCGAACCGGTCGGCCAGCACGGAGCCGATGGCTCGCGCCTCCATCACGCCGCTGGTGGGGATGCGGAAGACGTTCCAGGCGCAGTCCGCGCCGGTGATCGAGTCGGCGTGGCCGCCCTCGACCATGTGCACGATCCCGTGCTGGTTGGCGACCTGGCTGAGCGCCAGCGACACGCCGGACGAGACCGCCCCGACCGAGAAGTTGACGTTGTCGCGCTCGATCAGCTTGGTGAGCTTCTGCACCGCGATGTCGGTGGCCCCGGCGTCGTCCTCGACGAGCACCTCGAGCTGCTGACCGAGGATCCCTCCCGCCGCGTTGATCTCGTCGACCGCCATCTGTGCACCGTTGACCTCGCTCTCACCCAGCGCCGCGTAGACGCCGGAGAGCGAGGTGACGAAGCCGACCTTGACCGTCTGCGCCAGGGCCGAGCCCCCTGCTAGCGCCAGCGCCGCCGCCAAGAGCAGCGGCCTTGCGATCCTCCCGTTGCCGAGCTTGCGATCTCTCATGTCCTCCTCCTTCACGAACCCATGACGACGATGGCGCGGCCGACGATCTCGCCCGCGTCGAGCGCCTGGTAGGCGGCGGCGGCCTCTTCCAGCGAGTACCGCCGGGTTATCGGGGACCTGACGTCGAGGCGGCCTCGCCGGGTCAGGTCGACGACTGCCGGCATGTCGGTCCTGGTGCGTCCGCCGTAGGAGCCGACGACCTCGACCTTGCGGCGCACCAGGCGGGTGATCTCTATGGGAGCGGTGACCCCGGCGGGGGCGATGCCGACCATCACCGCGCGGCCGCCGTCGCGGACCGACTCGAGAGCGGTGGCGAAGGTCTCCGGCCGTCCCAGCGCCTCGACGGCGATGTCGACGCCCCTCCCGCCGGTCACCTCGCGGATGCGCCCGACCGCGTCCTCGCTGCGGGAGTTCACGACGTGGGTGGCGCCGAGGCGCGTGGCGGCGGCCAGCTTGTCGTCGTTGACGTCGACCGCGATGATCGGCGCGGCGCCGAAGGCTCTGGCCATCTGGATGACGTTCGAGCCCACCCCTCCGGTGGCGATGACCGCCAGCGACTCGCCGGCCCGGAGTCCGGCGCCGTTACGCAGCGCGCCGTACGCGGTGAAGATGGCGCAGCCGAGGATGCAGGCCTCTTCCAGGGGGATCTCGTCCGGCAGCTTGAACACGTCGGTTGAGGGCACCACCGCGAACTCGGCCAGACCGCCCATCGAGTACATCCACACCGGTGAGCCGTCGCCGCGCCGCAGGCGCGTCTCGCCGTCGTAGAGCGTGCCCTTCAGGCGGTTGAAGGCGAAGAACTTCTCGCACAGGTCGTCTTGACCGCGCACGCAGTAGTAGCACTCGCCGCACGGCATGATGAAGCTGGAGACCACGCGCTCGCCCGGCGAGAACCCCTGCACCCCCGGTCCCACCGCTGCGACCGTGCCGGAGATCTCGTGTCCGAGCACGCAGGGGAAGGGGAACTTGACTTCGTCCTTCATCACGTGCAGGTCGGTGTGGCACACGCCGCAGGCGGTGACCTTGACGAGCACCTCGCCGGCGCGCGGCTCCGGCACGGGCAGCGTCTCGACCCGCATCGGCTCGCCGACCGCGTTCATGACGGCCGCTCGCATGCGAGCGGGCATCACGTCGCCTGGCCTTGGCGCGCCGGCGGGGGCAGCGGCGAGCGCCGCCGTCCGCTGAGCGTGCCTGGACGCGTCTCACCCTGTGCGGGGTAGCGCAACGGCTCGGCCTCGATGAGCAACCAGGTCTCCCTTCCTGAGTGGCTCCACGGCGTTCTGATTTACGGTCACGGCGATGCTAGCACCGGCCGGCCGGGGCCACAATGTGGGAAGGACCAAGGTCAAGGCGCTCGGGGCTGTGGTAACCTACGATCTCAATACAGTTTTCGAAGTTCCGATGGGCCGCGACATGAGCGACGGTTTCTTACAGGTTCGTGATCTGCGAGCGCGCGCCGACCAGATGGCCGCGAACTACGCGCTGGAGATCCGCGACTACGGACGCCTCGACGAGCGCCAGCTACGGAGCGACGTCGCGATGGTCTCGTGCGAGTTCCTCAGGCTCCTGACCACGGCGCCGCGCGACGGCGCCGCCTCGACCGCGGCGATCGAGAGGGTGGCCCTCGAAGCCGGCAGGCGTCGCCGCATGCAGTCGGTCAGCTTGCCGGCGCTGCTGCGCGCCTACCGGCTGTGGGGCAAGTACACCCTCGACATCCTGGCGGAGGAGGCGCCGGCTGCGCTGGTGCATCTCGCCAGCGAAGTGGCGCGGCAGGTCGACGTGGTGAGCGAGGCCTCGATCCGCGGCTACCACATGATCACTCCGACCTTGCCGAGCGGCCCCATCGTCGGCTTCGCCGGCCAGCCCGAGCGGCTCGAGGTCGCCGTCGTCGCGCCCCGGTACTTCGCGTGCGCGCCCGAGGTGCATCACGACGCGGAGACCGGGACCTGCTTCCTGCTCGCGGCGGCGGGTGAGGACGAGCTGGCGCGGCCGGCCGAGGCGCTGGCGGCGGAGCTGGGCTGCGTGCTCGTCACGCAGGCGGGTCACAGCCACCGGCTGGAGGAGCTCAAGAGCGACCTGCGAGAGGCGGTCGAGATCGCCGCGCTGCTCAGGCTGCGCCCCGGCGTCTACGACACCCGCTTCATGTGGCTGGTGAGCCTCGGACTCTCGTCGCCCAAGTACCGGCAGCGCTTCGCGAACATGCTCGCGCCGCTGGAGTCTCAGGTCGTGCTGCGCGATACGCTCGAGGCCTACCTCGATACCAGGCTCTCGCCCAAGGCGACGGCCGAGACGCTGGGGATCCACGTCAACACGGTCGCCTATCGCCTGGCCAAGGTCGAGGAGCTGATCAGGTGCGACCTCAAGGAGATCTCGGTGAGGACCACGCTGCACGTGGCCCTGGTCTTGAACAAGGCGGCCGGCTGAGCCCGGCGTGGCGCATCTTCACTTGGGACTGCGTGGTGGGTCGTACAGGACTCGAACCTGTGACCCGCTGATTAAAAGTCAGCTGCTCTACCAACTGAGCTAACGACCCACGCGGACGGTGACGATAGCGGCCGCGGTCGCACCGGTTCTGCTGCGCCGCGAGCACGGATTATAGCCGACGTACGGCCGCCGACCTGAATCTTGAGCTATTCACTCGGAGTTGGACCGCGAGAATCCCCGGCCACGACGGCGTTACCGACTCCTTGTCCGGTCCGGTCGGGCTTGCTAGACTATCGCCATTACTGGTTGTGAAAACGCGCACTAGCTCTTGCGGTGCGCGCGCGCGTAGGGGCACGGCTCCCCACCATGCGCCCTGCCAGGAAGGAGCGCGCGAGCGTGTATTCCGAGGTCCTGATGATGTTCCTCGCGGCGGGCTTCATCGCCGTCGCTGCTCTCGTCGTCAGCTCGTTGCTCGGGCCGAAGCGGGCGACCGAGACGACCCTGGCGCCTTACGAGTCCGGCATCCCAGCGTTGGGCTCGGCTCGTGAGCGGTTCCCCATCCACTTCTACCTGGTGGCGATGATGTTCATCATCTTCGACCTCGAGACCGCCTTCTTCTATCCGCTGGCAGTGAAGTTCAACGCGGCGCCCCAGTTCCTGCTGGCGAACGCCGTGTTGTTCGTGGTGATCCTTGCGGTCGGGTTCGTCTACCTGCTACGCAAGGGCGTATTCGACTGGAAGTGAGCATGGCACTCAAGGACCTCTTCGAGAAGGACTGGCAGGAGCTGGAGGCCGAGGGCATCCTCTTCACGACCCTGCAGAACCTCGTCAAGTGGGGCCGCAGCAACAGCATGTGGCCCGTGACGTTCGGCCTTGCCTGCTGCGCGATCGAGATGATGGCCGCCACCAACGCCCGCAACGACATGGCCCGCTTCGGCTCCGAGGTGTTCAGGGCGAGCCCCAGGCAGGCCGACGTGATGATCGTCGCTGGCCGCCTCAGCAAGAAGATGGCGCCGGTGATGCGCCGCGTCTACGAGCAGATGCCCGACCCCAAGTGGGTCATCAGCATGGGCGCCTGCGCCTCCTCCGGCGGCATGTTCAACAACTACGCGATCGTGCAGAACGTCGACTCGGTGGTGCCGGTCGACATCTACGTCCCCGGCTGCCCTCCGCGCCCCGAGGCGCTCGTCTACGCCGTGCAGCAGCTGCAGAAGAAGGTGCGCGGCGAGGCGTTCGACGAGCGCGGCACGGCGCTGCCGATGGTCGAGGGCTGGTCGCGCACGTGACCGCAGCCAGCGACATGCCGAGCCCGACCACGCGCGCCCTGCCAGCCCCGCTGCAGGCCGCGCTCGACGCGTTGGACGCGCTGGGCGGCGAGCGCAGCGAGTTCCTCGACATGATCAGCGTGACGCTGCCCAAGAGCGCGATAATCGCCGGGCTCAAGGCCGTTCGTGAAGCCGGCCTCGAGATGCTCACCGACATCCACGGCATGGACTACCTGACGTACCCCGGGCACCGCGGCAAGCGGTTCACGGTCATCTACAACGTGCACGACGTCGCTGGCGACTCCAGGGTGTTCATCAGGGTCGACCTCGACGACGGCGAGTCGCTGCCGACCTGCACGGGCCTATGGCCCGGCGCCGCGTTCCTCGAGCGCGAGACCTACGACATGGTCGGCATCGAGTTCGACGGTCACCCCGACCTCCGCAAGCTGCTCACGCCGGAGGACCTCGACGGTCACCCGCACCGCAAGGACTTCCCGTTGGGCGAGACCCCGACGCTGTTCAACGACGGGCGCTTCATCGACCCCGCCAGCTTCCGTGCCGGCCTCAGCGGCCGCGATCACGGCCTCACCGGCTGGAAGGGCGGCGCCAGGCACGGCGTGGTGGCGACCAACGAGCCGTTCCTCGACCCGATGAGCGCGCGCCTGCTCGCTCGCCAGGCAGCTCGGGCCGCAGAGGAGGAGGTGGAGGAGTGAGCGCGATGCCGCCACAGGCGCCCCCCAAGGGCGCTCCAGAGGCCGCGCGACTGGGGGACTTCGAGACCCGGCACATGCGCATCAACGTGGGGCCGCAGCACCCCAGCACGCACGGGGTGCTGCGGCTGGTGGTCGACCTCGACGGTGAGCGCATCGTCGGGCTCAAGCCGCACGTCGGTTACCTCCACACCGGCTTCGAGAAGACCATGGAGAACCGCACGTACCAGCAGGGCATCACGTACTCCAACCGCATGGATTACGTGAACGGCTTCGCCCACGACCTCGCCTACATCCTGGCGGTCGAGAAGCTCATCGGTGCGCGCGTGCCGCAGAGGGCGCAGCGCGTAAGGGTGATCCTCACGGAGCTCAACCGCATCGCCAGCCACCTGGTGTTCTTCGGCACGACCCTGCTCGACATGGGCGCGCTCACGCCGTTCTTCTACACCATGCGCGAGCGCGAAGCGCTGATGGACATCTTCGAGGCCGTCAGCGGCGTGCGCATGAACTACGGCTACTACCGCGCCGGCGGCCTCTACCGCGACGTGCCCGAGGGCTTCGAGGCGATGGTCCGCAGGTTCATCGCGGGGTTCCCGCGCTACCTCGAGCAGTACGACACGCTCTTCATGGAGAACGACATCCTGGTGGCCCGCACCAAGGGCGTCGCCGTGCTCACCCGCCAGCAGGCCATCGACTACTGCCTGACGGGCCCCAGCATGCGCGCCAGCGGCGTCGACCTCGACTTCCGCAAGGCCCAACCGTACTCCGGTTACGAGGAGTACGACTTCGACGTGCCGGTCTACGAAGAGGGCGACATCTGGGCTCGTCTGATGGTCAGGCGTATCGAGATGGCGGAGAGCCTGCGCATCGTCAAGCAGGCGCTGGACCGGCTCGAGCCGGGCCCGATCATCGACCCCGACCGCCGCATCAGCCTGCCGCCAAGGCGCGAGCTCGAGAACTCGATGGAAGCCGTCATCTTCCACTTCAAGCTGGTGACCGAAGGCTTCCACCCGCCGCGCGGCGAGGTCTACGTGCCGACCGAGAGCGCTCGCGGCGAGCTCGGCTACTACCTCGTGAGCGACGGCGGCTCGATGCCGTACCGCGTCAAGGTGAGGGCGCCGAGCCTCGCCAACCTGCAGTCGCTCGAGGTCTCCAGCCTCGGCGGCCTGTTCGCCGACATGGTCATCAACATCGCTAGTTTCGATCCCGTGCTGGGAGACGTCGACAAGTGATCGAGCTGAACACCGCACCACCGTTCTTCAGTGACAAGCCCGAGGTCCTTCAGGAGATACTCGACCGCTACCCGCCGGAGGGCCGGCGCAGCGCGCTCATGCCCCTGCTGTGGGAGGTCCAGAACGCGGAGCGCCACATCTCCGAAGCGCGGATCAACGAGATCGCCGAGATCCTCGGCATCACCGCCACCGAGGTCAAGGGCGTGATGAGCTTCTACTCGACCTATCACGACTACCCGGTCGGCACCTACCACCTGGCGGTCTGCTCCACGCTGTCGTGCGCGCTGGCCGGCTCCGACGAGATGTTCGACTACCTCAGCGAGGAGCTCGGCATCGTCAACGGCGAGCTCGATCGTGAAGGGCGCTTCAGCCTGCAGAAGGTCGAGTGCGTCGGGTCGTGCGGCACCGCGCCGGTCCTGATGGTCAACGACACCTACTACGAGCGGGTCACCCGCAGCCGCTGCAAACACCTCATCGAGGCGCTGCGCCGGGACGAGGTGCCAGAGCCGTGGCGCGAGCGGGGCGGTGACACCGAGGGCGCCGAGAAGGCGGCACCCCTCGGGGGCGCGTCCGCCGCGCAGGGCGGATCGTCCGGCGTCGCCCCCGCATCGCCGGGCGACGGCGAAGGCGAGGGGCGATGAGCGACGCGACGACAGCGCCAAGCGCCGAGAAGCCGGCACCGATCCTCAGTCGTCACGACCCGCGCTACGAGGTCACGATGTACCGCTACGTCGGCGTGGAGGGGGCGCACACCCTCGACTTCTACCGCTCGCACGGCGGGTACGAGGCGGCCAGGAAGGCCCTGACCGAGATGACGCCGGCGCAGGTGGTCGACGAGGTTAAGGCGTCGGGGCTGCGGGGCAGGGGCGGCGCCGGCTTCCCGACCGGGGTCAAGTGGTCCTTCATGCCGCCGGTCGACGCTCGACCCCGCTACCTGGTGTGCAACGCCGACGAGTCGGAGCCGGGCTCCTTCAAGGACCGCTACATCCTGGAGGACGACCCGC
>CAZQVC010000050.1:10399-15925 GCA_964596625.1 uncultured bacterium | reverse complement strand
TGCTCGCGCACGGCGAGCGCGATCCGCTCAGCCAGCACGCGCTGGCCGAAGGCGCTGAGGTGCACGTTGTCCGACCGGGGCAGGTCGTGGGCCACGACCATCGCGATGTTCTGGAAGTCGTCCTCGAGCTGCCGCTGTCGTTCGGCGATGTCGTTCTGCGTGAGGCTGTAGGCCTCGTCGGCGGTGGAGGCGAGCTGCACCATGATCACGCGCGCAGCGGCAGAGGCGCCGAACTGCTGCAGCCCGAAGCTGTTGAACACGTTGAGCGTTCGCTGCTTGAACAGGCTGCGCTCCAGAGGTGTGTTCTCCGACTCCCCCTGGTACCAGACGACCACGTTGACGGGTCCGGACTCCGCAGGGAACTCGTTGCTGCCTACGGGGTTGCTCTGTTTCCCGGCAGCCGCCTGCGCTCGGAAGTTGGCCGAGCCGAGCAGCGAATCCGTGTTGAGCGGGTCTCCTATCATCTCCCACTTGCCGTGGTCGAGTGGTGGCTCCCCGCAGTTGGCGAGACACGAGCCGCCCTTGGCGGCGGGGACCAGGTAGGTGGTGAACCCCAGCGCCTCGTTGAGCAGGTTGCCCAGCCTCGTGCCGAACGAGTACTGGACTGGCGAGTCGTGACTGACCTGGTCTACTTGGTTCCACCCGTCATCGAGCGGCTCTCGTGCGTTCTTCCAACGGTAGTCGTTACCCAACATCCTGACGTTGGGATCGTTCTGGGTCGTCTCAGGCCAACCGGACAGGCTCAACCCACGCCCCGAGGCGTTCGACTGTCCTGCCACGAGGATCACGAGGTGCCCGAGCCTCACGTCCCAGCTGCCGCCGGGACCGTCTACGGTCATCACGTTCGGTAGCCAGCTGCCGTTGGCCGGCTCTCCCAGCGAGAGCACACCCGACTGTCCCGCTACCGGCCAGCTCACGCTGGTGTCGACCCCGGGGTCGGACCAGTCCACCCCGGAGAGCTCCGCGTTGCCGCCGTTGCCGAGCAGCACGAAGGCCGGCAGTTCGGTGTTGCTGGCGTCGAGCCGCACGAACGGCACCGCTCGCGGCTTGACCACGAGTCGGGCCGGCAGGGCCGGGTCGGTCAGCTTCTCGAGCAGCAGCGCCAGGTCGTCGGCGTCGATGCTGTAGTCACCGTCGAGGTCGGCGAGGTAGCGCTGGCGAACGTCGGAGGCGGCGCCCTTCGTCAACTCGTCGAGCAGCAACGCGTCGCGTATGCCTAGCTCGCCGGAAGCGTCGACGTCACCGAGCCGGAAGTCGGCGAAGTCCGGCGCGAGCTCGTCATCGTCAGACTCGGGCAGGCTGACCGACGCGAGCGGCTCCCAGGTTGGGTGAGACTCGGCGTGCGTCGCCGGCTCGAGCGAGATCGTGCCACCGGCGACCGGCTCACTGCTGTCGAAGTAGGCCGTGGCCTCGGCCACCTGCGGACTCGACCACAGGTCGGGATCGACCTCGAAGCCGATCTGCACGTGGCCGCCGACCCACGCCGGGCCGACCCAGGCCACGCGAGTCACGGTGCCGGTCGTGACCGCGCGCGCGATCACGCCCTCACGCAGCGGCACCACCGTCACAACCTCACCCACTCCGTGGCTCAGCGACAGCCAACCGGCCGCCACCGCGACGCTCGACCTGACCTCGAAGAGCGCATCGGCGGGGGGCGGTTCGGGAGGCTGGAACCAGTCACAGCCGACGACGACCAACGCGACCGCCGACACTGCTGCGAGGAGCCGCCGACCCCGCGGGAGGCTCACGGAAAGCCGGCCTGAACGGCGTGGGATCGTTCTGCTCATGCGGCTTGACTCACCGAATCCTCCGGTTCGGAGCGTGCGTACACGTCGGTGCCGCTCTCGAAGTAGCGCTCGCAGTTGGTTGCTAGGCGTGCGCGGAGCATAAACGATTCGGGCGTGTTCGCCCGTGACATTTAAAGTATGCGATGCATGCTCGAGGCGTGCGGCAGCCTAGACTTGCCTGAAGCATGTCATCCCCCTCCCAACCGACACCGGCCAGCCTCGGCCTCGCGATGCCGCCAGAGTGGGCGCCTCACGCCGCGACCTGGACCTCATGGCCCTTCGACGACGAGCTGTGGGTCGGGCATCTGGCAGGCGTCCGCGCCGAGTTCGCCGACCTCGTGGCGACGATCGCGGCCTACGAGCCGGTGATCCTCAACGTCAGGGACCAGGAGGCCGAGAGCGACGCCAGGGCCCGCATCGCGGCGGCGGCCGCGCGGCTCCACGGCGCCGAGGCCGACGAGGTCATAGCCCGCATCGACTACCACCGCGTGCCGCTCAACGACGTCTGGTTCCGCGACAACGGGCCGCTGTTCGTCAAGGAGGGCGTGCGGAACCTCGAGCGCGAGGGCGGGGGCGCATCGCTCGCCACAGCCGTCCGGCCGGACCTCGGCTCCGACGCGTCCCCGAGGACGGGCCGCGTCGCACTGACCGACTGGGGCTTCAACGCCTGGGGCGGCAAGTACGCGCCGTGGGACGACGACGATCGCGCGCCTGCGGCCGTGGCCAAGCGCCTCGACATGCTGCGCTTCGGCGCGCCGGCGATCATGGAGGGCGGCTCGCTGGAGATCAACGGCCGCGGCGTGTGCCTCACCACCCGCTCCTGCCTGCTCGAGCCGAACCGCAACCCCGGGCTGAACGAGGCCGACATCGAGCGCCTGCTGCGCGACTACCTCGGCGTCACCGAGCTCGTCTGGCTGGAGGAAGGCCTCGAGGGCGACCACACCGACGGCCACATCGACACGATCGTGCGCTTCACCGACGACGACACGATCGTGTGCGCGGTCGAGCCGCGCGAGGAGGACCCCAACCACGCGACGATGGCTCGCAACCTCGAGCAGCTGAGGCGCCTGCGAACCGCCGACGGCCGCCCCTACCGGGTGGTCGAGCTGCCGCTGCCGCTGCGCCGCATGGAGCTCGAGGGCGAGAGACTGCCCCCCACCTACGCCAACTTCTACGTCGGCAACGGGTTCGTCGTCGTCCCGCAGTACGACGACGACAACGACGAGCGCGCGCTCGAGATACTGCGCCCGCTCTTCCCCGGTCGGGAGGTCATCGGGCTGAGCGCCGAGAGCCTCATCACCGGCGGCGGCGCCTTCCACTGCGTGACGCAGCAGCAACCCGAGGGAGAGGTATACCGTGGCTGACGCGACCACCGACCTGCGCCTGGCCGTCGTGCAGATGAGCTGCTCCGACGTGCTCGAGGAGAACCTCCAGAAGGCGGAGGCTTTCGTGCGGCAGGCGGCCGGCGAGGGCGCAAACGTCGTGCTGCTACAGGAGCTGTTCGAGAACCTCTACTTCCCGCAGCTGGAGCGTGAGGAGCTGTTCGCGCTGGCGCACCCCGTCGCCACGCACCCGTTCATCGACCGCTTCGCGGCGTTGGCTCGCGAGCTGGGCGTCGTGTTGCCGCTGTCCTTCTTCGAGCACGCCGGCCAGGCGTACTTCAACAGCCTGGCGATGATCGACGCCGACGGCGAGGTGCTCGGCGTCTACCGCAAGAGCCACATCCCCGACGGCCCCGGCTACGAGGAGAAGTTCTACTTCAACCCGGGCGACACGGGCTTCAAGACGTGGCGCACGCGCTTCGGCGCGATCGGCGTGGGCATCTGCTGGGACCAGTGGTTCCCGGAGGCCGCGCGGGCCATGGCGCTCAAGGGCGCCGACCTGCTGCTCTACCCCACGGCCATCGGCTCGGAGCCCGAGGAGGTCGGCGGGCTCGACACCAAGGACATGTGGCAGCGGGCCATGATCGGCCACGCCGTCTCGAACAGCGTCTACCTGGCTGCCGCCAACCGGGTGGGGGTCGAGGGCGACGCCACCTTCTACGGCAGCTCCTTCATCGCCGACGCGACCGGCAGCATGATGGCCGAGGCCGACCGCACCAGCGAGACCGTGATCTACGCCGACCTCGACCTCGCCGCCGTGCGCCGGTTCAGGGCCGGTTTCGGCTTCTTCCGCGACCGGCGTCCCGACCTGTACGGGCCGCTGCTCACGCTCGACGGCGCCGAGGGTCCCGGCTAGTCGGTGACGATGCCGGCCCTGCGCCTGGCCGCTCGCGAGGCCTTCTGCGCGAAGTCCTGGGCGAACACCTTGATCTCCCCCGAGAGCGCCGCGTCGTTGGTGGCGTTCTTGTAGGTGTCGGCCATGGTCATCAGCGTCTGGAAGAAGAAGTCGTTCATGTCGTCGACCTCCATCTCCTTGGTCCACAGGTCGATGCGCAGCGAGCTTCGCGCCTCGGCGTCCCACAACGCCAGGATCATCGCCTTCGCCGACTGTTCGTCCGGGCTGGGGCCCTCGTCGGCCCGCCAGCGGATCTCCTCGATGCCGTCGTCGTCCTGCAGCACGCGCAGGTGTATGTCGGAGCTCTTGAGCATGCCCAATGCTACCCAGGACCTGGGGCTCATCTGCTCGCGGTATCGTCGAACGCACGTTTGCCATCACGTTCGGCCCCCCGCGAGGGGCCGCGGCCGGCCCGCCGTGCGCGGCGCCGGCGATGAAGGGAACCGATGAAAGGTCTGATACTCGCTGCTGGTCTAGGCACTCGGCTGCGTCCGCTCACCAGCCTGCGGCCCAAGCCCTCGATAAGCGTCGCCAACAAGCCCCTGATCCACTACGCCGTCGACAACCTGCGCGAGGCTGGCGTCGAGTCGATCGGCGTGGTCGTCGGCCGCACCACCGAGGCCTCGATCCGCGAGACCTTGGGCGGCGTCGACGGCGTCGAGTTCGAGTACATCCTGCAGGACCCGCCCCTCGGCCTGGCTCACGCGGTCAAGGTCGCTCGCCCCTACCTCGGTGACGACCCGTTCATCATGTACCTCTCCGACAACCTGTTCGAGAACGGTATCTCCACCTTCGCCGACGCGTTCGACCCCAGCGCCGGCGTCAACGCGGTGCTGGCCCTCGTCGAGGTGCCCGACCCGCGGGCCCTGGGCGTCGCCGTGGTCGAGGACGGCCGCATCAGCCGACTGGTCGAGAAGCCGGCGGAGCCGCCGAGCAACCTCGCGGTGGCGGGCGTCTACGTCTTCGACGCCAGCATCCACGACGCGATCGAGGGGCTCGAGCCGGGCGCGAAGGGCGAGTACCAGATCACCGACGCCATCCAACGGCTCATCGAGAGCGGCAAGACCGTCGCGCCCGTACTCGTCGAGGGCTGGTGGAAGGACACCGGCAAGGCCGAGGACATCCTCGACTCCAACCGGCTCATCCTCGCCAAGCTTCGCGGGAAGGTCGACGGCCTGGTTGAGGACAGCGAGCTCGTCGGTGAGGTGGTGGTCGAGGCCGGCGCCGAGGTGCGCGACTCGACCATCTTCGGCCCGGCGCTGATCGCCGCCGGCGCCAAGGTGAGCAGCGCCTACATCGGGCCGTTCACCACCGTGGGCCGTGACGTGACCGTCGACGACGCCGAGTTGGAGTACAGCGTGGTCGGCGCCGGGACCACGATCTCCCGCGTCGGGGCGCGCATCCAGTCGAGCCTGATCGGCGAGGACGTGCGGATCTCGGGCCACGACGGCCGCCCCAGCTC
>CAZQVC010000050.1:3521-10299 GCA_964596625.1 uncultured bacterium | reverse complement strand
CTCCCACCGTCTGATCGTCGGCGACGAGAGCGTCATCGACCTCTTGGAGGTCTGAGGGCGGAAGCCTGAAGGCGCGCGCACTAGGGCCGTGCACGGCGCCCGGCCAACGCTTTTACGGGCACCGGCGCCGCCGGCATCTTCTTTGAGCCTCAGACCGAGGTGAGCACGAGAGCGCCGCGAGCCGGCAC
This sequence comes from uncultured bacterium, assembly GCA_964596625.1. Lineage (GTDB taxonomy): Bacteria > Deinococcota > Deinococci > Deinococcales > Trueperaceae > DASRWD01. The sequence continues at coordinate 10,111 of CAZQVC010000050.1, read as the reverse complement.
CATGAGCGGCTCGGACGCCGGTTCGTCGCCCTCTTCGCCCCGCGCCCCTGAGGGGCCGAACTCGTACGACCTCCCGGTCAGCGCCTCGCGGAAGCTTCCGGCCGGTACCGCGGCCGCCTCGAGCCTCGCTTCGCGCTCGCCGGCGTTGACCAGCACCACGGTGCGCGCACCGTGCCCCGCGAGGCTGCGCTCGATGACGACGACCTCGGCCTCGCTGCGCACGCTGGCCTCGCCGCGGCGCAACTCCGGGCGCTCGTGCCGCAGGCGGGCCAGTCGCCTGACGTGGGAGCGGATCTCCTCGTTCCAGCCCTGCGGCTCGTCCCACGGCATCGTGCCGCGGTTGTGCGGGTCGTGGCCGCCGCGCAGCCCGAGCTCGTCCCCGTAGTAGACGCAAGGCGCGCCAGGCAGGGTGAACATCAGCAGGTAGGCGAGGCGCAACGCGGAGTCGTCGTGGCCCAAGGAGGTGGCGACGCGCGGGGTGTCGTGCGAGCCGAGCAGGTTGAGCTGCCCGTGCACGGCGCTGGGCTTGTAGCGCCGCAGCAGGTCGCCGAGGCTCGCCGCGAAGCCGGCGGCGTCGAGCTCGGTGATGCCGCCGAGACCGCTCTTGGCAAGCTCGCCCCGCTCGAGCCGGCGGCCCACGAGGCCGAAGATCGCTCGCGTCAGCGGGTAGTTCATGACGCCGTCGAACATGTCGCCGGCCAACCAGCGGTCGGCGTCGTGCCAGATCTCCCCGACGAAGTAGGCGTCTGGCCGCACCGCGCGGCAGCGGCGCCTGAACTCCCGCCAGAAGTCGTCGTCGTCGATCTCGGACGGCACGTCGAGCCGCCAGCCGTCGGCGCCGAAGCGCAGCCAGTGCTCACTCACGCCGAGGAGGAACTCGCGCACGTCCGGCGTGGCGGTGTTGAACTTCGGCAACGCCGGCAGGCCCCACCAGGCGTCGTAACCGAGCTCGCCTCCGCCGTAGGCGTTGTGCGGGTAGGAGTGCACCTTGAACCAGTCGACGTAGGCGCTGTGCTTGCCGTTCTCGAGGATGTCGTTGAACTGGAAGAAGCCTCGGCTGGCGTGGTTGAAGACGCCGTCGAGCAGCACGCGCATGCCGCGGTCGTGGGCGCGCTCGAGCAGCTCCCTGAGGGCCGCGTCGCCGCCCAGCATGGGATCGACCCGGTAGTAGTCGTGGGTGTGGTAGCGGTGGTTGGAGGCCGACTGGAAGACCGGCGTGAGGTAGAGCGCGTTGACGCCGAGGTCCTCGAGGTAGTCGAGGCGCTCCGCGACGGCCAGCAGGTCCCCGCCCTTGTAGCCGTGCACCGTCGGCGGGCTGTCCCAGGCTTCGAGGTTGCCCGGCTTGCGCACGCGCTCGCTGCGGCCGAAGCGGTCGGGGAAGATCTGGTAGAAGACCGCGTCGTAGACCCAGTCGGGTGTCTGATCGAACGGAGCTGTCACCCGGGGATAGTAACGCGGCGCCCTGAGATTCCTCGCTCGCCCTACCGTTCGGGCTTGAGCAGCGGGAACAGCACGACGTCGCGGATGCTCGGCACGTCGGCCAGCAGCATGGCCAGGCGGTCGATGCCGAGGCCCAACCCGCCGGTCGGCGGCATGCCGTACTCGAGCGCCAGCAGGAACTCCTCGTCGAGACGCTGGGCCTCGTCGTCGCCGCTCGCCCTTAGCCTCTCCTGCTGCTCGAAGCGGCGGCGCTGGTCGAGCGGGTCGTTGAGCTCGCTGAAGGCGTTGCCGAGCTCCATGCCGACCGCCACGGGCTCGAAGCGCTCGACGAGGCCGGGGCGCGAGCGGTGCCGCTTGGCCAGCGGGCTTATCACCTCTGGATGGTCCATGACGAACACCGGGCCGACGAGGTGCGGCTCGACGTGGATGTCGTAGAGCTTGGCGAGCAGCTGGCTCATGGGCCTCTCGGCCAGCGGCGGCTCGCCGGCGTCGTCGCCGGCGGCCTTCGGGTAGCGCTCGGCCGTCCAGGCGCGCAGCCGCTGCTCGTCGAGCACGTCGAAGTCGATGCCGGCGCGGCGCGCGAGTTCACCGGTGTAGTCGACCCTGGGCCACGGTGGCGTGAAATCGAGGGTCTGGCCCTGGTAGCTGAGCTTCGTCGTGCCGAGCAGCTCGAGCACCAGCGCGGCGTACATCTTCTCGACCAACTCGAGGATGTCGAGGTAGTCCTTGCCGGCCCAGTACGCCTCGAGCATCGTGTACTCGGGGTTGTGCTTGTAGCTGATGCCCTCGTTGCGGAAGTTGCGACCGATCTCGTAGACGGCGTCGAAGCCGCCGACGATGAGGCGCTTGAGGTAGAGCTCGAGGGAGATGCGCAGGTAGAAGTCGTGATCCAGCGCGTTGTGGTGCGTGACGAACGGCCGCGCCTCGGCGCCGCCCGGTATCGCCTGCAAGACCGGCGTCTCGACCTCGATGAAGCCCAGGTCGTCTAAGTAGCGGCGGATGAACGAGACGGCTTTGGCCCGCAGCACGAAGGCCCGGCGCGACTCCGGGTTGGTGATCAGGTCGAGGTAGCGCTGTCGGTAGCGCGCCTCCTTGTCGGCCAGCCCGTGATGCTTGTCCGGCAGCGGCCGCAGCGCCTTGGCCAGCAGCTCGAACGAGTCGACCCGCACCGTGAGCTCGCCGGTCTTGGTGGCGTAGAGCGAGCCGCTGACGGCCACCCAGTCTCCGAGGTCGAACTTCTTGAGCGCGTTGTACTCCTCGAGGTCGTCCTTCTGGAACGACACCTGGATGCGGCCGCTGGCGTCTTGCACGGTGGCGAAGGTCAGCTTGCCGAGCATCCGCAGGAGCATGAGCCGGCCGGCGACCGAGACGCGGCTGCCCTCCACGACCTCCCCCGCCGCGAGGCCGCCGTGCTCCTCGTGCAGCTCGGCCGCGCTGTGACTGGCCTCGTACGAGTAGGGGTACGGCTCGATGCCACGAGCGATCAACGCCTGCAGGTTGCGCAGGCGTTGATCGCGCTGTTCGGTGGAGTGTTGCTCGCTCGACTGCGTCGCGCTGGTGCGCTGCTCGCGCGAGCCTTGCTCGCGAGTGCCTTGCTCGGCCGAGCTTGGTTCGGCCGAGCTCCCCTCGGCAGGGTCGGGCTCAGGAGACTGGTCTTCTGACATCAACCGCCAGCGTAGCTCAGGCGATCTCCTTGACGGTGTACTTCGAGGTTCGCTCGTTGATGATGACCTCGAAGGCGTCGCCCGCGCGGCGGCCGATCAGGGCCTTGCCGAGCGGCGACTCGTCGGAGACTTTGGGGATGTCCCCCTCCAGCACGCCGGCCTCGACGGGTGAGACGACCTGCACCGTGAACACGTCCTTCTCGTCGTCGGTGAGGGTGACGACGGCGCCCAAGTCGACGCGGTCGGAGGCGTGCCCTTCGATGACCTCGGCCCTGTCGAGCTGGTCCTCGAGGTCGTCGATGCGCTGCTCGATGCGGGCCTTCTCGGTCTTGGCGTCCTCGAGGCCGGAATCGTCGTAGTCGTCGGAGGAGCCGGTGAGCTCCTGCAGGATACGGGTGGCCTCCTCGAGGCGTTGACGCTCTTGCTCCAGCGTCGCCTGCAGGCGCTCGTATCCCTCTTGAGTGACTCGCACTCTCATAGCCATATTTCGAACCTCCGTGATTGTCGGCCCGTTAGGAAGCGGCTTGCCCTCCGATGAGCCAGAAGACAAGCCGTGCGGTGCGCGAACTTTGGGCGAATCATAACGCACCGCCTAGGTTGGCTACGTTCGTTGCGCTGCGTGAGGGGCACAAGGAGAGGTGCGAGATATGCGACATCTGGGCGCAAAGGTCCGGGCCGCTCACCCTAGCCGCGCGCACCTTTCTTACACTCGAACGATGATCGGCCGACCCGCGCCCCACGGAGCCTCGCGCCTTGGCGGGGCGCTGCGTTTCGTGCTCGCCGTGGCCATCGTGGCGGGGCTGGCGTTCGCGCTCTGGCCGCGCATCAGCCGCGCCGTGCTGGGGGACGTCGCCGGCGGCGACACCTCGCGTGCGCCATCAGGCGCGGACCCCGAGCTGCAGGCGACGGTCTACGACCCGTACGCCGGCGAGCTACTGCGACCGTACGGTGAGCTGCGAGCGGCGTTGGCGGCCGGTGACCAGGAGGCGTTGGAGCGCCTGGCCAACGCCAGCGACGGCTACAGCGCGTACCTCGCCGCCAGCGAGCTGGCGTCGTGGGAGTCGCTGCCGCCCGGCGAGAGGCTGCTGGCGCTGGAGCGCGCGCTCGAGCTGCGTCTCGAGGACTCGCTGCGCCGCGCCGAGAACCGCGAGCTGCAGCTCCTCAGGGGGCACCTGGCGCGCGCCGCCGGCGAGGTCCAAACGGCGCTCGACGCCTACGACGAGGCGCTGCCGCTGCGCGAGGCGCGCGAGGCGCTGGCCGAGCTCCAGACCGACCCGTACCGCCTGGCCGCCACCTACCAGCGCTCCGGCCTGCACTCCGCCGCGCTCGAGGCCCTCGGCCCGCTCACCGCCCCCTCCATAGAAGCGCCGTCGCTGCGCGCCCTCGGCCGCTACGAGGAGGCCCTCGACGCCTACCGGCGCTGGTCTCAGGAGGTGCCGGGCGACCCGGACGCCGCGCTGGGCGCAGCCTGGTGCCTCTTCTACCTGGGCCGCGACGCGGAGGCCACGGCGGCCTTCAGCGAGCTCGGCAGCGCCGGCTACTACGGCCTCGGCCTGCTCGCCAACCGGGCCGGCGACATCGACGGGGCGATCGACCTGCTGGGCCGCACGGGGCGCGCCGACGTGCTGTGGCTCGCCACCGGCATCCTGGAGGCCCGTGACCGCTTCACCGACAGCCTGCCGCTCTACCTCGAGCTGGCTCGCGGCGGCAGCTCGTACGCCGACGACTCCGCGTACCGCGCCTACGTGCTGGCCAGCCGCCTCGGGCTCGACGCGGTGGCGAACGAGGCGCGCTCCCTGCTGCCGGAAGGCAACTTCTTCGCCATGCGCCTCGGCTCGCCGTCGCTCGCGCCGGACCCGGCCGAGGTCGCGGTCGCTCAGGACGGCGGCGCGCCGAACGCGAGCGCGGTGACGGCAGGCGGCGCCGAGGAAGACAGCGGCACGGAAGCGTTGGCAGCGGCACCCCCCTCCGGGGAGCTGCTAGCCCTCGAGGCGACAGCCGAGACCCCCGCCGCCAGCGGCCCGCCGACGACGGCCCAGGCCCTCGAGCTGGCCAGCGCGCTCTACGGCGTGCACGAGGAAGAGGCGGCGGTGGGCGAGCTGCTCTTCGCCCTCAGGCGCGCCGAGGCCGGCGGGTCGGTGCAGGAGGTCTTGGCCCTCGGCGAGATGCTGCAGAGCATGGACGAGTACCGCCACAGCGTGAGCGCCGCCCGGTCGCTCATCTCGAGCGGCGTTCAGGACCTACGGGCGTGGCGGCTCGCGTACCCGCCGGCGTGGCCCGACCTGGTGATCGGCGCTGCGGAGGAGGAGGGCGTAGAGCCCGGCCTGATCTGGGCGGTCATGCGCCAGGAGTCTGCGTTCAGCGAGGTCGCCGTGTCGGTGGCCAACGCCCAGGGCCTGATGCAGGTCATCCCCTCGACTTGGGACTGGATCGCCGAGCTTCGCAAGGAGGAGCCGGGCGACCCGTTCGACGTCGCGGCCAACGTCGCGTACGGGACCACCTACCTGGCTTGGCTGATGAACTACTTCGACGGCGACCTGGAGCTGGTCATCGCCTCTTACAACGGCGGGCAGGGATACGTCAGGCGGCTGTTCGAATCGGACTGGGTCAGGGAGGACAAGGACGACTTCTACCGGGAGATCGACCGCTCCGAGACGCGCGAGTACCTGCAGCGGGTCTACGAGAACCTCGCCGTGTACCGCACCCTCTACCCGTCGATCGCCGAGATCGAACGGCAGCACGGCGTGTTGGCGATGATCGACGCCAGCGACCTCGAGTAGGCGACCGCCGCTTCAGCCGGCGTCGCTGACGTCACCGAGGATCTCGAAGGCGCGACGCACGACCTTGAAGACCCACGCGTCCGGGCCGTCGGCGCCGGCCTGCTCCGCGCGCTCCGCCTCCAGCGAGCCGAGCTCGGCGGCGCTCACCCAGCGGCCTTCGCTGTGCTTGTCAGCTTCGAGGCGGGGGTTCGCGAGGTCGCCTGCGACCGTGACGAGCAGGTCGATCTCGCGCCGCTTGACGCCGCCCTCCTCCCAGTCGAGGATCTCGACGACCGGCCCGAGCGACGCGAGGCGCCATCCGGTCTCCTCGAGCACCTCGCGGGCCAGGGCCTCATGCACGTCTTCGCCCGCCTCGGCGTGCCCGCCGACGAGGTCCCAGGAGCCGGGGAAGAGCGCCCTGGATAGCGTGCGGCGCTGGAGGTATAGGCGATTCCCGGCGTCGTGGATCAACGCCCCGACCACCAACCTCAAGCCGTCGCGGCGCGCGCCGTGGGCGAACTCCGCGAGCGCTGCGTCGCTGGCCCGCCGACCGACGCGCGGCCCAGCCGAGGCTTCGTCAGGGGCCGCACGCTCGTCGCGCGGCACGCCCTGGTCACGCGACGCGCTCACGAGGCCTCCCGGCCGGCGGCGGGCCCTGCGGCCGGCGGCCGCTCGGTTCCCGCGGCGGCCAGGCTGGCCCTCGCCGCGCGCCGCTTGCGCAACGAGT
>CAZQVC010000050.1:0-3421 GCA_964596625.1 uncultured bacterium | reverse complement strand
CGAGTGCACCAGCCGCCAGCCGAGCAGCAGCGCGAACACCCCGAGGAACACGAACTGCTCGACGCCGTCGGCCTTCTGCGACCAGAAGTAGTGGAGCATGACCAGCCCAACGACGACGTAGACGCCCTTGTGGAGCGTGGCCCAGCGCTTGCCGAGGCGCCGTATCCAGCCGTTGGTCGAGGTGATCGCCAACGCCAGCAGCACCAGCCAGGCGACGACGCCGACCGTGATGAACGGGCGCTCGAGGATGTCCTCTCCGAGGTGAGCCAGGTCAAGGCCGAGGTCGAGGAACGCGTAGGTCGCCAGGTGGAGCGAGGCGTAGACGAACGTCGCCAACCCCAGCTGGCGGCGGTAGCGCACCAGCCAGTGCCAGCCCGTCAGCCGCCGCAACGGCGTGACGGCCAGCGTGGCGGCGAGGGCGAACAGCGCCCACCAGCCGGTGCGGTCGGTGATGGTCTCGATCGGGTTGACGCCGAGCCCGCCGGTGAAGCCGTCGTATACGAGCAGCCCAGCCGGCACCAACGACAGCGCCCAGAGGCCGAGGTGGCTCAGCCGCCGGTTGCGCTTGGCGACGGCGCGCTCACGCTGGCGCGCGGCCGTGTCCAGGGGCCTCACCCCGGTGCTCTGCACGCTCACCGCCGCTTGACCCTCAGAAGTTACGCACCAGGTCCATGCCGGCGTACATCTCGGCGACCAGCTCGCCGTAGCCGTTGAACATCAACGTGTCGCGGCGGCGGAACTCGCCGATGCGGCGCTCGGAGGCCTGGCTCCAGCGCGGGTGGTCGACCTCGGGGTTGACGTTGGCGTAGAAGCCGTACTCGTGCGGCTGCATGATGTTCCAGGTGTTCGGCGGCTGCTCCGCCACGAAGGAGATCTTCACGATCGACTTGATGCCCTTGAAGCCGTACTTCCACGGCACGACCAGGCGTATCGGCGCGCCGTTCGCGTTGAGCAACGGCTTGTCGTAGAGGCCGGTGGCCAGCAGCGTCAGCGGGTTCATCGCCTCGTCCAGGCGCAGGCCTTCGACGTAGGGGAACTGCAGGAGGTTGCGGCGCTGGCCGATCATCTGCTCCGGGCGGTACACGGTGGTGAACGCGACGTACTTCGCCTCCGGCTTGGGCACCACGAGCTCGATGAGGTCGCGCAGCTCGAAGCCGTTCCAGGGGATCACCATCGACCACGCCTCGACGCAGCGCATGCGGTAGACGCGTCGCTCCTGCTCGAAGTTCGCGACCAGCTCCTCCAGCGCGAACTCCCCGGTGTTCTCGGCCAGACCGTCGATCGTGACGGTCCAAGGCGAGGTGACGAACTCGCCGGAGTTGCGCGAGGGGTCGGACTTGTCGAAGCCGAACTCGTAGAAGTTGTTGTAGGTGGTGATCGCCTCGTAGGTGTTCAGACGCTCGTCGGTCGTGCCGAGACCGCGCAGCTCGTCCCCGACGTCGGCCGAGCCTTGCGCCAAGGCACGCCCAGCGCCCGCGCCGAGCAGGGCGGCGGCGCCGACCAACGACGCGGCGCCGCGCATGAACTCCCTGCGGCTCAAGTAGAGCTCCTCGGGCGTGACCTCTGACTCCGGGATGTCCAGTAGGCGCTTGAGGGACATCGTTTCGGGCCTCCTCGCGCCTCGTGGCGAGCCCGCGAAGGAACGGGGCTCGTCGACCGGCGCTGCCGTTTACTTCTGCCTCGGACTCTACAACCTGCCCGCGTAGCCGGCTGTAACCCGGTCGAGGATGATCGCCAGGACCACGATCGCCAGGCCGGCTTCGAGGCCGAGGCCGACATCGCCGCGCTGGAGGCCCCGCAGCACCACCTGGCCGAGGCCGCGGGCCCCGATCATCGAGGCCAGGACCACCATCGAGAGCGCCAGCATGATCGTCTGGTTGACGCCGGCCATCAGCGTGGGCAGCGCGAGGGGGAAGCGCACGTACCACAGGGTCTGCAGCTCGGAGGCGCCGGCCGTGGCGGCGGCCTCGACGAGGCTGTCGTCGACGGAGCGCAGGCCGAGGTCGGTGAGGCGCACCACCGGCGGCAGCGCGTAGATGACCGTGGCGAAGACGGCGGCCACGTTGCCGAGACCGAACAGCATCACCACCGGCACCAGGTAGACGAAGCTCGGCATGGTCTGCATGACGTCGAGCAGTGGCCGCACCGCGGCGCGCAGCCGCGGCGCCCTGGCTGTGGCGACACCCAGCGGCAAGCCGAGCACGACCGCGATCAGCGTCGCGACGCTCATCAGCGCCAGCGTCGTCATCGACTCGGTCCACAAGCCGAAGGAGCCGACCAGCAGCAGCGCGCCTACCGCGACGAGCGGCGGCGCCCAGCGGCGCCCGCCGGCGTGCCACACCAGCAGCGCCGTCAGCAGCGTGAGCGACCACCACGGGAGCCAGAGGAAGGCGCTCTCGATGGCGTACAGCACCGCCAGCACGCCGTCCGACACGCCGCGGAACAACGGGTCGAGCACGACCACCAGCCGGTCGACGAGCTCGTTGGTCCACTCGCGCAGAGGGATGCGCCAGCTGGAGGGGAACTCGCGGCCCAGCACGTGCGCCTGCGGTCAGTCCGCCAAGGCTGCCTGCACCCGGCTGGCGGTGTCCTCACCGACCCACCCGACCAACAGGTCGGGGTGCTCGACGAGCAGGTGGCGCGCCGCCGCCTGGGGCCCGACGTCGTTGGCGTGCATGTACGCCAGCCCCTGCGACAACAGGGCGCTCGAGCCGCGGTACGACTCGAAGAACGCGCGAACGGCGGGCGGCGCTTCGTCCTTGAAGCGCGAGCCGAGCGCGAGCACGGCCGTTGAGGTGGGGTAGGCGCAGGCCTCGGTAGCCTGCTCCGGGGTCTGGACGAGCGCGGTGAACTCCTCCCAGCAGCGCTGGTCGAACGGCGGCTCTTCGAGCTTCAACAGGTCGAGCTGACCGAGCACCCAGGTGGGCCCCCAGTAGTAGCCGACCCACGGCTCGCCGCGCAGGTAGGCGCCCTCGAGCGAGGCCGCCAGGGCGACGCCGGTGCCCGACTTGAAGTCGGTGAAGTCGTCGTCGAGCTCGTAGGCGTGAAGCTTCACCGAGTTGATCAGCTCGCACTGCCAGCCGATCACGCAGTTGTAGAAGCGGCCCTTGTCGGGCCGCTCGGGGTCGCGGAACAGCGCGGCGTGCTCGGCGAGGTCGAAGACGCTGTGGAGGTCGGGAGCCGCCGGTTCGATGCCCCTCTCGGGGTCGCCCTCGACGAGGTAGCGCGGCACGTACCAGCCCTGGTCGGCGTCGTCGAACGCGAGCCCTACCTGCTCGACCGTGCCGGCCGCGACCGCCTCACTCCAGGGCTCCGGGACGTTGTCGGTCCAGACCTCCATGATCACGTCGACGTCGCCGCGTATGGCCCCCTGGTAGATGGGCACGACCGTGCCGGGGATCGCATCGGTCTGGCAGCCGAA
>CAZQVC010000049.1:0-16450 GCA_964596625.1 uncultured bacterium | reverse complement strand
AGGTTGAGGAGCACCTTGACGTCGCGCTCGAGCTTGCGCTTGCCGGTCGGCAGCCGCCCACCCTCGGCGAAGTCCTGCACCTGCTGGTAGGTGAGGCGACCGTCGGAGACGATCACGGTCTCCTTGAGCTTGAAGGCCTTCACCTCGCCGGCGCGGGTGACGTCGATGAACGCCGACAGCGCCAGGCGCGGCTCGCCCTCGATGAGCGAGCAGATGCCGTTCGACAGCTCCTCGGGCAGCATCGGCAGCACGCGGCCCGGCAGGTACACGCTGGTCGCGCGCTCGAGGGCCTCCTTGTCGAGGTTGGTGCCTTCCGCGACGTAGTAGCTCACGTCCGCGATGTGCACCCCGACCCTGAGCAGCCCGTCCTTGCCGCTGCCCTTGAGGCGCTCGACGGAGATCGCGTCGTCGAAGTCCTTGGCGTCCTCGCCGTCGATGGTGAAGGTCGGGACCTTGCGGTAGTCGGTGCGCCCCTCCATCATCTCGCTGGTGACGGTCTCCGGGACGGCCTTGGCCTCGGCCAGCGTGGCCTCGTCGTACTCGGCCTTGAGGCCGTACTTCACGATCACGGCGCGGGTCTCGACCTCGGGGTCGTCGGCTTCGCCGAGGTACTCGGCGACCTCGCCGAACGGCTCCTTCTCGCCGGAGTCCTCCGGCCAGACCATGCGCACCACGATCCGCGAGCCGCCGTCGAGCTTGCCGACCGACTCCGGCGTCAACAGGATGCGCTCGCGCAGCCTCACCGAGTCGGGGCGCAGGATCGCGTAGCCCCTGGCGTACTCGAGGGTGCCGACGAGCAGCTCGTTGCCGCGTTCGATGATGCGCACGACCTCGCCGTTGGGCCGCTCGTCGTCGCCCTTGAGCGGGTTGGGCCGGGCCATCACGCGGTCGGAGTCCCAGGCTCCGCCCAGCCGGTCGGCCGGGATGAACAGGTCCTTGCCGCCCGCGTCGGGGATCACGAAGCCGTAACCGCCCGAGGTGACCTGGAGGCGGCCGAGCACGAGGTTCATCTCCTGAGGCAGGCCGTAGGTGCGCCGCCTGGTGCGGACCAGGCGACCGCTGTCCACCAGGGCGCCGAGGGTCTGCCGCAGCGCCGCGCGGTCTTCGATCTTCAAGCGCCGCTGGACGTCCTGGACGTGCCACGGCTTCTCCGGGTGGTCGTGGAAGAACTGCATGACGCTGTCGACTTCCGGGGCTTGCGCTGTGCGCGATTCTGCTGGCATCGCCGAAGTGTAGCGCGCAGACGCCCTATCTCCCGTAGGGGCCTGAAGGATGTAAGGCATGCCAACCAGCCAGACGAACCAGATCCGCTCGCTCTACCTGACCTTCCCGAACGCCGACTCGGCGCTGTCGATCGCCCAGAAGCTGGTCGACGAGCGGCTCGTCGCGTGCGTAAACGTGCTTCCAAGGGCGACCTCCGTCTACCGCTGGGAGGGGAGCACGCTGAGCGAGGAGGAGGTGGTGGCCTTCGCCAAGACCACGGCCGACCGGGTAGCCGCCGTGGTGAGCCGCGTCGAGGAGCTGCATCCTTACGACGTGCCGTGCGTGGTCGCGCTGAAGGTGACCGAGGGGTCGGGAGCCTACCTCGACTGGATCGCGGCCGAGACCGGCTAGCTTAAGCTCACAGCACGCGCGAGCGCTCCCGCTCGACCATCGCGGCCAGCTCGTCCTTGGCGGGCGAGTCGGGGAACGCCGCGAGCTCGCTCAGGGCGCTGTCGACCTCGCTGGCGATCAGCTGGCGGGTGCGGGCGTCCGCGCCGTGCTCCACGACCAACTGGATCATGCGCTCGACGTCGCCGTCGCTGCCGGCGTGCCGGTTGACGATGGCCCGCGCCTCGTCGACCCCCGTCTCCAGCAGGAGGATCAGCACGGGGTACGTGGCCTTGCCCTCGCGCAGGTCGCCGCCCACCGGCTTGCCCAGCTCGGCGGGATCGCCGAGCAGGTCGAGGTAGTCGTCGCGCAGCTGGAAGGCCCGGCCGTAGGCCAGCGCGAAGCGCCTCAACGCGGCCCTCGCCTCCTCATCGACCCCGGCCAGCAGGCCGACGCCTTCGGTGGCGGCCGCCATCAGCTCGGCCGTCTTGCTCTCGATGATGCGGCGGTAGCCGGCGAAGCTCCAGTCCTGCAGCGTCGCGGTCTGGAACTGCAGCACCTCGCCCTCGCACAGCGCCGCGGCGGCCCGCGACATCAGCTGGATGAACTCGCTCGAGCCGCTGCGCGCCAGCAGGCCCAGCACCCGCGCGAGCATGAAGTCGCCCGACATCACGCTGACCACGTTGCCGTAGCGCAGGAACGCGCTCTCGGCGCCGCGGCGGGTGGCGGCGTCGTCGATCAGGTCGTCGTGCAGCAGCGAGGCGGAGTGGAGCAGCTCTACCGCCAGCGCGACGGTCGTCGCCCGCTCCGGGTCGCAGCCGGTCAGGCGACCCGTGAGGAGCGCTAGGGACGGCCTGAGCCGCTTGCCCCCGGCCGAGACGAGGTCGTCGCCGATGGCCTGGATGAACGCGACGTCGGAGCGCAGCTCCCTGGTGAGCGCCTCCTCGAAGGCGGCCAGCTCGCCGGCGACGATGCTGCTCATCCGGCCGGGGCGTCGACCGCCGAGTCGTCGACCGCCGCGTCGTCGACCACCGGCGCGCGGCCGTTGAGGTAGTAGGCGAGGCGCTTCAACGCGGCCAGGAAGTCGACGGTCTCGACCCACACCTCGGGGGGCGTCGAGACGACCGTCGGCACGAAGTTGAGGATGCCGCCGATGCCGGCCTCGACGATCTTGTCGGTGGCGGCCTGCGCGGCCGCCACCGGCACGGTGAGGAACGCGATGTTCAGCCCCAGCTCCTCGGCGACGCGGCCGAGCTCGTCGGGGTGCCTGACCTCGACGCCGCCAAGCGGCTGGCCCACCTTGTCAGGGTCGACGTCGAAGGCGGCGACCAGCTCGAAGTCGAACTCGCCGAGCTGCGGGAAGTCGGCCAGCGCCTGGCCGAGGCGGCCCATGCCGACGATCGCCACGCGCCACGGGCGGGTGAGGCCGAGGATCCTGCGCAGCTCACGGCGCAGGCCCTGGACGGAGTAGCCGCTGCCGCGCGTGCCGAAGCTGCCGAAGTACGCGAGGTCCTTGCGGACCTGGAAGGCCGTTACCTGGGCCTCAGCGGCCAGCAGGTCGGAGGAGGTGCGGGTGACTCCGGCTCGCTCGAGGTCGGTGAGGACTCGTAGGTAGGTCACCAGCCGGCTGACGGTGGCCGACGGGACCCCCACCTTGGGCATCAGCGGGCGAAGCTCGCGATACCCGCCGCCTCCAACCGGCCCTGTGCGCTCTCGAGGTTGGCCTGGTCGAACGGGCCGATGAGCAGCTTGACGAGGTCGTTCTCGAGCCGCTCGGTCACCACGAAGCCGAGCCCTTCGAGCCTGGCCCTCTGCGGCAGCGAGCTCTCGCGGGTCCCGTAGGCGCCGGCCTGCAGGTAACGCACGCCGGCGGCGTCGGCCGGCGCGGTCGCGATCAGCGCGTCGTCGTCGGCGCCCGCTTCGCTGGGCCCGGCGGTCGACGAGGCGGCGGCCGGTGAGGCCGACGCCGTGCTGCTCGACACGCTGCTGGTCACGGTGGAGGACGAAGCCGAGCTGCCCGAGGTGGCCGCCGAGGCGCTCGTCGCGCCCTCGTCGCCCTCGAACTCGTAGACGGTGGGGTCGCTCACGCCCATGTCGGAGGAGCGGATGCGGTCGGCCACGGTGCGAGCCTCGGACTCCGAGTCGTACGGCCCGACCAGCACGATGTTGAGGTTGCCCTGCTGGCCGATGAAGACGGGGTAGCCGGCGGCGGCGAAGGCCTCGGCCTGACGCTGGGCGTTGTCGCGGTTGGCGTAGGCGCCGACCGAGACGCGGTACGGCGCGTCGGGGGTGTTGGAGGCGCTGACGATCGTGTTGCTGGCGGCCGGGCTGGCGGCCGCGGCAGTAGCGGACGGGGTGCTGGAGACCGAGCTGCTCGGGCTAGAGGTGGACGGTGTGGCCGCGGCGGCGGTGGTCGCCGCCGGCTGGGTTGCCGCGGTTGCGGCGCCGGCGTCGGTCCCGGTCTGACCCGGCAGCACGGCGACCGGCAGCCCGGCGGCGTTGCCCGCCGTGTCGGCTGCGGTCGCGGTGGCGGCGGGCTCTGCGGCGGCGTCGGCTGCCGAGCTCGCGGGCGCTTCACCCTGGTCGGCTCCAGCGGCGGGCGTCGAGACGAGGCTGCTGCCTCGCGGCGCCTCGCCTTGCTCAGCCGTGCCGGCCGCTGTCGAGGGATCGACGGCGGCCGAAGAGGCCGCGGGCTGGGCCGAACTGGCCGGCGGCACGCTGCTGGTCACGGCGGTCGTGCCGGGGTCGGGTGTCTCCACCGTCCGGTTGCCCGATGGGAAGAACGAACCGCCCGAGATGAGCGTGGCGATGATGCCGGCGATGACGGCGATCAGTGCGACGCCGATTAGTAGGTCGGGCCAGTTTCGTCTCAACCAATCCATGGTCCCCATCTTACCTGCGACGTGCCGCCGCTCGTGCGGTCATGAAGTATCGCGGCGCGTGCCGCCCCGGTCGCTTACAGGTAGGTCGAGATGGCCGTGCAGGCCGGCTCGTAGCCCTGCTCGCACGACGACACCCAGGCGTCGGTCGCGGCGTTGCGCCGGTTCTGCGAGTAGAGCGCCCAGCCGAGGTTGTAGAGCGACTCGACGTCGCCGTCGTTCTGCTCGACCAGCAGCGAGTAGACCGTCTCGGCCTCCTGGTAGCGCTGGGCCGCGAGGTAGCCGGCGCCGAGGTTCGCCCTCGCCTCGACGCTGTTGGGGTTGAGCTGCACGGCGCGCTCGAAGTTGCCGACGGCCGCTGCGTAGTCGCCGAGCTGGTACGAGGCGAGGCCTGCCCAGAGGTGGGCCTGGGGGTTGGAGGGGTTGGCGCTCAGCACCGCCGCGAAGTCGGAGGCCGCCGCACGGTAGTCGCCGAGGCGGTAGTGGGCACGGCCGGCGATGAAGCGAGCGGTGGTCACGAGCTGCTGGTCGGTGAGGCCGGCGAGGGCGCGCTCGGCGTTGGCCAGAGCCTCCTCGCTCTGCGACAGCTGGTCGTGCGCCGTGGCCAGGGCGAGGGCGACCTCGACCCCGCCGCCGCCGAGCGCCGCGGCCTGCTGCAGCGGCCCGAGCGCCTGGCGCGTCTGGCCGGACTCGAGCAGGGTGACGCCGAGGTTGTACTGCGCCTCCCAGGAGTTCGGGTCGACGGCGACGGCGCGCTCGTAGGAGGCAGCGGCGTCGGCCTCGCGGCCGAGGCTGCGCTGCAGCGAGCCGAGCTTGACCAGCGTGCTGGCCTGAGCGGCCGCGTCGCCGGAGGCCTCGGCCTTCTCCAGGGCGCGCTCGAGCGACCACATGGCGTAGTCGATCTGGCCCTGCGCGACGTAGATGTCCGAGATCAGCGCGCTTACGCGGTAGTCGCCGCTGGTCGACTCGAGCGCGGTGAGCTCCGGCAGGGCTTCAAGGCCCTTGTCGGCGTTGAGCAGCGCCTGTCCGCGGCGCAGGATGTAGCTGGCGTTCTCCGGTTCGGTCTGGAGCGCGGCGGCGTAGGCGTCGGCCGCGCCGGCGTAGTCGCCGGCGAGCTCGAGCTGCCCGGCGAGGCCGAGGTGCGCCTGCACGCGGTCGTCGGCGGTGGCCTCGGGGTCGGCCTGAGCCAGCGCCTCCTGGAACGCGGTCGCAGCTTCGGCGGGCCGACGCAGGCGCGCCAGGGTCACGGCGCGGTTGAAGTGGCCGTCGAAGCGGTCGGGGTGAAGCCTGGTGACCTCGGTGAACTCGAACAGCGCGGCCTGGAAGTCGCCGCGGGCGAACTCGGAGAGCCCGAGCCCGTAGTGCGCGTCGCCCGAGGTGTAGTCGAGGGCGGTGGCTTCGAGGAAGCTGTTCTTGGCCTGATCGTACTGACCGCTCTCGTAGTAGGCGTTGCCGAGCGCCACCCAGGCGAGGACGCTACCGGGGTTGGCGGTGACCTCGCTGCGCAGCTGCTCGATGCCAGCCTGAGCGGTAGCGGTCGAAAGCAGGAACATGGTCGAGACGACCAAGAGCGCCCTTGCGACACTCCGCCTGCACATTCCAATGATCATGCCTGCCTCCAGATCGCAGCGCGTCAGCGCCGCCGAAAAGACAGCGCGGCAAACGCGGTTTCGGCCGCAAGTCTATCCGGGTGAGCAGCCCGAACCGTGTGAAATGACGCACGGTAGAGCCCGTCACAAACGGCAAAAACCCGGTTCTGGAGGGACTCGAGCCAAGCGCTCGATGAGCGTGGGATGTGCGCCTTGACGCGCTTCAGGCGGGCGCGGCGGCGCTCGCGCCAGCGGCGCCGCGCAGCGCCAGCTGCCCGCACGCTCCGCCGGCGTCGCGGCCGCGGCTGAACCTCACCGACACGCTGATGCCGGTCGCCTCGACCGCCTCCTTGAAGGCTTCAAGGCGGGCGGTGGGCGTCTGGGCGAAACCAGAGCCACGCCACGGGTTGAACGGGATGAGGTTGACGTGCGCCCTCAGGCCCCGCAACAGCTCACCCAAGGCGCGCGCCTGCCACAGCGCGTCGTTGACGCCGTCGAGCATCGTGTACTCGATCGTCACGCGCCGGCCGACGCGTTCCTGCCACTCGCGCAGCGCGTCGACGATGTCGGCCACCCCGTGAGCGTGCGCGGTCGGGATGATGCGCCGCCTGGTCTCGTCGTCGGGGGCGTGCAGGCTGACAGCCAGCACCAGCGGCAGGCCCTCGCCAGCCAGCCTGCGCATCTTCGACGGCAGCCCGACGGTCGACAGCGTGATCCGCCGCGGGGAGAGGTCGAGGCCGGCGGGGTCGATCAGCGTGCGGACGGCCCTCAGTGCGTTGTCGTAGTTGAGCAGCGCCTCGCCCATGCCCATCAGCACGACGTTGCGCAGCGTCCGCGGCTCGATCCCCTCGCCCCGGGCCACGCTCAGCAGCTGGCC
This sequence comes from uncultured bacterium, assembly GCA_964596625.1. Taxonomy (GTDB): domain Bacteria; phylum Deinococcota; class Deinococci; order Deinococcales; family Trueperaceae; genus DASRWD01. Next base: position 9,515 of record CAZQVC010000049.1, on the reverse strand, counting down.
CACGATCTCGCCGGCCGTGAGGTTGCGGCCGAAGCCCAGCGCCCCGGTCGCGCAGAAGGCGCAGGCGGCCGGGCAGCCGACCATCGAGGAGACGCAGATCGTGCGCCTGCCCTGGTACGGCATGTAGACGGCCTCGGTGCGGGCGCCGTCGGGCAGCGTGAAGAGGTAGCGCACCGAGCCGTCGCGCGAGGGGAAGCGCTCGGCCGACTCGAACGGGTCGATGCGGTACTCCGCGGCCAGCTCGTCGCGCCAGGCGGCCGGCAGGTTGGTCATCTGCTCGAACGAGCCGGCGCCCTTCGGGTAGAGCCACTCGGCCAGCTGGGCGCGGCGGTAGGCCGGCTGGCCGCCGGCGAGGGGCAGGCGTTCGATGGCCAGGTCGTAGAGGGAGGGCTTCATGATGCTGGGCTATCATGCCTCGAACTGATGATCGGTGGAGCGCCATGAACTACGTCGTGACCAGGGGACGTGAACGGGCCGTGACGTCGTGCTGAAAGACTCGCGCGCGCGCAAGGTCCGCGTCATCGGCATGGTGCTGGCGGGCGGCAGGGGCTCGCGCCTTCACCCGCTCACCTGGAAGCGGACCAAGCCGGCCGTGCCGTTCGGCAGCAAGTACCGCATCATCGACTTCGCGCTGAACAACATGATCAACTCCGGCGTCTACGGCATCTACGTGCTCACGCAGTTCAAGGCGCAGTCGCTCACCGAGCACATCCAACGAAACTGGCGCTTCGGCACGTTCTTGAGCGACCACTTCATCACGCTCGCGCCGGCCCAGATGTACCTCTACGAGGAGCTGGGCGCGGAGTGGTACAGGGGCACGGCCGACGCGATCTACCAGAACCTCCACCTGCTCGACAGCAGCGGCGCCGACCTGGTCGCGATCTTCAGCGGCGACCACATCTACAAGATGGACATCAGCCACATGGTCGACTACCACCTCGAGCACGAGGCCGACGTCACCGTGGCCTCCTACCCCACGCCCATCGAGGACGGCAAGCGGTTCGGGGTGCTGCAGGTCGAGTCGGACTGGCGCATCAGCGAGTTCCACGAGAAGCCGGACGAGCCGAAGAGCATCCCCGGCCGCCCCGACATGTGCCTGGCCAGCATGGGCAACTACATCTTCAGCGTCGACAAGCTGGTGGAGATGCTCACCGACGACGCCGGCCGCCAGGCCTCCGACCACGACTTCGGCAAGGACGTCCTGCCGCGGGCGCTGGAGGAGGGCAAGCGGCTGTTCGCCTACGACTTCGCGCGCAACCCGATCCCCGGCCAGGAGGGCCCGAACACCTACTGGCGCGACGTCGGCACCCTCGACAGCTACTGGGCCGCCAACATGGACCTGGTCGCGGTGAAGCCGGAGTTCGACCTCTACAACGAGGAGTGGCCGCTGCGGACCTCGGCCGAGTACTCGCCGCCCGCGAAGTTCGTCCACGAGGAGCAGACGCGCAGCGGCCGGGCGCTGAACTCGCTGGTCGCCGGTGGCGTGATCATCTCGGGCGCGACGCTGCGCAACTCGGTGGCGTTCCGGCGCGTCAGGGTCAACTCCTACGCGACGGTCGAGAACTCCGTGTTGTTCGACAACGTGACCATCGGGCGCCACTGCGTGGTGCGCAACGCGATCATCGACAAGAACGTCGACCTGCCGGCCGGCACCAACGTCGGGGTCGACCTGGCGGAGGACCGCGCGCGCGGGCTGACCATCATGCCTAGCGGGATCGTCACCGTGCCGAAGGGCTACAAGTTCGAGTAGGCAGCTGCCCGCAGGCGGTTCATGCGGCGGCGCCGCGCGAGGCACAGCGCACGTCGTTCTACTACTTCTGAACGTAGCCTTAAGCGAGAACCCCGCTGCCTTACAGTAGGGGCTCATTTCAGGGTGATAGCCTAAAGAACGTTAGACGTCCGCACCACGCGCTTTTGCCGGGCACGAGCGCCGCGGGACGCTGGAGGCAACCGACTTTGAGACGATCGTTCAATCCCTGGCTGCTCGTGATGCTGCTGATCCTCGGCATCTTCGTGTTCAACCAGTTCAACTCGACGGGCGCGAACCGCGAGATCAACTTCTCGACGTTCACCAACCTGGTGGACCAGGAGAGGGTCGCGTCGATCGTCGTCGACCGCAACACGGGCAACATCACGGGTGAGCTGACCAGCGAGACTCAGGTCACCATCGACGGCGCCCCGCAGACGATCCGCACCTTCCGCACCACCGCGATCCTCACCGACACGCTGCTCGAGGACCTGCGCGGCGGCGTCGACCAGGTCACGATCCGCAACCCGCCGCAGTGGCTCGGCATCCTGCTCGGCTCGATCCTGCCCATCGCCATCCTCCTCGGCTTCTTCTGGTTCGTGTTCATGCGCGCCCAGGGCGGCCCCAACCAGGTGATGCAGTTCGGGCAGTCGCGGGCCAAGACCTTCGGCCGCGAGAACAAGGTGAGCACCACCTTCGGTGACGTCGCCGGCCACAAGGAGGCCAAGCAGGAGCTGGTGGAGGTCGTCGACTTCCTCAAGAGCCCGCAGAAGTACCTGCGCATCGGCGCCGAGATCCCCAAGGGCGTGCTCCTGGTGGGCCCGCCAGGCACCGGTAAGACCCTCCTGGCTCGGGCCGTCGCGGGCGAGGCCGGCGTGCCGTTCCTCACCGTCAGCGCCTCGGAGTTCATGGAGATGTTCGTCGGCGTCGGCGCCAGCCGCGTGCGCAGCCTCTTCGAGGAGGCCCGCAAGGCGGCGCCCGCCATCATCTTCATCGACGAGCTCGACTCCATCGGGCGGCGCCGCGGCGCCGGCATCGGCGGCGGTCACGACGAGCGCGAGCAGACGCTCAACCAGATCCTCTCCGAGATGGACGGCTTCGAGAAGGACACCTCGGTGATCATCATCGCGGCCACCAACCGCCCCGACATCCTCGACCCCGCCCTGCTGAGGCCCGGCCGCTTCGACCGCCAGGTCACCATCGGCCTGCCGACGCAGCGCGAGCGCGCCGAGATCCTCAAGGTCCACGTGCGCAACAAGCCGGTCGCCGAGGACGTCAGCCTCGAGCGGCTCTCGGAGGCCACCCCGATGTTCTCCGGCGCCGACCTCGAGAACCTCACCAACGAGGCCGCGCTCATCGCCGCGCGCAGCAACAAGCAGATCATCAGCTGGAACGACTTCAACGAGGCTCTCGACCGCATCACGCTGGGCCTCAGGCGCGGCAGCCTGGTGCCGACCGAGGTCGAGCGCAGCGTGCTGGCCTACCACGAGTCGGGGCACGCCATCGCCTTCGCGGCCCAGCCGAGCCTCGGCGAGATCCGCAAGGTCACGATCATGCCTCGCGGCGGCGCCGGCGGCTTCATGGCGCCTCTGGCCAAGGAGGAGATGTTCTACAACGTCGATCGCTACCGCGCGCAGCTGATCGTCGCGTTCGCCGGCCGCATCGCCGAGAAGCGCATCACCGGCACGATCTCCTCGGGCGCCAGCAACGACCTCAAGCAGGCCACCGACCTGGCCAAGCAGATGGTCCTCGACATGGGCATGGGCCGCGAGGAGTACGTCGCCTGGGGCTCCGATCAGGGCCCGATCTTCCTCGGCGGCGAGATCTCCCGCCGCAAGGACTTCAGCGAGGAGACGGCGCGCGAGCTCGAGGAGCAGGTGTCGTCGATCCTCGAGTCGGCCTACACCGAGTGCGCCGAGCTCATCGACAAGAACTGGACAGCGGTCGACGCGGTCGCCAAGGCGCTCCTCAAGCGCGAGACGATCGACGGCAAGCTGATCAAGAAGGCGTACGTCAAGGCCACGGAGGGCGAGTCGGTCGACGAGATCGTCGACTGGATCATCGACTCCTCGGCCGAGGCCGAGCGCAAGCTGCAGGAGGCGGAGGAGCGCGAGCGCAGGGCCGCCGAGGACGAGCGCCGTCGCAAGGCCGCCGACGCCGGCCGCATCACGGGCCCCGGCATCGATCCGCGCCCCGCCGGCGAACCCGGAGCCTGATCGAGCCGAACCTACCAGCGTCCGTCGTTATCGTAGGACTCAGCCGTGTCGCTGCTCGACGGTAGGTACGAGGTCATCAACCAACGACCCCTGTCCGGGGGTCTGACGATGTTCGACGCGATCGCGCCGGACGGCACCCCGCTGCGCATCGAGTGGTTCGACCTCGAGGCGGGAGAGGACGCCGCGTTCGAGCGCTACCGCCGGCTCCTCAAGCGCCTCAAGCGCGACGAGCTGGCCGCGGTGCACGACGTGATCTCCCGGCCGGGCGCCCGCTACGTCGCCTGGCTCAAGCCGGAGCCAGGCGCGGTCCCCGCCAGCCGTCACGAGCTCGAGCAGGTGCTGGCCGATCACGGCTACCAGCTCTCCTCCGCCGACATCAGGGCCAGGGGGCCACGCCGCCCCGCGCTGCTGTACGGGCTCGGCTTCGACGGCCAGGCCGCCCCGACCGCGCTCCTCCCGGCAGACCAGGATCGCCCGGCGCGACCGTTGCGCACGGGCGCGCCACCGCTGGCCGGGCTCGAGCGCGTGCCGCTCGCGCGCCTCAGCTGGGGCGTAGCGGCCGTGCTGTTCCTCGGCGCCCTGCTGCTCGCCTACGGCGCCTTCCAGCGGCGCGTGGTCGACACCGTCGTGACGGTCCCGGACGTGGTGGGCCAGGACGTGTTGGCGGCGATCGACACGCTGAGTCGCTTGCAGCTCGAGGTCGAGGTCGCGCCCTTCGCCTCCGACGCCGCCGCCGGCACCGTGCTGGCCGCCGAGCCGCCCGTCGGCACGGAGCTGCGCCCCGGCAGGCGCATCAACCTCACCTACGCCTTGCCTCAGGGGAGCCTGGCGCAGACCGAGGCGCCCGGGCTGGTCGGCCTGGTCTTCCCCGACGAGGTGCGAGCTGCGCTGAGCGCGGCCGGCCTCAGCCTCGGCGAGGTGGCCCGCATCGGGGCCTCGACGCCGGCCGGCATCGTGCTGGCCCAGACGGCCGGGCCCGGCGAGCGCGTCGGGGCCGGCACGCCGATCGACGTCCTCGTCTCCATGGGCCCGACCAAGGATCAGACGTTCCTGCCCGACCTCGTGGGGCTCGACCGCGAGGAGGCCGTCGAGCTCGCGCTGGTGGCGGGGCTCGAGCCGGACAGCATCCTCATCGACGAGGTCACGTCCGGCACCGGCTTCAGCGGCGAGGTCCTCAGCCAGTCGCTGGCGCCCAACGTGCCCGTCGCCCGCGCCGACGCGATCCTGCGCCTGGTGGTGCAGGGCGGCGTGCGCGCGGCCGAGGCCGGCGGCGCCCCCGACCTCGTCGGCCTCTCCGCCGAGGAGGCGCAGCGGGTGGCCGAGGCCGCCGGTTGGGAGGTGCAGGTGCAGCGCCTGGCCAACCTCGCGCTGCCGGCCGGCTGGGTCGTCGACCAGGAGCCGGGGCCGGGCCAGGCGGCGCCCCAGGACGCTGGCAGCCGCCTCACGGTCATGGTCAACCACCATCCGGTGCCGCTGCGCGACCCCGGCGTGAGGGCCGTCGTGAGGGAGCCGGCGCCGCGCGAGGTCGCCTACGCCTGGTCGATCCTCCCGGGCATCGCGCGCACCAGGGCTCAGGTCTGGGCTCACAGCCTCGACGGCAGCCGCACGCTCGTGGCCCGACCCATCGTCGAAGGCGGCGAGGTGTTGAGGGGCGTGTGGCGGACCACCGACCCCGGCCCCATCACGTTCGAGCTCTTCCTCGGGGAGATCCCGTACGGCGATCCGCTGCTGGTTCCCTGAAGTCCGCGGCTCGGTCTGATAGGTCCGCGGGGGTTATAGTTGTCGGCGGCAATGTTGGCGAGCGCCGATGAAGGCGCCGCCCGGCCCACCCCGCAAGCCCACGCCGACGACCCCACGCGGGCGCACCCTCGCCCGCCGCCGCTGAGCGCGGCCCGTACCGCAGCAGCTAGCCCTCTTTCGAACCTTGGACGTATCGTAGGAGTTCCGTGCTCAAGACGTTCGCCGACCTCGCACCGTACCTCAGCCGCCACCGCAACAAGCTGCTGGCCGGTGGGGCTCTGGTCGTTGTCAACGGCTATTTGGCGACGTTCGCGCCGCTGATCCCGGGGCGGGTGATCGACGCCCTCGGCGCCGGGACCATCACCAGGACCTTGCTGATCCAGGAGATCGGGCTGCTGTTCTTCATCACGCTGGCCGCGGCCGCCTCCATGACGATGGTGCGCCGGCTGCTGCTCAGCTCGAGTTGGGAAGCGCAGTTCGACATCCGTCACGACATCTTCCGGCACTTCACGCGGCTCGACGGCCAGTACTACGACAACACGCGCGTCGGCGACCTCATGGCCAGGCTCACCGCCGACCTCAACGCCGTGCGCATGCTGATGGGCGTCGGCGTCATGCAGGGTTTCAACACGACCCTGCTGCTCGCCTTCACCCTCTACCGCATGTTCGCCCTCTCCCCGACGCTGACGCTGCTCACCCTGACCGTCGTGCCGTTCATCACGATCTCCTTCTACGTGCTGCTGAGGATCATCCACCGGCGCTACCAGAAGGTCCAGGAGCAGTTCTCCGACATCTCCGCGATGGCTCAGGAGAACTTCAGCGGCATCCGCGTCGTCAAGGGGTTCGGCATCGAGTCGCGCGAGCTCGACAAGTTCGGGCGCCTCAACGACGAGTTCGTGCGCCGCAACCTCTCGCTCACCAGGGTCGACGGGCCGCTGTTCCCGCTCATGGAGTTCCTCTTCGGCCTCACCATCTCGCTGCTGCTGCTGGTCGGCGGCCGCCTGGTCCTCGGCGTCGGCAGCGACCTCACCATCGGTGAGTTCTCCAGCTTCGTCTTCCTCTTCGAAGGCATCCAGTGGCCGCTCATCGCCCTCGGCTGGATCGGCAACATCGTGCAGCGCGGCACCACCTCGTGGAACCGCCTGCGCGAGATCCTCGACGCCAAGCCCGAGGTGACCGATACTCAGCTCACCGACTACTCGCTGACCAGCATCGAGGGTCACATCGAGCTGCGTGGCGTGTCGGTCAGCTTCGACGGCGTGCGCGCCCTCGAGGACATCGACCTGGTCATCGAGCAGGGCGAGACGATCGGCTTGACCGGCCGCACCGGCTCCGGCAAGACGCTCATCGCCAGGCTCGTCGCCAGGCTCAACGACCCGGACGAGGGGCAGGTCTTCATCGACGGCATCGACGCCAGGCGCTACCCCGTCGAGGTGCTGAGGCGCTTCATCGGCGTCGTGCCGCAGGAGCCGTACCTCTTCTCCGACACGATCGCGGAGAACATCGCGTACGGGGTGCCGGAGGCGCCCATCGAGGAGCTCATGCCCCGCATCGAGGAGGCCGCGCGCCTGGCGCAGCTGGCCGGCGACGTCGAGGACTTCCCCGACGGCTACGAGACCAGGCTCGGCGAGCGCGGCGTGACCCTCTCTGGCGGTCAGCGTCAGCGCACGGCGATCGCCAGGGCGATCATCAAGGACGCGCCGGTGATGATCTTCGACGACGCGCTCTCCGCCGTCGACACGCAGACGGAGGCCGCGATCCTCGAGGGCCTGGAGCGGGTCCACGAGGGGCGGACCACGATCATCGTGGCCCACCGGGTGAGCGCGCTGAAGGCGTGCGACCGCATCTACGTGCTCGAGGGCGGGCGCATCGTCGAGCAGGGCACTCACGACGAGCTGGTGGCCCAGGACGGCTGGTACGCCGAGATCGACCGCAGGCAGCAGCTCGAGGAAGACCTGGAGGCGGCGTGATGTTCTCAGGCCGAGCATACTCAGGCCGAGCGGCCGCAGCGGCGCAACGCGGCGAGGGGGTGAAGCGGTGAGCGACGAGCACCACCGCGGGCGCGAGGGCGAGGAGCTGCCGGAGGGCATGGCCGCCGACCTGGACGGCCTCGAGCCCGTAAGGCTCCCCGAACGGCCGCGCCGCCTGACCGACATGGACCTGCCGGAGTACTCCGTCGAGGAGGCCAAGGCGCAGCGCCGGGAGACACGCAAGGCCGGCCGCCGCCGCCTAAGGCGCGAGAGCGTCCTCGACGAGGAGGGTGAGGCCCTAGTCCAGGACTACGACCAGGGCATGATGCGCCGGCTGCTCACCTACCTCAGGCCGTACCGCAAGCAGTTCGCACTCGGCGTCGGGCTGCTGCTGATCTACAGCGCGCTGGTGCCGGCGTTCCCGGCGCTCATCGCGCTCGCCGTCGACCGCTACATCGTCGCGGAACGCGAGCCGTGGGCCTCGCTGACGATGGAGCAGCGCCTCGACGGCCTGCTCTGGGTGGTGCTCGCCTACCTCGGCCTCAGGCTCGTCAACTTCGGCTTGCGCTACGGCTACACCTACGCCGTGGCCTGGCTCGGGCAGCACATCGTCTACGACATCAGGCGCCAGATCTTCGCCAAGATCCAGCGGCTGCACATGGGCTTCTTCGACCGCACGCCGGTGGGCCGCTTGATCACGCGCATCACCTCGGACGTCGAGGCGATCCAGACGATGATGACCGACGGCCTGGTCGGTCTGGTCGCCGACGTCGGGTTGATCATCGGCCTGACCATCTACATGTTCAGCATCAACTGGCGCATGGCCCTCATCACGCTGGCCGTGATGCCGCTTCTGTTCTTCGCCCTTAACTACATCAGGCTGCAGCAGCGCACCGCCTACCGGGCCGTGCGGCTGCGCACCTCGATCTCGAACGCGTACCTCGCCGAGAACCTCTCCGGCATGCGCACCGTGCAGCTGTTCAACCGCGAGCAGCGCAACGCCAGGCGCTACGACGAGCTGAACCTCGACCTCCTCGAGGCCAACTTCGAGCAGGTGCGCTGGTTCAGCCTGTTCCACCCGACGGTGCAGCTGACCTCGGCGATCGCCACCGGCCTGATCCTGTTCTACGCCGGCTCGGCGCTGCTGGGCGACGCGTTCACCAGCGTCGTGACGATCGGGATGCTGGTGGCCTACATCCAGTACTCCTCGATGTTCTTCCGGCCGCTACAGGAGCTCTCCGACAAGTTCAACATCCTGCAGGCGGCGATGGCCTCCTCCGAGCGGATCTTCAGCCTGCTCGACACGCCGGAGCAGGTGACCGACAAGGACGAGACCTCGGCGTTCGCCTCGAACTTCCGCGGCGAGGTCGAGTTCCGCGACGTGTGGTTCGCCTACGACGATGACGAGTGGGTGCTTCGCGGCGTCGACTTCAAGATCGAGCCGGGCGAGTCGGTGGCCTTCGTGGGCCACACCGGCGCCGGCAAGACCACCATCATCAGCCTCGTCAGCCGCTTCTACGACGTGCAGCGCGGCGCGGTGCTGATCGACGGCAAGGACGTGCGCGACTACGACCAGATCGACCTGCGCCGCCACGTCGGCATCGTCCTGCAGGACCCGTTCCTGTTCTCCGGCACGATCAGGAGCAACATCACGCTCGACGACGACTCGATCCCGCTCGAGCGGGTGATCGAGGCGGCGAAGTTCGTCAACGCGCACGGCTTCATCTCCCGCCTGCCCGACGGCTACGACACCACCGTGCGCGAGCGCGGTGCCGGCTTCTCCACCGGTCAGAAGCAGCTGATCGCGTTCGCCCGCGCCCTGGTGCAGAACCCCGACATCCT
>CAZQVC010000048.1:6609-16653 GCA_964596625.1 uncultured bacterium | reverse complement strand
GAGAAGGCGGTGGAGTTCCTCACCGCCAACCCGGAACAAGCCGACACCATCAGGCAGAAGGTCTACGAGGCGCTGGGACACGGCGTCAAGAGCAAGGCGAAGTCGAACGACCAGGGCGAGCTGACCGAAGACGACGAGGAGCTGCCGCTGGAGGCCTGAGCGGATCTTAGGCCACTCGAGCCCTCAACCCGCCGCCACAGTGATCTTCTACGCCTCAGTGGTGCGCGGCCAACGCGGTACTATGCCGCCAAACGCGGCGGGGCCGGTGCGCCAAGTCGTGCCGGCCCCGGCTCGCTGTTTGTTCGGTCGGGGTTGGCCAGTCGCGCGCGAGTGACGATCTTGGGGCCCCACCGCGGAGGTGCTTGCGAACGATGGGTGTTCAAGAACCGTTGCGTCGGCCAGGCGCGGTGCCGGGAGCCGGCACCATCGTCAACGACTTCTCGATCGCAGTGGCCACCGCCAACGGCACCGGCAGTCAGACGGCCAACCTCACCTTGCTGCGCTCCTTCTTCAAGCTCGGCATCCCCGTTCACGGCAAGAACATCTTCCCGTCGAACATCCAAGGGTTGCCCACCTGGTACCACATCAGGGTCAGCCACGAGGGCTACATCTCCCGCCGGGCGCCCGAGCTGCTGGTCGCGTTCAACGCCGCGACCATCCACGACGACGTCGCGAGCCTGCCCTCCGGCGGCGTCTGCGTCTACAACGCCGATCTGCGCCACCAACCCGACCGCCCCGACCTCACCTACTACCCGGTGCCGGTCAAGGAGCTGCTGGCCAGCGTCGAGGTCAAGGGCAAGATCAAGGAGTACATCGCCAACATGACCTACGTCGGCGTGGTGGCGTTCCTCCTCGGCATACCCCTCGAGGCGATAAGCGAGGCGCTGGCGCACCACTTCGGCGGGCGGCAGAAGCTCATCGACAGCAACCTCGAGGTCGTCCGCCTGGCGCACACCTGGGCCGAGCAGAGCCTGACGAAGAGCGACCCGTACGTCGTCGAGCCGATGGACGCCACCGCCGGCCTGATCATGATGACGGGCAACGAGGCTGGCGCACTCGGCGCCGTCTATGGCGGCGTCAGCGTCGCGGCCTGGTACCCGATCACGCCGTCGACGAGCTTCATCGACGCGTTGCGCGAGTTCCTCCCCCGCCTGCGCCGTGGGGAGCACGGTGAGCCGACCTACTCGGTGGTCCAGGCCGAGGACGAGCTCGCCGCGATCGGGATGGTGGTCGGGGCCGGCTGGGCTGGCGCCCGGTCGCTCACCGCGACCAGCGGCCCCGGGCTCTCGCTGATGGCCGAGTTCCTCGGGCTTGCCTACTTCGCCGAGGTGCCAGCGGTCGTCTGGGACATCCAGCGCGTCGGACCGAGCACCGGCCTGCCGACCCGCACCAGCCAGGGCGACGTCGCCTTCGCCTACGGCGTCGGTCACGGCGACACCAAGCACGTCGTGCTGTTCCCCTCATCCATCGAGGAGTGCTTCGAGTTCGGCTACTCGGCCCACGACCTGGCCGACCAACTGCAAACGCCGGTGCTGGTCCTCTCCGACCTCGACCTCGGCATGAACAACTGGATGGGCAAGCCGTTCGACTACCCGGCCGGCCCGCTGAAGCGCGGCAAGGTGCTCGACGCAGCCCAGGTCGAGGAGCTGGGCTTCCACCGCTACAAGGACATCGACGGCGACGGCATCACCTACCGCACGCTGCCCGGTAACCCCAACCCGGCCTCCGCCTGGTTCGGCCGTGGCACCGGGCACGACGAGTACGCCAGGTACAGCGAGAAGTCGGAGGACTGGGAGCGCAACATGCTGCGCCTCGCCCGTAAGTACGACACGGCCCGCGGCTACGTGCCGGCGCCCGTGATCAGCGAGCACGGCGAGTACGAGGCGCAGCGGGCCTTGGCGCCAGCGCCCGCGCGCGGCGAGGCGGACCGGGGCGTCGCCGCGGCGGCCGGCAAGGGCGCGGACCTCGCGGTCGTCTACTTCGGCACGACGCGCTACGCGATCGAGGAGGCCCGCGACCGCCTCGCCGCTCAGGGAGTGGGGCTCTCGCTGCTGCGCCTGCGCGCGCTCCCCCTCAGCCCGGCAGTCGAGGAGTTCGTCGCCCGGCACGAGCGGGTCGTGGTCATCGAGATGAACCGCGACGGCCAGCTGGCCGCGATCATGCGCGACGAGCTGCACCAGCACGCGCCCAAGGTGCACTCGCTGGCCCATCTCGACGGCATGCCCCTGACCGCGGATTGGGTCGTGAGCCGGCTACTGGAGCTCTCGCAGAAGGGAAGCAACTGATGGAGCGCGTGGCGTTGAAGGTCAACTCCGTCGGCCTCAGCAAGGCCGACTACGGCGGCAGCCCCTCGACCTTGTGCAAGGGCTGCGGCCACAACTCGATCGCCAACCAGATCGTCCAGGTGGCCTACGAGCTCGAGCTGCAACCGCAGGAGATCATCAAGCTCTCCGGGATCGGCTGCTCGAGCAAGTCGCCGGCCTACTTCCTCGGCATGTCGCACGGCTTCAACAGCCTCCACGGCCGCATGCCGTCATTGGGAACCGGAGCGCTGCAGGCCAACCACACCCTCAGGGCCATCGGCGTGAGCGGCGACGGCGACACCGGTTCCATCGGCCTCGGCCAGTTCAAGCACATGGTCAGGCGCAACGTGCGCATGGTCTACCTGGTGGAGAACAACGGCGTATACGGCCTCACCAAGGGCCAGTTCTCGGCTACGGCCGACTACCAGCAGGAGCTGAAGTACGCGGGCCACAACGACTTCCCCCCGATCGACGTCTGCATAGAGGCCCTGGTCGCGGGCGCCGGCTTCGTCGCGCGCTCGTTCGCGGGCGACGCCAAGCAGGTGAGGGAGCTGATCAAGGCGGCGCTGAGCTTCCGCGGCCTCGCGGTCCTCGACATCATCAGCCCCTGCGTAGCCTTCAACGACGAAGAGGACTCGAGCAAGAGCTACGCCTACGGGCGCGCCAACGAGAGAGCGTTGCAGGAGCTCGGCTTCATCGCGCAGCAGCAGGAGATCGTCATCGACGACTACGACCCCGGGGAGGTGAAGATCGTCGAGCTGCACGACGGCTCGCGCCTCACGCTCCGCAAGCTCGAGGCCGATTACGAAGCCGACGACCCCATGAAAGCCATGGAGAGGCTGCGCCGCGCCGAGCGCGACGGCGAGCTGGTGACGGGCCTGCTCTACTACGACGACTCGCGCGCCTCCCTCGCCGAGGTCAGCGGTCTCGGCCCGACCCCGCTCGCGGAGCTGCCGGACGCGAGGCTGCGCCCGAGCCCGGAGTCGCTCGAGCGCCTGCTGGCCAGCTACGCCTGAGCCGTTGGCCGACTCGTCAGCCAGCACGGAGCGAGAGCCGAGCCCGCCCGAGCCCGACGTGGAGGAGCGCGAGGGCTCGGCCGACGGCCGACGTCCGCTGAAGATCGCGCTGGTCTCCGAGACCTTCCTGCCGAAGGTCGACGGGGTCGTGACCCGGCTGCTGGCCACGCTCGAGAACCTCGCCGCGTTGGGCCACCAGGTGCTGGTGTTCGCGCCGCCGCGCGCGCCGGCCGAGTACGCCGGGCACCGGGTCGTCACCGCACCGGGCCTGCCGTTCCCGTGGTACCCGGAGCACAGCTTCGCGATGCCGTCCGCGCGGCTCGCTGCCGAGCTCAAGGAGTTCCGGCCGGACGTCATCCACGTCGTCAACCCGATCTTCTTCGGCACCTGGGGCGCGGTGCTGGCCAGGCGGCTCGAGGTGCCGCTGCTGGCCAGCTTCCACACCGATCCCAAGGTCGTGCACAACCTCTCGCTCGGCTGGTTCAGGCGACCGCTCGAGATCCTCGACCGGGAGGTGCACAACCTCGCCCACGTCAACCTCTGCACCAGCCCCCAGATGCTCGACCTCGCGCGCTCGCTGGGCATCGCCAGGGTCAGGCTGTGGCCCAAGGCCGTCGATGCCCAGCGCTTCCATCCGCAACACGCCAGCCGCGCGATGCGCGAGCGGCTCACCGCCGGCCATCCCGGCGATCCCCTGGTCGTCTACGCCGGCCGCGTCTCGTTCGAGAAGCGCGTCGACGTGCTGGCCGACGCGGCGCTGAAGCTCGAGGGCAAGGCGCGCTTCGCGGTGGTGGGCGACGGGCCGGCGCTCGGCTACCTCAAGGAACGGCTGGCGGGCAGCGAGGCGGTGTTCACCGGCTTCCTCGACGGCGACGACCTGTCGGCCGCGTACGCCAGCGGCGACGTGTTCGCCTTCCCCTCCGACTCCGAGACGCTCGGCTTCGCCGCCATCGAGGCGATGGCCGCCGGCGTCCCGGTGGTCGCCGCTCGAGCCGGCGGCATCCCGCACATCGTCGAAGACGGTGCGACCGGGGTGCTGGTCGACCCCGGTGACGCCGACGCGCTCGCCGCCGGGATCGCCAGGGTGCTCGACGACGCCGAGCTCGCCAGGCGCCTGGCGGCGAGCGGCCGAGCCGAGGCCGAGCGGTGGTCGTGGCGCGCCTCGACCGAGGCGTTGGTGGGGCGTTACCACGACGCGTTGAGAGTCGCCTCGCTGGGCGCCGCCCGGACCAAGGCCCAGCGGGAAGCGGGCGCCGCGGCCGCTTGAGCCACGACCCCTGCCGAGGATGAACCCTGACGTCCGACGACTGACGCTCGCCGTCTACCTGCCGAGCGTCATCTTCTCCTTCTGCGACGGCCTGCTGGTACCCACCCTGCCGCTGTTCGCGGCGTCCTTCGACGTGGCTCTGTGGGTGGTCGGCCTGGCGCTGGCCGGCGAGGCCATCGGCATGCTCGTCGCCGACGCTCCCGTCGGCTGGCTGCTGCGACGCCTGCCGCAGAAGAGCGCGATGCTGCTGGGCGGTGGCCTGACGGCTCTGGCCGTGCTGGCCACGGCCGTCGCGCCGAACCTCGCCGTCGTCGTCGCCCTCAGGGTGCTCGCTGGGGTGGGGCTCGCACTGTTCGGCATCGCTCGCCACGCCTACCTGGCGCACGCCACGCGGGGCCAGGGCCGGGGCCGCGTGATCGCGGTGTTCGGCGGCGTCACCCGGCTCGGGCTGTTCATCGGGCCGGCGGTAGGCGGGGCGGTCGCTACGCTCTTCGGCCTGCGCTCGCCGTTCGTGCTCTACGCCGCTTTGTGCTTCGTCGCGCTCTTGTTGGTCGTTCGCTTCCTGCCACGGGCGGACCGAAGGCTCGAACCTCCCACCGCGCAGGGAGCGCGCAAGGCGCTGGTCGCGGCCGGTCCCGTGCTGCGTGACGCGGGCATCGGCCAGCTGCTCGGCCAGATGACCAGGGCCGGGCGCAAGGTCCTCATCCCGCTCTTCGCCAGCGAGGTCCTGGGTCTCGGCGCGTTCGACGTCGGCCTCATCGTCAGCCTCTCCGGCATGGTCGACATGCTGATGTTCTACCCAGCCGGCTGGCTGATGGACACCCGCGGACGCAAGCACGCGATCGTGCCTTGCTTCCTCGTGATGGGCCTGGGGATGCTGCTGGTCCCGTTCACCACCGGCTTCTCGACGTTGCTGGCGGCTGCTCTGCTGGTCGGGCTGGGGAACGGCATCGGCTCCGGCACGATGATGACGCTCGGCGCCGACCTCGCCCCGGAGGCCGCCACCGGCGAGTTCCTCGGGCTGTGGCGGATGATCGGTGACGCCGGCATGGTCGGCGGCCCCCTGCTGGTCGGCGCTGTCGCCCAGTTCACCACGCTGGGGCTCTCCGCTGGCGCCGTCGCCCTGGTGTCGGCGGCGGCCGCCGGTTGGTTCGCGCTGCGGGTGCCCGAGACGTTGTCCCGGCCCGCCCCCTCCCCGCCCTGAGGATCGTTCGACGCTCCGCGGCGTCGGGCGCGCCGTCGCCCAACGGCCGCAGGCGCTCACCTTTCAGCGACCGCTGGCGCCCACGGTCGCTGCGGCGGCGCGTGACCTGCGCGGCGGTCGACGGCGCGGCGCAGTTATCATGTCGCCGAAGTGCCAGCTGGACCTGGCGCGGTGGAACGGGGCCGCGCCGCAGCGCCAGCCGCGAGCAGCGGTGAGGGCGCCGTCGGAGCGCGACATGGAGGAACGCACAGCGAGCGATGGACGAGCCACGGAGCTGTTCTTCCGCGCGCACCCCCAACCCGCCTTCCTCTACGACCCCAGGACGCTCGAGCTGATCGCCGTCAACCCGGCGGCCTGCCGCACCTTCGACCTCTCCGAAAGGGACGTCGGCGCCCGCAGCGTGCTCGAGCTGCACCCGTTCGAGCTGCGCGACGCGCTGCGCGGGCAGTACATGGGCTCCGGCACGCCGCACCTCATCGGGGCCTACCCGGGTCTCATGACGCGCTCCAGCGAGGCGCCGGTCGTCACGATGAAGGGGCGCGCTGGCGAGTTCGAGGCGGCCGTCAGCGTATTCGAGCTGACCTACGGCGGCCGCCCGGCGCGCCTGGCGATCGTGGCCGACCTCTCGGCGCGCCTCAAGGTGGAGGCGGAGAGCGACCAGCGGCGGCTGCTCGAGCAGCGCGCCGACTACCTCACGTACAACGACCCGGTGACCGACCTGCCCAACCGACAGCGCTTCGAGGCCCTGCTGCTCGACGCCATGGCCGACGCGCGCGCTTCTGGCACCCGGATCGCTGTTCTCTACCTCGAGCTGCACGGCTTCCGCCTGATTCACGACGCGATCAGCCAGGACGCCGCCGACGACATGCTGCGACTCGCGGCCAGGCGCCTCAAGACGATCTCGCACGGCGCCACGGTCGCTCGCTTCGGCACCGACGAGTTCGCGATCCTCACGCGGCCGCTGCACTCGGCGATCGAGGCCACCGACATCGCCCAGCGGGTGGTGGGCGTGCTGGTCGAGCCCTTGACCCTCGAGGGGCGCACCGTGACCTTCCGCCCCCGCGTCGGGGTGGCGGTGTTCCCCGACCACGCCGCCAAGCCGGGCGAGCTGATGAAGGCCGCGTCGCAGGCGAAGTTCAGGGCCAAGGCCTCGCGAGGGCCGGCCTTCGCGGTGTTCCGGCCGGCCATGCAGGTGCGCGCGGCCGAGCGCCTGGCGCTCGAAGGCGAGCTGCGCAAGGCGTTGGGCGCCGGCCAGCTCGTCATCTACTACCAGCCGCGCCTCGACCTGCGCGACGCGACGTTGGCGGGGGTCGAGGCGCTGGTGAGGTGGCGACACCCGGAACGCGGCCTGCTGAGCCCGGACTCGTTCGTCCCGCTGGCTGAGGAGACCGGGCTCATCGCCGCGCTCGGTCAGGAGGTCCTCGAGCGGGCCTTGGAGCAGCTACGCCTGTGGCAGGAGGGCGGCTTCGAGGTCCCGCGCGTCGCGGTCAACCTCTCGCCCCTCGAGCTGCGCGGCGGCGGCCTGGTCGACCGCGTCAAGACCGCCCTGAACCGCGCGCGCCTGCCGGCCGGCCGGCTCGAGCTCGAGGTCACCGAGACCGCCGCGCTGGTCGACCGCAACCGCGGCTCCGAGCTGCTGTCCGAGCTGCGCTCGCTGGGCGTGACGATCGCGCTCGACGACTTCGGCACGGGCTACGCCACCCTCGCCCACCTGCGGCAGCTGCCGGTCGACGCGATCAAGCTCGACCGCGCCTTCCTCGACGAGCAGGGCGCCGCCGTGGCGGGCAAGGGCCGCGCCGCCGACTCCGCGATCCTCGAGGCCGTTGCCGCACTCGGCCGCGCGATCGGGGTGGCGGTCACGGCGGAGGGCGTGGAGACCGACGAGCACCTGGCTCACGTCACCCAGGCCGGCTGCGACTTCGTCCAGGGTTACCTGATCAGCCGGCCGGTGGGGCCGGCGTCGGTGCAGGACGCCGTACGGCAAGGCTCACAGCTGCTCGGGCGGCTGCAGCTGGCCAAACGCTGAGGAGGCCCAGGTCGCTGAGGGTCACTCCCCCCAGGTGCGCCGCAGGACCCTCAGCCAGTTGCCGTGCGCGATCTTGCGCAGGTCGTCGTCCGCGTAGCCCGCGTCCCGCAACGCCTCGATCAGGGCCGGCAGGCGGCTGGCGTCGGCTACCGCCTGCGGCATCGTCGCCCCGTCGAAGTCCGACCCGAAGGCGACCCCGTCGATGCCTAGCCTGTCGACGAGGTGATCGATGTGCTCGACCATCAACGACAGCGGCATGTCGACGTCGCGCGAGCCGTCGCGGGTTAGGAACGGCACGTTGAAGTTGAGGCCGACCACGCCGCCCGAGGCCCTTACCGCGTCCAGCTGCTCGTCGGTGAGGTTGCGAGGCGAGGGGCAGATCGCGTGGGCGTTCGAGTGGGTCGCGACCAGGGGAGCGTCGCTCAGCTCGGCGACGTCCCAGAAGCCGCGCTCGCTGAGGTGCGAGAGGTCGATCATGATCCTCAGCTCGTTGCAGCGCCGCACCAGCGCGACCCCGTACGCGGTCAACCCCGGAGCTATGTCGGGTGAGGAGGGGAACGCGAACGGCACGCCGTGCCCGAACAGGTTCGAGCGGCTCCAGACGATGCCGAGGGAGCGCAAGCCCGCCGCGTGGTAGACGTCCAAGGCCTTGAGCTCCGGGTCGATCGCTTCGGCCCCCTCGAAGTGCAGGATGCCGGAGAAGACGTCGTCGGCGAGCGCTCGCTCGAGCTCCGCAGCCGTCCTGATGAGCCGGAACCGACCGGCCTCGTCGCCGGTCCAGCGCAGCAGCAGCGAGACCATGGCGTTGGTGGCGTCGACCGCGGTGGAGCGATCGAGGGGCGGCGGCGGAGTGCGGACGCGGGTGCCGTCACGCTTCACGTACTCGTCGTTGAGCCACGGCGCCTCCCGGCCGACGGGGAACACCGCGAAGAATCCGCCAGCCAGCCCGCCCTCCGCGGCGCGGACGTAGTCGATGTGGCCGTCCTCACGGCGCTCGAAGAAGTCCCGCTCGGGGCCCTGGTGGTAGGCGAGCAGGGTGTCGTTGTGACCGTCGAAGACCTTGACCATGCGCGCAAGGTTAACGCCGCGGCCGCTGCAGCGTGCCTGGTTGACACCTGCCGCGTCCCGATGCGCTATAGTCCGCGCGACCCCCGGCTTCGCTCGGATCTAAGGGGCGCCCGATGCAGGGTCATAAGGAGAGGCGGTGAGCGCAATGAGCAAGGTCATCGATGTAAACCCCCAACGCGCCACTGCCCCCAGCAGCTAGACCGCAGCGACCAGAACTCGGCACAGCAAGTGAACGCGGTCGGATCACCGTGGGCCGGTTGGCAGCGTAGTCCGCTTTCGCCATCAACCCTCTTGAAGACACGGTGAGGATGCAACTTGCGCTTCCACGACGACGATGACGCCGCGTACTACGGCGTCGAGACCAGGAACAAGAGAGGGCGCCGCGCGCCCAAGCTCAAGCGCCGCAGGCACGACCTGCTGTGGGACGAGGGCGAGCCGCGCACCACCAGCACCACGGAGTTCGCCGACCCCGACATGCAGTTCCTCTACGACCGCGGCTACTTCGACGGCTTCATCGGCGAGCTCAAGGGCGGCAAGGAGGCGACGGTGTTCCTCGTGGCCAACGGGGAAGAGCGGCTAGCCGCCAAGGTCTACAGCGACATCGAGGTGAGGACCTTCCGCAACGACGCGGTGTACTGGACCGGCTTCCACAGCGGCGATGCCAGGACCGACAAGGCCATGCAGCAACGCACCGCCGCGGGGAAGAGGGCTCAGCAGGCGCTCTGGGTGCAACGCGAGTACCACTACCTGTGGCGGCTTCACCGCGCGGGGTTGCCCGTGCCCAAGCCGGCGGTCGGCCCGGAGGCGAGCGCCATCGCCGAGGCTGGCAGCGTGGTCCTGATGGAGTTCATCGGCGACGGGGACGTCCCGGCCCCGCGGCTGTCCGACCTCAGGTTGCCGCCGGCCGAGGCCGCCGACGCCTACCGCCAGACGTGCGAGATCTTCGTGGCGCTGGCGCGCCTCGGGCTGGTGCACGGCGACCTGTCGACCTACAACCTGCTGTGGCACGACGGGGTGGTGCGGCTCATCGACGTGCCCCAGGCGGTCGAGCTCGCAGTCGGCAGGGCGGCGCGCGAGCTCCTCGAGCGCGACGCGCGCTCGATCGTCACGTCGTTCCGCAAGCACAGGATCGAGGGCGATGCCGCCGGGTTGGCGCGCGC
>CAZQVC010000048.1:0-6509 GCA_964596625.1 uncultured bacterium | reverse complement strand
CGCCGGGTTGGCGCGCGCGGCGTTGGCCGACGCGTGAGCTAATCTCCAGCCTCCCGAGGCCAGCAAAGGTTAACTTCAGGGGGAATGACATTGGAGCGTGCAACAGCCCCCGCACTCAGAGTGGCGGGCGACGCCTCACGGGCCGCGGCTGCCGCCCAAGGGTTGAGGTCGGCAGCCGAACGAGCGGCCGCCCTGCTCGGGCGGTTCCAGGCCGAAGCGATGATGCGTGAACAGGCGGACGAGGTCCTGGCCGCGGTCCGTGAAGGGCTCGGGCAGCTCGAGCTCGCCGACGCCATGGCCGCGTCGCGCCCGGCGAAGGGCGCGCGCGATGGCCAGACGGCGGCCCTGCTGGCGGGCCTCGACCCTGCAGCCGTGCCGCACGACCTGGTCGACGACGCGCTCGATCTCCTGCTCTCGGGGCTTAGAGCCGCCTGCCTGGTCAACGACCTCAAGCACGCCTTGCCGCTCGGCAAGGCGGCTCTGGCGCTCGCCGAGCTGCACGACCGCCCTACGCTGCTGGCGAGGGCGCACAGCGACATCGCCACGATGTACGGCCGCCGCGACTTCAACGAGAGGGCCATCGAGCACCTGAGCGCCGCCATCGGCGTGCTCGAGGCTGCCGGGGAGCCCGTCACGCCGACGCTCATCAACAACCTCGGCAACGTCTACGTGACCAACGACCGTCTCGACGAGGCCCTGGGCTGCTTCGAGCGCGCGGCGGCCGCGTACGCCGAGCAGGGCGACGAGTTCCGCCGCGGCATCGCGGTCGCCAACCAGGGTCGCGCCCTCATCCGTCTACGACGCCTGCGGGAGGCGGCCGCCGCGTTGGTACAGGGCCTCGGCATCTTCCGCAAGCTGGAGCGTAGGCCTTACGTCGCTGCGACCTTGGCCAAGCTCGGCACCTGCTACAGCCGCCTCGGCGAGTACGAGGCCGCGCTCACCTGGTTCGAGTCCGCGCTCGAGGAGGTCCGCGAGGTCGGCGTCGGCGAGATGCCGTTCGAGGACGAGGTGTACGAGGCTTACGGCCGCGCGCTTCTGCTCATGGACCGGCCCGAGGAGTCGCTCGACTACCTCGAGCGCGCCGCCGAGTGCGCCAACCGCGACGGGGTCCACCCCGCCGCCGCCGACATGCTCAAGCTGCAGGCGGAGGCTCTCGCGATCCTGGGCCGCTACGAGGACGCCTACCACCGCTTGATCGAGTACTTGACGGTCAGCGCTGAGCTCGCCGGCGAGCGCGGCGAGGCCCTGCTCGGCGTCATGCTCGTCGAGCTCGAGTCGGGCCTCGCGCCCGACCACGAACTGCCGGCCATCACCGGTCGCGTCCTCACTGAGGCGAACCGGGCGTTGCGTCTCCAGGCCGAGAAGCTCGAGCGGATCAGCGCCACCGACGAGCTCACCCAGCAGTACAACAGGCGCTACCTCAACCAGCGGCTCGACGAGGAGCTGCGCAAGATCCGTGGCAGTGGCCGGCCCCTCAGCCTCATGCTCCTCGACGTCGACAACTTCAAGGCGATCAACGACGGCTACAGCCACCTGATCGGCGACGAGGTGCTGCGCCGGGTCGCGGAGACGCTGCGGGCGACCTTCCGGCGCGCCGACGTCGTCGCGCGTTGGGGCGGCGAGGAGTTCGCCGTGCTGCTGCCGGACACGGCGCTGGAGGGCGCCATCGTCGTCGCCGAGAAGGCTCGCGCTGCGATCGCGGAGTTCGGCTGGGACGAGGTCGCGCCGGGCCTTGGCGTGACGGTCAGCGCGGGCATCGCCGCGGCTTCCGAGGTCGACGACCACGACGCGGTCCAGGGCCTCCTCAAGCTCGTCGACCGACGGCTTTACCAGGCCAAGAGCGCCGGGCGCAACCGCATCGCGTCCGGCTGACAAAGAGAGGGAGGAACGATGAGTCCACTCGACCCCAAACGCACGGTCTCGGAGCTCAAGGAACTTCGCCGGCTGACCGGTGACGAGAACGGCGCATGGCGCGTCGCTTGGACCGACACCTGGCTCGAGTCACGCAAGTGGTTGCGGACCAAGCTCGACGAGCTCGGCCTGGAGACGCACATGGACCCGGCCGGCAACGTCTGGTCGACGATGCAGGGCGAGTCCGACACCGAGCTCCTGATCGGTGGCCACATGGACTCGGTGCCGGGCGGTGGCTGGCTCGACGGCTGCCTCAACGTCCTTGCCGGCCTCGAGGCCATGCGCGCGATCAAGGAGCGCTTCGGCACGCCGCCCGTGACCGTGCGCCTCGTCGACTGGGCGGACGAGGAGGGCGCCCGGTTCGGCCGCAGCCTGCTCGGCTCGAGCGCGTGCGGCGGCACCATGGTGCCCGACGAGGAGCGTGACCGCGTCGACGCCGACGGCGTGAAGCTGGTAGACGCGCTGGCGCGCTGCGGCGTCGACCTCGACAGGATGCTGGAGGCGCAGAGCGAGCTGAAGAACGCCGGGGCGTACCTCGAGCTGCACATCGAGCAAGGGCCCGTGCTGCTCGACCTCGACCTGCCGCTCGGCGTGGTCCTCGGCACGTTCGGCGTCGAGCGCCACGGCATCCACTTCAAGGGCCAGGCCGCCCACTCCGGCTCGACGCCGATGAACCGGCGCCGCGACGCCTTCCTGGCGGCCGCCAGGATGAGCCCGGAGATCTACGAGATCACCGACCGTCACGGCGGCGTGTGCACCATCGGCTTCTGCAGGACGCTGCCCGGCATCGTCACGTCGGTGGTAGCCGAATGCGACATCACGCTCGATCAGCGGCACCTCGACGGGGACGCCTTGGGCCGCATGCTCGGCGACGCGAAGGCCGCCAGCGAGCGCTTCGCGTCGGAAGGCGACGTCGAGGTCGAGTGGAGCCACCTGTGGAGCATCGACCCCATGCCGTTCCATCCCGAGCTGATCGAGCTGGCCGACGAGGCCGTCAAGGAGGCTGCCGGCGTCTCTCACCGCCTGCCGAGCGGCCCGCTGCACGACGCTGCCGAGGTGGCAAGGGCCGGCGTGCCGACCGTCATGCTCTTCGTGCAGAGTCTCCACGGGATCTCGCACAACAAGATCGAGGACACCAAGGAGGAGCACATCGAGCAGTCGGTGGTCGCGCTCCACGCGCTCGCCGAGAAGACGATGGGCTGGCTCTCGAAACGCTGAGCTCACGCCCGAGCGGCTGAGCGAGGCGGCCTCACGCTGGGCCGCCGCCGGCGCGGCCTCGTAGCGAGGCCGAGGCCGTCGCGCTGGCCGCGTCGCACGCGGTTCGCGGTGGCGAGCCCCAAGTACGTACTCGATCTCACCTCGTGCGGTGGCCCGCGGCGTTGTAATCGGGGCCGTGGAGTCCGGTTCGAGGGTATCGCCATGAGCAGCGGGCCCGGGTGGCAGCGAGCAGCCGGGGCGGTGAAGCCCGGCGACGACTACGCCGAGGTGATGGCAGCGCTCCAGCGGCAGCGCAGCTCGGTCGTGGCGCTGTTCCTCTGGGTGATCCTGGGCATCGCCGTCGTCACCATGCTCATCAACGCGGTCCTGCTCGGGCCCGAGCTGCTCACGTTCCGCGCCCTCGCCCCCAACCTCCTGTTGGTGCTCACGGTGCTCGCCTCGCTGTGGCTCAACCGCCGCGGCCAGGTGCTGGCGGCCACCCTGCTCACCATCGGTCTGGTGCTGATCGCGGCCGCGATCCCCGTGCTGTTCGTGGGCATCGACGGCAACGGCATCTCGCTGCTGCTCTTCTTCATCCCCTTGGTGATGGCCGGCCTGCTGCTCGACCGCCTGGCGCTGTCTCTGATCGCCGGGTTCAGCATGGCAGCGGTCTTGCTGGCAGCGATCCTCAGCGGGGCGCCGCTGACCCCGGGCGACGCGGCCGCGACCGACGAGACCTGGAGCCTCGCGATCCAGTTCCTCTTGGTGTTCGCGACCGTCAGCTTTCTCCTGGATCGCTTCGGCAACCGCTACCAGGAGTTCCTGAAGTCCGCCCTGGCCCAACGCATCAGCAGCGAACGCGAGCTGCGCAGGGAGAAGAGCCTCACCGACGCCGTCATCGCGAGCTTGCCCGGGCTCTTCTACGTTCGCGACGGCACGGGGCGCTTCGTCGAGTGGAACAGTGAGTTCGAGCGGGTGACCGGCTACGGCGAGAAGGAGATAGGTGAGCTGTCACACGCGCTGCTCTACGACGAGGAGGATCGCGAGCGGTTGGCCGTAGCTGCCGAGCGGCCTTCAGCCGCCGGACCCCACGCGCGCCTGGTGCGCGTCCGCGCCAAGGACGGCGACAGCACGCCGTACTTCATCTCGTCGACCTCGACGAACCTCGACGGGGAGCGCTACGACGTCAGCGTCGGCATCGATCGCTCGGAGATCGACCTCGCCAACGCCCGGATCCAGGACCTGAACGTGAAGCTGGCCCGGCGCGTCGAGCGGCTGACGGCGCTCGCCGACATCGACAGGGCGATCACCGGGAGCCTCGACCTCGACCTCACCCTGGGGGTGGTCCTCGACCAGGTGCGCGCCCGCCTCGAGGTCCCGGCGGCGAGGATCCTGCTGTTCAACAGCGTCGACCAGACGCTGCGCTTCGGCGGCAGCCAGGGCCTCGCGGGCCCGCGACCGCGCTCGCTCCAGGTGCGGCTCGGCCAGGGCCCCGCAGGCAAGGCCGCGCTCGAGCGCGAGCCCGTGATGCTCCAGCTCGACGGTGCGAGCCCGGCCGGCCTAGGGGCGGTCTCGGGCGACGGCGACGAGCAGTTCCGCGGCTACCTCGCCCTGCCCCTCGTGGCCAAGGGCCGCTTGCAGGGGGTGCTGGAGACGTTCCACCTCGACGACATCCCGCAGGACAACGAGTGGCACGACTTCCTCGCGGCGTTGGCCGTGCAGGCCGCGATCGCACTCGACAGCGCGTCGATGTTCGAGAGCTTGGAGCGCTCGAACATCGAGTTGAGGCAGGCCTACGACACCACCATCGAGGGCTGGTCGCGAGCGCTCGACCTCAAGGACGAGGAGACGGTCGGGCACAGCCGCCGCGTCACCGACCTCAGCGTGCGGCTGGCGGCCAGGCTCGGCCTCAGCGGCGACCAACTGGTGCACGTGAGGCGCGGGGCCCTGCTCCACGACATCGGCAAGATGGGCGTTCCCGACAGCATCCTGCTCAAGCCGGGCAAGCTCGACCCCGAAGAGTGGGAGATCATGAAGAAGCACACGACCTTCGCCTACGAGTTGTTGTCTTCCATCCCCTTCCTGCGTCCCGCCCTCGACATCCCCTACGCCCACCACGAACGCTGGGACGGCACCGGCTACCCGCGCGGCCTGCGCGGCGAGCAGATCCCGCTAGGCGCCCGACTCTTCGCCGTCGTCGACGTATACGACGCCCTCACCTCCGAACGGCCGTACCGCGAGGCCTGGTCGGAGGAGCGCGCGCTGGCGCACATCGCCGCAGCGGCGGGGACCCAGTTCGACCCGGCCGTCGTCACGGCCTTCCTCGAGATGGTCGGTGAGCTCAAGGCCACCACTGAGTAGAGCCCCCACGTCTCATCGTGCGGCGCCGTAACGTTGGCTGGATGTTCGAGGGCAAACGGGTGCTCGCGATCCTCAATCCCGCCAGCGGGAAGGGGAAGGGCGACGCTCTGGCTGAGCGTCTCGAGGAGACGGTGCTGGCGCACGGGGCAGCGGCCGTCGAGGTGCGCCCGACCAGGGGGCCGAAGGACGCGCTCGAGTGGGCGGCCGGCGCCGCTGACGACGGCCACGAGCTGCTCATCGTCGGCGGCGGCGACGGCACCGTCACCGCAGTGGCGCACGGCGTGCACCGCTCCGGCAGCCGGCTGCCGATCGGGATCGTGCCGCTCGGCACGGGGAACGGCATGGCCAGGGTGCTCGGTCTGCCGCTCGAGCCCGACGAGACCCTGAGCGCCTTGGCCGAGGGGCGACTGGTCGACGTCGACGCCGTCGAGGTGACGTCCCACGACGCCCTCGCGCTGCTCTTCCTCGGCGCCGGCCTCGACGCCCGCATCAACCGCGACGCCGACGCCGAGCAGAAGGCGCGACTAGGCTGGTTCGCCTACGTGAAGGCAGCCATCGACAACCTGCGGCGCGCGACCAACCACGACCTGACCGTCTGGCTCGACGGCGAGCAGAGCCGGTTCAGCGGGCACACCGTCAGCGTGCTCAACGCCGCCAGACTTGACGTCATGGGCCTGCGCGTCGGGCCGGACGCCAGGCCAGACGACGGCACCCTCAAGGTGACGGTGATGCGCTCGCCGCGGCTGCTGGTGTCGCTCGGCCAGCTGCTGCGGCTGGTCGGCAAGGAGTCCTCGCGCTCCGAGCTGCGCTCGGCCAGGCTGGTGCGCGTCGACGCGTCACCGCCCCTGCCGGTGCAGATCGACGGCGACGTCATCGGCCAGACGCCACTGGAGGCGCAGGTCGTCTCCGGGGCGTTGCGGTTCGTCGCGGCGGCCGACTACGAGGCTGAGTGACCCGGCAGGCGCCTGAGCCGCCGCCGGTCCGGTTGGTGGGCGATGAGGGATTCGAACCCCCGACCCTTCGCGTGTAAAGCGAACGCT
>CAZQVC010000047.1:5491-16673 GCA_964596625.1 uncultured bacterium | reverse complement strand
TGGTACGAGTCGAGTACGGTGCGAACGGGGAAAGCGCCGTCAGCTACCCCGTCTCAGCCATCGTCCCGGGCGCCGCGGGCGTGATCGTCGAGCTGGCGACGCCCACCGTAGCCTGCAAGGCCAACGATCACACCGTGGGGAACGTGCCCATAGTGGGCCGCGCCGCGCTTCCCTCGGTCGGCGCCCCAACCCAGGCGTCGCAGGCCGGCGCCTGCTGCGCGCCCGCGGAGACCGGCGTGGCCTAATCGGGGGTGTTGCGCGTAGGATCAGTCGGCAAGCCCCTCGACCACCCAGACCTCGCCCCCGAGCGTGACGATGTAGCCGGTGTCTCCGATGATCTCGAGCGATGTCGGCCGGTCGAGGCCGGCGACCAACACCTGGAACGCACCGTTGCCATCGGTCTGAACCAACGAACCCGTGTTGGGCAGCGCCGGCTCGCCATCGAACTCGCCCTCCCATTCGCCCTTCGAGAGGGCCAAGAGCGTGTCCGCCTCGATGAACTCCACGTCCACGACCAGGCGCGCGCCCGCAGCGATCTCGGTCGCCGGCGGCGCACCGTGGTCAAGCACGAGTACCTTCCCGTTCTGCGGCTCGTGCGGGATGGGCCCGGCCAGCGCCAGGTAGACAGCTTCGCCCGCGATGCTCATGCCGGTAGGAACGACGTTCTCGAGGACGAACACCTCGCTTATCTCGCCGTCGAGACCTACCGAGAGCAAGCGGTTGTGGTGCGCATCGGTGACCAGGAACCCATCGCCGTAGGCCTCGATGGCGTACTGGAAGCCGGAGTCGATGAAGAACTCTGCGGTCGGCAGGTGCGCTTCGGACCACGTGCCGATGTTCGCGATGACGGTGTGATTGTCGGGTCCATCGATGCGGTAGACGCCCTTCACGTAGTCCTCGGCGCCGTACTCGACGTCTACGCTCGTCACCAGCGCGTACGCCGTATCGCCGAGGAAGACGAGGTCGACGACGCCGCTGCCCACGTGGAACGGGTCCGCGTTCCGGGCTGGTAGACCGCTGGCGAAGAGGCTGGTTTCGCCGCTCTCGGGGTCGATCCGCCAGATCTCGCCACTCAACGTCGCCGTGACGTAGAGCGCTCCGTCCGGGCCGACCGTGCTGCCTTGAAGCTCGTTCAGCTGCTGCGTAGCGCCCTACTTGCGGACCAGCTTGAAGTTCAACGCGCTTCGCGGCTAGTGGGTAACCTGACGCAGTGGCGAGCGTGAAGGTGAACGAAGCGAACGTCCGGGAGTTCGAAGACTCCGCGGCCTTCTACTCGTGGCTGAGTCGGCACCATCAGACCAGCGACGAGGTCTGGATCAAGATCCACAAGGTGCGCTCGGGGTTGAAGTCGATAACCCCGAAGGAGGCCATCGACGTGGTGCTCTGCTGGGGCTGGATCGACGCCATCCGCAAGCGATACGACGACAAGAGTTACCTCCAGCGGTACGTGCCGCGCCGACCCAGGAGCATCTGGAGCAAGGTCAACGTCGAGAACGTTGCCCGCCTGATCGCCGAGGGGCGCATGACGGAGCACGGCCTGGCGCAGGTCGAGGCGGCCAAGGCCGATGGCCGTTGGCAGCGCGCCTACGGCGGCTCGAAGGACATGGAGGTCCCAGCCGAGCTCCTCGCCGCCATAGCTGAGAGCCCCGAAGCCCAGGCGACGTTCGAGCGCCTGACGGCCCAGAACCGCTTCGCCATCGCTTTCAGAGTCCACAACCTCAAGACCGAGGCCGCGAAGCAGCGCAACATCGCCTCGCTCGTCGCGATGCTCGAGCGGGGCGAGACCATCTATCCCCAGAAGTAGTGTTGCGACCCGAGTAGAGTGACCGCCTAAGCCACTGCGGAGGGAGCAAGGACATGGGCGAACTACACGTGATCTTCGCGACCACCCTCGACTGCTTCGTCGCCGGGAGCGACGGCGACCTCGGTTGGATCATCATGGGCGACGACCGCGCGAACTACATGGTCGAGTCGCTGGCCCCCGAACGCACCGACACCCTGATGCTCGGCCGTAAGACCTATCAGAGCTTCGCCGCCGGTTGGCCCGCCTTGGCCAGGGACCCGAACGCGTCGGAGGTCGAGAGGTATATCGGCCAACGCTTCGACGAGATGAGGAAGATCGTCTACTCGAGGACCCTCGAGACCGCAGATTGGCAAGGCACCGAGATCTTCGACAGCATCGATCCCGACCAGGTACGGAAGCTGAAGGCGGAGTCCAAGAGCAGCATCAGGTTGGACGGCAGCATCAGCGTCGTTCAGCAGATGTCCAAGCTCGGCCTCATCGACGAGTACCGGCTGATGGTCCACCCGGTGGCGCTCGGCACGGGCAGGCCGCTGTTCGAAGATCGGGTCGACCTGAGGCTGGTGGGCTCAGAGGAGCTCGCCAGCGGCGTGGTCGTGCTCACCTACCGGCGAGCCGAGGAGTAGGCAGTGCGCGGGGCCCCGCGGAGAAGCGCAAGCGCGGATGGGTATGCGCATGTGTGCGAGTTCTAGAGCGAAGGAGCGTTGAATGAAGAGGACCGTTTCCCTCGAGGACGGCGCCGTACTGATGACCAAGCGCATGGAAGGCAGTGAAGGCACGGCCTTCCCGAAGCACACCGCTTCGCACGAGTCGGCGCTCGTGATGCTCGACGGGGTCTGCACGATCACGTTCCCCGATGCGGTTCACGAGTTGCGTGCAGGCGATACCTTCATCGTCCCAGCGAACGAGGTGCACCAGGTAGTCGGGCAGCCGGACTTCACGGCGATTCACATCATGCCGAAGGACATACGCTTCACGTTCAAGGCCTAGTCGGACTGAGATGCACCTGAAAGGTTGACGTCACTTCAACCCTGTTGGGCGAGCCAGTGGTGTATCGATATCCTCAAGATGTTAGTATCCCGCTGAACGGCGATCACCCTGGTTTCTAGGCGGTTCCGGCCCTGTCGCCGACCGCCTCGGGTGAGTACTCCACTCCGTCGTCGTTTGCCTCACCGAGGCGCAGAAAGGGCTTCAGATGAAGTTTTGGCGTGCACTGCTCGTAGTCTCTCTCGCATCGTTCTTGGCTGCGACCTTCGCGCAAGGTGCTGCTGACTTCCCCGATCCGGACAACACCATCACCGTCGTCGTTCCGTTCGGTGCGGGCGGCGGCACCGACCTCGTGATCCGTGCCCTGGTGGCGGAGATGAACAACTTCTCGCCCGCGAACGTCGTCATCAGCAATATCCCTGGCGCCGGTAGCGCCAACGGGACCAACGAGCTGTTCACCATGCCGGCCGACGGATACAGCCTGTTGACCAGTGGTACGCACACGGTCACTGCCACGCTGTCTGGTCTTACGTCGGGCCATCACGAGCTCGAAGGGATCGCCGGCCTCAACTGGGACCCGTTCGTGATCGGCGTCCTCAACACCCGTCCGTACCAGACCTTCGAGGCGATGATAGAAGAGGCCCAGCGGGATCCGGGCGCGTTGTGCATCGGTAACGCAGGCCTGGGTGGGGCCACGGGAGCGGCCTCCATCGGCCTGACTCTTGCCTTCGACAACGTGTTCAACGTGATCTCGTTCGACGGCGGCAACGACCTCATCCCCAACGTGCTGGGCGGTCGCTGTGAGGTGGGGATCTTCTCCCAGTCCGAGATCGTCGCCAACTTGAACATGCTGACGCCGCTCGTCGTGCTGTACCACGAGCGGAGTTCGCTGCCCGAGCTGGCCGACGTGCCGACGTTGGCCGAGGCGGGGTACCCGGAAGTCGTGATCCCCGGCGGCTCGTTCCGCTCGTTCTCAGTGCGCGAGGGCACGCCCGAACCGGTCAAGCAGGCCTTGCTCGAGATCGTTCGGCAGGCGTTCGAGTCGGAGTCCTACCAATCGTTCATGCGTGAGAACGGCCTGCTACCCGCCTTCTCGGAGCTCGACGAGCTAGATGCGTACCTCATGGAGCTCGAAGAGCAGTTCACGCCGATCCTCCGCGAAGCTGGACTGCTGGCGAACTAGAGCCAGAACCGTCGCAAGCGGCGATCGACTTGGAAGCGAAAGCAAGGATGGGGAACTGAGTGTCAGTTGAACGTGCCGTTCCTCTAGGCCTCGTGATCCTTGCGGTGCTCTATCTCGTCTACGCGGCGAGCATAGAGCACCGCGTCATCGGCAACTTGGGCCAATCTGGCATGACCGCCCAGACGGTTCCCTACGTTCTGGGCGCCGCCTTGTTGGTGTGCTCCGTTGCGCTCACCGTGCAGGCGTTCAGAAGATCCCCACAGACCACCGAGGCTGCACCCAACCTGTTGGTCTGGCTCTCCATCCTGCTGTCCGTGACCTACGTGCTCCTACTGCGACCGGTGGGCTTCGTCGTCTCCACGGCCGGCTTCGTGTACTTGCTCGTGTACCTAGGCAGCGTCGAACGCCTCGTGCCGCGCGTGATACCGAACGCTTTGGCCGGGCTCGCGGGCGTCACCGTGGCAGCAGTCGCCCTCCATCGGCTGGTCGAGCTCGTCACATCCGGCATGGCCAGGGCCGGAAGGGAGCTGGACAACGCCCTCCTCGCGAACCGACTCGTGGGAGCGACCGTAGGACTTGCGTTGACAGCCCTCGTGCTCTTCGGGCTGTTGGCCCTGGCGCGCCGCCTGCCGGAGAAGTACCTGGCCAAGCACGTGCCCCTCAGCCTCCTCGTGTCGCTAGGTACGACCATCGGCCTCTATCTAATCTTCCGACAGGTGTTCCAGGTCAACCTCCCGACCGTGGAACTCCCGTTCTAGGCCGCATCCATGGAAGCGGTACTCGAAGCTCTCCAGCAAACCGCGACGCTCTCGGTCCTCTTGTGGAGCGCCTTGGGCGCCGTCATCGGGATCATCACCGGTGCCCTTCCCGGTCTCACGGCCACCATGGGCATGGCGCTGATGCTTCCCATCGTCTTCCAGTTGCCCATGGTGGAGGGGATGGCGATGCTGTTAAGCGTCTACGCGGGCGCCGTCTCCGGAGCCTCGATTCCCGGCATCCTGCTGGGCATCCCCGGGAACCCAAACGCCATAGCGACCATCGAGGACGGCCAGCAGATGACCAAGAAGGGCATGGCCGGACAGGCGCTTGGCGCAGCGGCCATCGCGTCGTTCATCGGCGGCGTGGGGAGCCTCATCTTCCTCGCCCTCTTCGCGCCCCTGCTGGCAAGGCTAACGCTGCTGTTCGGCCCGGCGGAGTTGGCTGCTCTATACCTGTTCGGGTTGACGATCATCGTCTCGGTCAGTGGCAAGCACCTGCTGAAGGGCATCGCGGCCGGCATCATCGGCGTCATGCTCGGGCTCTTCGGTTCCGACCCTTTCACCAATGTGATGCGATTGCCGTTCGCTGACCAGCTAGCCAGGACGCCGCTCGCGGGAGGGATCTCGCTCATACCCGCGCTGATCGGCGTGTACGGCGTCTCACAGGTGTTCTGGGACTTAGAACGGCTCAGGCGTGGTGCCCAGTCGATCGCCCCTCGGGTCAAACTCCAGAACGTCTTCCCGTCGTTCAAGAGGCTTACCCGCATGTGGCGGCTCATCGTGGAGTCACTGGGCATAGGGACCATCATCGGCGCCATACCGGGAACCGGCGCAAGCATCGCGGTATTCCTCGCACACGATCGGGCCAAGAAGGTCACCTCGCGACCGGGCAGCAAGCACGGGAAGGTAGGCACCGGCGTGCTGGAGGGCGTGGTGGCCCCAGAGGTCACCAACAACGCCGTTACCGGTGGGGCGATCGTGCCTGTGCTCTCCTTGGGCATACCCGGCGACGCAGCCACCGCAGTGCTGTTGGGCGCCCTCCTCGTCAAAGGTATCGTTCCCGGCTACCAGCTGTTCGCCAACGACCTCGTCTCCGTCTACTCCATCTACTTCGCCTTGCTCGCCGCCAACATCTTCATGGTCGCCTTCCAGTTGCTGGGCGTACGTCTCTATCCCCAGGTATTGCGCGTCCCGACCGCCGTGCTCATGCCGGTCGTGGCCGTGCTGTCCCTCGTCGGGGCGTTCGCCATCCGGGGTCAGGCCTCGCTGGCGGGCACGGTCGACATGGCCATCGCATTGGGTTTGGGCGTGCTCGCGTACTTCCTTCGCAAGGCCGGCTTCCCTCTGGCGCCGATCGTCCTTGGACTTATCCTCGGAGGGCCGTTCGAGTCGACCCTGCGTCGCGCGTTGCAACTGTCGCGCGGAGACGTCTCGATCTTCTTCACCGAGCCGATCGCCTTGATTCTGGTGCTGCTCTCGGTGCTCTCGCTCGCGCTGCCCTACCTGACAAGGCTCATCTCGCGCGCACGGCGCCCGAACCCCGAAGCTTCGTCGTGACCGCCACGGCTTCTCACGAGGCCCTCGACCTCGTGTTCTTCGGAATTGCCGCGAGCGTACAAGCTGCCGAGGAGGGCAACACCTCCTTCCTCGTGCGGAGTGCCGGCGCGACCGCGCTCGTCGACGCGTCGGGAAGCCCCCACCAGAACCTGCTGCGCGCTGGCAGCTCCTGCACCGATGTGGACGCCGTCGTCTTGACACACGCCCACACCGACCACATCTATGCCCTACCCTCGATCCTCCACCAGGCCTGGTTGCTGAAGCGCACGAAGCCGTTGACGCTGCTGGGACTGCCCGCGACCCTCGGTGTTGCCCGCGAACTGGGAGAGGCTCTCGACCTATGGCGGCGCGATTGGTCGTTCGAGCTCCGCTGGCAGGAGGTCGATCACGACAGCGTTTGGAGCTCAGGCGATCTCTCCCTGGAGTTCTTCAGGGTCGATCATGGCGGTCACCCGACCATCGGTATTGGCATCGCGGCAGGCACCAAGAGGGTCGTCTACTCCTGCGACACCGGCCCCAGCGACGAGGTCTTCCGCCGTGCACTCGGCGCGGACTGGTTGATCCATGAGGCCGGCAACGGGTCGGAACCCGGCGGGAAGCCCGCAACACCACCCGCCAGCTTCGAGTTCACTCTGCCGCACCGCCCCAGCACCAACGGACACTCTTCGGTCAGGGAGGCGGCGGCGATCGCCGAGCAGGCAGGAGTCGCACGGCTCTTCCTCTGTCACGTCGACTTCACTCGGCATTCGCGAGGCGAGTTGACGAAGGAGGCAAGTGAGCTCTTCACCGGGGAGATCCTCGAGCCACGACCGTTCGAGGCCTACCGGCTGGGTAACGGCAGCCGCTGAACTGCTCGACGGGGTCTGCACGATCACGTTCCCCGATGCGGTTCACGAGTTGCGTGCAGGCGATACCTTCATCGTCCCAGCGAACGAGGTGCACCAGGTAGTCGGGCAGCCGGACTTCACGGCGATTCACATCATGCCGAAGGACATACGCTTCACGTTCAAGGCCTGATCGGCTGGTGCCAGCCACCTCTACGCCAGGAGCCTCACGACCTCCGCATGGCCTCCTCTCTGCGCCAAGTCGAGCGGTGTCGAGCCATCGTCCGCCTTCGTTGCGGGGCTCGCGCCGGCATCGAGCAGCAATCTCAGGATCTCGACCTGACCGGCCTGCGCGGCCTGGTGGAGCGGGGTGAAGCCGCCCTCCTGGACCGCGCTCACAGCCGCTCCAGCGGCGATGAGCAGGCGTACGCTCTCGACGTCGCCGGCGGCCACCGCCGAGTGAATCGGCGTGACCCTCTGGGAGTTCCGAGAAGGGGAGTTCACCGCGGCGCCGTGCTCCACAAACAGGCGTGCCGTGTCAGGGTGCCCGAAGAAGCATGCGAGTCCCAGCGGCTGGAAGCCGTCATCGTTGTACGCGTCAACTAAGTTCGGATCGGACGTGACTAGCGTCTTCGCGTCTTCGGTCCGTCCCAGGGCGGCCGCTTCGAAGATGCTGACGGGCGCGCCCCTATTCACCAAGAGGTTCGCGATGGCCGGCTGGCGGTAGTAGGCGGCCAGAAGCGGGAAGGACGGCGCTCCTTCGGGTCGTTCCGACGCGAGTCGAGGCTCAGCCTCGAGCAAGTCTCGGACCGCTTCGAGATCTCCGGACCTGATCGCCTCGACCAACGACTGCTTGGAGCTAACGCTCATCGCCCCAGCTTAGAACGCAGGCTCAACTGAGCCGCCTCGAGAGTGCTGGCGGCGCCGGGAGACGATGACAGTGCGCTGACCTTGGCCCACGTATCATCGTCCCGTGGTCCCTCAGCCGTCCAGCACGACGCGTTCGCGAAGGTGCGCGGCGTGAACGGTGCCCGCGTCCTCGTCGTCGAAGACGACCCGGCGGTGCGCGAGCTCGTCGCGCTGCACCTCGAACGGGCCGGGTTCCAGCCGCTCGAGGCCGCGACCGCGGCCGAGGGCTGGTCGCTGCGGGAAGAGGCCGACGTACTCGTGCTCGACCGCATGCTGCCGGACGAGAGCGGCGACTCGTTCCTGCGGCGCCTGAGGGAGGCCGAGAACGCGCCCGGCGTGCCGGTGCTCATGCTCACGGCGCGCTCCAGCGAGGTCGACCGCGTCGGCGGCCTCGATGCTGGCGCAGACGACTACCTCACCAAGCCCTTCAGCGCCCCCGAGCTGGTGGCGCGACTGCGGGCGTTGCTCCGGCGGGTCCCCGCGCGCCGGCAACTCAAGGTCGGTGACCTGGAGATCGACCTCGACGCAGCGCGGGTGGTGCGACGCGCCGAGGAGCTGCCACTCACCAGGCGAGAGTTCGACCTCCTGGCGTACCTCGCTGCGAACCCGGGTCGGGTCTACACCCGCACACAGCTGCTCGATCAGGTGTGGGGCGACGACTTCGTGGGCACCGAGCGCACCGTGGATCAGCACATCGCTCAGCTACGGCAGCGGTTGGGCGACGACTTCATCGAGACGCTCAGGGGCAGGGGCTACCGGCTCGCCGCCTCGCGCTGAGGAGGCCGGCGCTTGGACGACTGGTTCGACGAGCTGGCAGAAGGCGTCGTGCTCATCGAGCACGGCAAGGTCGTGCGGCTGAACGCCGCAGCGGCCGAACTGCTCGCCGTGCGCCGCGAGTTGGCGGTAGGTCAACCGCTGTTCGCGGTGGTGCGCGACCACCGGATCGAGCGGGTGTGGGAGGGGCGCGTCCCGGAGGAGCTGAACATCCGCGGTCGACGGATCGAGGTGGTGCCGTTGAGTGGTGGCCTGGCGCTTCGCGACGTCGAGGAGCAGCGCCTTGCGGCCGACCACGCCAGCGAGCTGCTGGCGGTGCTGTCGCACGAGCTGCGCACGCCGATGACGACCGTCCGCTCGACCCTCGAGGCGCTCGACTACGACGACCTCCCGCCCGACAGGCGAGCGCGCCTGCTGACCCGCGCGCTGGCCGAAGCCGAACGCGTCGTCCGCTTGCTCGACGACCTCACGGTTCAGGTAGCCCCGCCACGCGAGCGCAGCGTGTCGCTTCGCGAGGCGGCCGCTCGCGTGGTCGGCCTGCTCGAGGAGATCCTCAAGGCCCGCGGCGTGCGTGTGAGCTTGGACCTGCCGGACCTGCTCGTCTGGGTCGACCCAGACAAGCTCGTGCAGGTCCTGCTCAACCTGCTCGAGAACGCTGCGTTGCACGGCCCCTCGGACAGCGAGGTGGTCCTAGCCGCGCGCGTCGACGGCGCCTGGGCGCGGATCGTCGTGGTCGACGAGGGTGAACCCATACCCAAGGAGCGCATCCAAGGTCTGTTCGCGCCGCACAGCAGGGGTTCGGCTGCTCACACCAAGGGCACAGGCCTGGGGCTCTACGTGGTCAGGACCGTGGCAGAAGCGTGGCGTGGTCGTGCCTGGGGCCGGCCGTTGCACGGGCACGATGGCGAGAAGAGCGGGAACGAGTTCGGCGTCCTCGTGCCGCTTGGCCGGGACGCGCCGAGGGCGCCGAGCGCACCGGACGGTGACGGGCTTTCATGACCCGTTCAGAGTCCAGGGACTTGGCCAGGTTCCGGCCGTGGCTGCTGAAGTGGAGCCTCGAGCCGTTGGGACCGCCGCGCCACACGTCGGCAGGGAGTCTTCTGCCGGTCCAGCGTGAGGGCGTGAAGGCGATGCTGAAGGTCGCGACCGCGCACGAGGAGAGAGACGGCCGTGAGACGCTCGCCTGGTGGTCTGGCCGGGGTGCTGCCGAGGTGCTGGCGCACGACGACGAGGCGTACCTGTTGGAGCTGGCGGAAGGGGAGAGGTCGCTAACCGTTATGGCGAAGGCCGGTCGCGACGACCGCGCCACGGCGATCCTGTGCGACGTCGCCGCGGCTCTTCACGGCCACGATCCAGCCGATCGACCACCGCGCGTGGTCGCGCTCGAGGACTGGTTCCGGGCGCTGTGGCCGGTCGCGCGCCGCCGCGGTGGGATCCTGGCCCAGGCGGCAACCGCGGCGCGCGAGCTGCTCGTCACACAGCGGGAGTTGGCCGTCCTTCACGGCGACCTCCACCATGAGAACGTCCTCGACTTCGGGGCTCGGGGCTGGCTCGCCATCGACCCCAAGGGCATCTACGGCGAGCGCACCTTCGAGTTCGTCAACCTGCTGCGCAACCCCGACCGGGAGACTGCGCTCGAGCCGGGAAGGTTCGAGCGCCAGGTCGAGCAGATCGTGGCGTGCGCTGCCGTCGAGCGGCGGCGCTTGCTGCGGTGGACGGTCGCGTTCACCGGGCTCTCGGCCGCCTGGCTGATCGACGACGGGGAAGAGCCAGAGCTCGACCTCGCGGTGATGCGCTTGGCCCTTGCCGCGCTGGCGGAAGGCTGAGCACGCGCCGCTGGTCGCTAGGCGACCCTGGCCAGTTCGCTCTCGTCCGAGCCGGCGGTCGGTTCGGCGACCAGCTCCCGCAGGGTCCGGGCGTCGACGTTGGCGCCGAACGCCGGTCTTCCCGGCTGCAGGCGCGCACCCTCCGGAAGCGGCCCGATGTGCACCGGGTCGAAGCCGAGGTCGTCGACCAACGCGGCGACGGTCCTGGCGTCCCGTTCGTCGCCGCCTGCGATGGCGATGGCCTTGCGCCCGGGGCTTCCGGCCGGTGCGGCTTCGGCCTCCAGGTCGTGATAGCCCATGTGGTTGAAGGCCTTCACCAGGCGAGCGCCGCCAAGATGCGCCTGCACAAGCTCGCTGCTGGTGGTCGAGTCGTCGGTGAGGTCGTCGCGCTGCCCGTCGGTCTCCCACCAGTAGTTCATGGCGTCAACCACGAGCTTGCCACGCAGCTGCTCCGCCGGGATGGTGGTGTACTTGCCGAGAGGCAGTGCCAGGATCACGATGTCGCCGTCGCTGGCTGCCTCGGCCGGCCACACCGGGCGGGCGCCGGGCGTCAGCACCTCGGT
>CAZQVC010000047.1:4078-5391 GCA_964596625.1 uncultured bacterium | reverse complement strand
GGGTAGTAGACCTCGAGCGCCTCCTCGTCGGTCTCGGCGATGAAGCCGGGGGAGTGCATGCCGACCGGGAAGGCTTCGGTGCCGAGCTGCGCGGTCGCGCGGCGGTAGAGGTCGATGTACGGGGCGAAGCGCGCGGGGTCGCCACCGATGATGGCCAGCATCAACCGAAAGCCGTACCTGGCGGTGCGGACGACCGACTGCGGCGAGCCGCCTACGCCGACCCAGGTCCTCAAGCGGCCGGACTCGGTCTTGGGGAAGACGTCGGCGTCCTTGAGCGCGGCGCGCGTAGTGCCCTCCCAGGTGACGGGCTTTTCGTCGAGCAGCTTGTGGAACAGGTCGATCTTCTCGTCGAAGAGCAGCTCGTAGTCCTGAAGGTCGTAGCCGAACAGCGGGAACGATTCGGTGAACGACCCTCGACCCAAGATCACCTCGGCGCGTCCGTTCGACAGCGCGTCGATCGTCGCGAAGCGCTGGAACACCCGGACGGGGTCGTCAGACGACAGCACCGTCACGCCTGAGCCGAGGCGGATGCGCTCGGTGCGCGTGGCCATGCCGGCCAGGACCGTCTCGGGGCTGGAGATCGAGAACTCCCTGCGGTGGTGCTCGCCGACGGCGATCGCGTCGATGCCCACTTGGTCGGCCAGGACGGCCTCCTCGACGGTGGCGCGGATGGCCTCGGCGTAGGAGACGATCTCGCCGCGGTCGTTGCGCGGCAGGTCGCCGAAGGTGTCTATGCCGAACTCGACTGCTCGCTGCTGTGAACTCATGTTGAGGCTCCTGCTCGTGAATGATGGGGCCGCCAGGCAGAGGCGGCGCGTCGTTCGCCGCGCGTGACGTCGCGACGTTGCTTGACACGTCAATTATGTACGAACTACTATTGACGTGTCAACTAAGGAGGTTGCAGGCGTGAAGGAAGTCGAGACGCCCCCGAACAGCGCGAGCCGCAAGGGAAGACGTCTGCCAACGAAAGCGCAGCTCCAGGTATGGCGCGACTTCATCGAGACATCCGAGCTCTTGCGAGCGAGGCTCGCCAGTCGGATGCAGAGCGAATCGAACATGTCGCTCGCCGATTACCAGGTGCTGCTCACCCTCAGCGAGGCCGAGTCGACCCGCTTGAGGTCGTCCGAGCTGGCCGCTCGCGTCGGCTGGGAGAGGAGCCGCCTGTCGCATCACCTTGGCAGGATGGAGAAGCGCGGGCTCATCAGCCGGCAACCGTGTCCCGACGACAGCAGGGGTTCCGAGGTGATGCTCAGCGAGGCCGGACGCCGGACCTTCCGCGACGGCTCCGTGCCCCACCTCGAAGACGTGCAGGA
>CAZQVC010000047.1:0-3978 GCA_964596625.1 uncultured bacterium | reverse complement strand
GCGACCACGCTGATCGCGAGGATGCCGATGATCACGCCGAGCGAGACCAGGCTCGGGATGTGCACGACGTCGAGCAGCAGCATCTTGATGCCGATGTAGATGAGGATGAACGACAGGCCGGTCTTGAGGTAGACGAAGCGGTGCACGACGTGAGCCAGCAGGAAGTACATCGAGCGCAGGCCGAGCACCGCCATGATGCTGGCCGTGAAGACGATGAAGCCGTCGGTGGTGATGGCGAAGATGGCAGGGATCGAGTCGACGGCGAAGACCAGGTCGGTGAACTCGATGACCACGAGCACCAGCAGCAGGGGAGTGGCCATGCGCACACCGTTCTTGACCGTGAAGAACTTCTGGCCGTCGTACTCGCTCGACACCGGGATCAGGCGCCGCACCAGCCGTAGGCCGGGGTTCTTCTCCAGGTCGGTCTCGTCGTCGTCCTTCGAGAACAGCATCCGCAGGCCCGTGAACAGCAGGAAGGCGCCGAACACGTAGAGGATCCAGCTGAACGCCTCGATCAGCGTGACGCCGACGAGGATCATGATGCCGCGCAGCACCAGGGCGCCGAGGATGCCCCAGAGCAGCACGCGCTGCTGGTACTTGAACGGGGTCTTGAAGTAGTTGAAGACCAGCACGAACACGAAGATGTTGTCGACCGAGAGCGACCACTCGAGCACGTAACCGGTGATGTACTCGACCGCCTTCTCCTGACCCAGCCAGAAGTAGAAGATCACGCCGAGCAGCAGTGACAGCGAGACCCAGGTGAGCGTCCAGAGCGCAGCCTCACGCGGTTTGACCACGTGGGCCTTGCGTTGGAACACACCGAGGTCGATGGCGAGCATGGCGACGACGAACGCGATGAACGCGAACCACGCCCAAAGGGGTTCAGTCACGACGGCCTCCCGTCAGGGTCTTGCCTTCGTGTCCACCACCGGGTCGTCGATGACTACCGTGTTGACGATGGCGGACGCCCGCTCGCGGCGGGCGGCTACTCCCCCTACACGAAGGGTAACTGTAAACCATCCGGCGAGCGGGATCGTCGGGAGGCGAGACAGCACCGGTCGCGGCGGGCTTGGCCGGAACGGGCTCAGTCGGTGCGGAACTGGCAGCAGGCAGCGCCGTCGGCCATGCACGAGCGGTGATCGACGTCGCCTTCGAGCATGGCGCTGAGCAAGGTGAGGTCGAAACGGCAGGCCGAGCGGCTGGCTTGGGCGACGTTGTGGAACACGCAGTTGACCGCGACGATCGCGCCATCTTGGTCGATGCTGGCCCCGTAGCCGAGCTCGTTGAGGATCGCCACGACCTCCTCGCGGCGCGCCTCGCCGGCCTTGCCAGCCAGCCGCGGTGCGACGCTGGCCGCGACCTCCGCGGCCATGTTGTCGAGCAACGCGTTCACGCCCTCCTCGCCGAAGAGGTCGTGGCTGTGCCGCAACAGAGACTCCGCAAGACGAGCGTAGTGGCGCGGGAACAGCTCGAGCCCTTCGTCGGTGAGGCGGTAGGTGCGGCTCGGCCGTCCGCCGGTGGTGCGAAGGCCGCCGACCGCGATGAGGCCGTCGCGCTCGAGTGCCGTGACGTGCTGCTGCACCGCCGTCCGCGTGATGCCGAGGGCCTCGCTGAGCTCGTCGACGGTGCGACCCGTCTCGCGGTGGGCGAGGACCTCCTCGAGCAACCGCTGGCGGCTGCCCCTTAGCGGACCGGTAGCGGCCCTCGGCGGGTTCACGTGGGTTGACTTCCTCATAGGCTCATAAGCATCGACGGCGTGCGACCTGTCATCGGCTCCGTGGTCGTAAGCGGCTATGGGCGGGCGCTGTCGTTGGCGGATTATCACACTTCGGTCACGGCACCCGCCCGCATCTGTGTACGTTCGTCATACGGTCGGGTGGTACCATCTGGCACACTAAAGCCGAGGACGCTTAGGCCGAGGGGGGCGAGAGTCTCGTGACGAAGTTCAGGTATGTCTACGAGTCGCTGCGCGACGAGATCATGGAGGGTGAGCTGAGGCCAGGCGAGCGGCTGGTCTTCAACTCGCTGGCACGGCGCTTCGGCGTCAGCCCGATCCCCGTGAGAGAGGCCGTGCGGCAGCTCGAGAGCGAGGGCCTCGTCGAGCTCCTGCCGCACACCAAGGTGTTGGTGAAGGG
The DNA here is from genome assembly GCA_964596625.1 of uncultured bacterium. GTDB lineage: Bacteria > Deinococcota > Deinococci > Deinococcales > Trueperaceae > DASRWD01. The sequence goes on along the minus strand of CAZQVC010000047.1, from coordinate 1,843 downwards.
CTTCCCCGTCGAGCAGGGCATCTGGGCCTTCGAGCTGCGCGCCGAGCTCGAGCCGTTGGCGTTACAGCAGGCTGTGCCGTTCGTCTACCGCGACCTGGTCGACAAGCTCGAGCGCCTCGTCGAGCGGTTGGGCTCACTCACGGCGGCAGAGAACTTCGACCGGTTCGTCGAGGGCTACTTCGAGTTCCACGACAAGCTGTTCGCGCTCACCCCTAACCGGCGCATGATCGAGTTCATCATGGAGCTCCGCTCGGTGTCCAGACGCTTCCACCGCATCTACCGGTGCAACGGTGTGCTCCAGGGCAGCGAATCCGACCTTAGGGAGATCCTCGAGGCGCTGCGCAGAGGCGACGCCGACGAGGTTTACGAGCTCACTCGGGACCACCGGGTCGAGGCGCTGCAGCACATCATCGAGGTCGGCGCCAGCGACCCGGGCTTCACCAAAGCCATCAGCTGATCCAACGGCAGCGCGGGCGGCAACCGCAGCCCCTTCGCTCTGCTAGCTTGGAGCATGTTTCGCAGAACTCTCGCTTGTCTCGCGGCGGCCATGCTGCTGCTGTCGTCCTGCGCCCCGGGCGCGGTCGGCTCCAGCTCCGGAAACCCGTTCCCCGCGTCCGCCGGCAGCCCCAAGGTCAAGAGGGGCGAGGCCGTCTACGTACGCGTCGACTACCCGCTCGACCGGCTCGGCCTCGCACCGTCCGACCTCAGGCCTGCGATGTGGGTCCCGAGCGGTTACGACTCGGAGATCGGCGACCTCAGCGGGCAGTTCGCGCTCACCGACCTGCGCATCGCCGAAGGCTGGCAGTTCAACCTCCAGCAGGTGCGGGCCGAACGCAGTAGCCAACGCGGCTCCGGCGCCTTCGACTCGCCGCGCACGGTCTACAGCCTGTGGGTCGTGTACGAGGTGGTCGCGCCGCAGGAGGCCATACCCGGCCCGTACCGAATGAGAGGCGTGCTCCGCGCCCGCGGCGGCGGCGAGGACAACGTGACGATCCAGGTCGAGCTGGTTCCCTGAGCTCAGCCGCCGGGCAGGTCCCTGGCGACAGCGGTGACCAACCAGCAGCCCGGGTGCCTGCCGTGCGGCCTGCGCGCAAGGCTGAAGACGAACCTCGCCCCCCGCGAGGCGATCACGGCGCGCGCCACCTCGTCACGCTCATCGAACTCCTCGACGACGCGGCCACCCTCGCCGAAGAGCGGCGCGAACAGCTCGTTGGACAACGTCCGCCTTTGGTCCGATGGCGAGCCCAGCTTGGCCCGAAGGCTGTCGCTCGCGAAGCGGTCGAGAGCCGCCGCCCCCCGATCGAGCTCGGTGAGTGAGGCGAGCACCAGCTCCAGCGCCTCGCGAGCGCCAAGCGTCTCGGAGGGTGCGGGCAGCGGGTCGGTCTCCAACTGCCAAAGGTCCTCGGGTACCTCGCGGCGCGCGGCGAGCCAGCTGTGCTCGCCCTCTACCACCACCTGAGCGGGGCGAAGGCTGGAAGCGTAGTTCGAGGCCATCGCGAACCCGTAGGCGCCGGCCTCTTCGACCACGAGCAGGGCGCCGGGCGATAGTGGAGGCAGCGGGACGTCGCGGCCGAGGCGATCGGCGTTCTCGCACAGCGGACCGTCGACGTCGACCGGTGCGCTCGAGCTTCGTGCTCCACCCACTTCGCTAAGGACCCTGATCGGATGTCGAGCGCCGTACAGCGCCGGGCGCAGGAGGTCGGCCATGCCGGCGTCGGCGATGACGTGCTCAACGGATCCACCGGACTTCACGTGCAGCACCCGGGTCAACAGGAAGCCCGACTCCGCGACCAGGAACCGGCCGGGCTCGAGCAGCACCCGCACGCCGTGCCGCTCGGCGAAC
>CAZQVC010000046.1:10835-16766 GCA_964596625.1 uncultured bacterium | reverse complement strand
GCCTCGGCGCCGGCGCCGAGCTGACGCAGGTGTCGCAAGACCGCTCCCAGCCCGTTCGCCTTGACGGCGTAGTGGACGCTGGCGCCGGGGAAGGCCGCGCGGATCTCGCGCAGGCGCTGGCTGATCGTCTCGAGGTCGTAAACGTACGTCGGGGTGCCGTGTCGTGCCGCTACTGCGCGGAGCGTCTCGTCTCGCATCGGGCCGCTGAGACTAGCACGCAGTTATGCTACGGCCCATGAATCGTCAGATCCGCCGGGCCCAAGCCAAGCTCGACAAGAAGGCCGAAGAGGAGAAGGCCAAGAAGAGACAGGCCCGACGCGACCGCGTTGAGGCGCTGCGCAAGCAGCGCCAGCGCCGACGCGAGGAGATCAGGAACAGGAGCAAGTCGGCCCGCTCGCCCAACGATGCGGCCAAGGGGGCGAACAAGGGCGCGTCCCGCGATCCCGGCAAGCCGCTGACGCCGGAGGAGCGCAAGCGCCTCCCCGGCCGCTTCTCGGGGGCGTTCATGATCGCCACCGTGTTCTTCATCGTGCTGCAGGCAGCCGTGCCGGTCGAGGACAAGAACCTCCAGCAGAGCCTCGTCGGCGCCGGGTTCTTCCTCCTGTTCGGCTACTTCTCCACGCTGTTCCTGTCGCGCCGGGGCACGCCGAACCCGCTGACCATGACCATCGTCTCCGGCGTGGCCCTGGCCGGCGGCCTGCTGGCGGCAGCGCTCTTCTCCGACCAGCAGTCCGTCGACTGGCTGCTCATCGGCGTCGGCGCAGTGGCTGTGGTTGCCGGCGCGTACCTCGGCCGTCTGGTGTTCAACGCCGCGCCGCGGTGAAGCGGGCCCGGACACGGCGGCTCACGGCGTGACCTCCTCAGGCCAGCTGGTTCGGCTCTCGCCGCTCGGCGTGATCGGCGCCATGAGCGAGGAGGTGGAGCGTCTACGCAGGGCGCTTTCCGCACCGGAGTCGGTGCCGGCCGGTCCCTTCACCGTCCACCGCGGCGACCTTCACGGCGTGCCGGTGCTGCTCGCGGAGTGCGGCGTCGGCAAGGTCAACGCAGCGGCGCTCACCCAACTGCTGATCGACCTCGGGGCGCGCGCGGTGATCTTCACCGGCGTCGCCGGCGCCGTCGATCACCGGCTGCGCGTCGGCGACGTCGTGATCGGCTCCGACGCCGTGCAGCACGACGTCGACGTCTCGGGGTTGGGTTACGAGCTGGGAGAGGTGCCCGGTGTGGGGCGCACGTTCCCGGCCGACGAACGCCTCGTCGCGCTCGCCAGGGCCGCCGCCGAGGACCTCGACGGCGTAGGCGTCTACAGCGGCCGCATCGCCTCGGGCGACACGTTCGTCAGCGACCCGGTCACAGCGGCCAACATCGCCGAGACCTTCTCGGCGTTGTGCACCGAGATGGAAGGCGCCGCCTGCGCCCAGGTCTGCCACGGCTGGCAGCTGCCGTTCGTGATCGTGCGCAGCATCAGCGACGGCGCCGACGCCAGCGCGCAGAGCGACTTCCGGGCGTTCACCAAGGTGGCTGCCGCCAACGCCGAGAGCATCGTGCGCGGCGTCGTGAGGCGACTGGTAGCGCGGCAGTAACAATCCCGGTCGTGAGAGACCTTGTGGCTGGCTTACAATGAGTTGCGATAAGGGTCGTCGGCCCGGTGCTCCCAGCAGAGTTCGCTCCACCGGAGATCGTCTGCACCAACGGCCGCGGCTCCTCCTTGTCGGAACCAACGAGCCACGAAGCCCGCAACTACGGGGGGCTTCTCGCCGCTGAGAGGACGAATCACGACCATGACAGACGTTCTAGACCAACTGCTAGACCTCGACAGATCGCAGCTCGAGCCGCAGGAGCTGCAGGAGCTCAACCGCGTCGAGTTGCGCGAGTGGCTCGAGTCGCTCGACTACGTCCTGGCCAGCGGTGGCCCCGACCGGGTCAAGGAGATCATCGAGGCGCTGGAGTCGCACGCCGAGCGGCACGGCATCGCGCTGCCGTTCCAGTCCGACACCTCGTACATCAACACGATCGCGCCCGCGGACGAGCCCGCGTACCCCGGCGACCTCGAGCTGGAGAAGCGCATCACCAACATGATCCGCTGGAACGCGATGGCGATGGTGGTGCACGCCAACAAGGAGTCGCCGGGCATCGGTGGGCACATCGCGACTTACGCCTCGGCCGCGACGCTCTACGAGGTGGGGTTCAACCACTTCTTCCGCGGCCACGAGAAGGGCCCTGACGCCGACCTCGTCTACTTCCAGGGGCACGCCAGCCCCGGCTTCTACGCCCGCGCCTACCTCGAGAACCGGCTGAGCGACGAGCAGATGCTCAACTTCCGCCGTGAGCTCGCCGACCCGCGCGGGCTGTCCTCGTACCCGCACCCGTGGCTGATGCCCGACTTCTGGAGCTTCCCGACGGTCTCCATGGGCCTCGGGCCGATCCTCTCGATCTACCAGGCGCGCTTCCGGCGCTACCTCGAGGACCGCGGCCTCTACGAGAAGGGCGACGGCAAGGTCTGGGCGTTCATCGGCGACGGCGAGACCGACGAGCCCGAGACGCTCGGCGCCATCCGCGTCGCGTCGAGGGCCAAGCTCGACAACCTCGTGTGGGTCATCAACTGCAACCTGCAGCGCCTCGACGGGCCGGTCTTCGGCAACGGCCAGATCATCCAGGAGCTCGAAGGCATCTTCCGCGGCTCCGGCTGGAACGTGATCAAGATCGCCTGGGGCAGCGCGTGGGACGAGCTGATCAAGAAGGACACCACCGGCGCGCTCATCCGCCGCTTCGAGGAGCTGGTCGACGGGGAGTCGCAGCGCTACGCGGCGTTCGGCGGGCCCGAGCTCAAGGAGCGGTTCTTCAACACGCCGGAGCTCAAGGAGCTGGTCTCGCACTTCAGCGACGCCGACTTCAACCGCCTCAACCGCGGTGGCCACGACCCCGTCAAGATCTACGCGGCGTTCTCGGCCGCCTCCAAGCACAAGGGTCAGCCCACCGTCATCCTGGCGCGCACCGTCAAGGGCTACGGCATGGGCTCGGCGGGCGAGGCGCAGAACGTCACCCACCAGCAGAAGAAGCTCGACGAGGACGAGATGCGCGCGTTCCGCGACCGCTTCGACCTGCCGATCACCGACGAGCAGATCACGACCAACCCCTTCTACCGCTTCGAGCCCGACAGCGCAGAGAACAAGTACCTGTTGGAGCGTCGCGCCGAGCTGGGCGGGTTCCAGCCGGAGCGACGGGTCGTCGCGGAGCCCATCGAGGCCCCGGCGGAGGAGCTGTTCAACGAGTTCCTCGAGCCCTCTGGCGAGCGCGCGGTCTCCACGACCATGGTCATGGTCAACCTGCTGCGCAAGCTGCTGCGCGACGAGCAGTGGGGCAAGCTGATCGTGCCCATCGTCCCCGACGAGGCGCGCACCTTCGGCATGGAGGCGCTGTTCAGGCAGATCGGCATCTACTCGGGCGTCGGCCAGCTCTACGAGCCGGTCGACAGCGCGAACCTGCTCTACTACAAGGAGTCGACCGACGGCCAGATCCTCGAAGAGGGCATCACCGAGGCCGGCTCGATGTCGTCGTTCATCGCCGCCGGCACGGCGTACGCCAACTACGGGGTGAACACGCTCCCGTTCTTCCTCTACTACTCGATGTTCGGCTTCCAGCGCATCGGCGACCTCATCTGGGCCGCTGCCGACAGCCGCACGCGCGGCTTCCTCATCGGCGCGACCGCCGGCCGCACGACCTTGGCCGGCGAAGGCCTGCAGCACCAGGACGGTCACTCCCACGTGCTCGCGCTGCCCGTGCCGAACCTGCTGGCGTACGACCCGGCGTTCGCACATGAGCTCGCGATCATCATCCGCGAGGGCATGAGGCGCATGTACCAGGAGCAAGAGGACATCTTCTACTACCTCACGGTCGCCAACGAGAACTACCCGCAGCCCGGCGCGCCGAAGCACCTCAGCTTCGAGGAGCTCAAGGACGGGGTGCTCAACGGCCTCTACCTCTTCCGTCCAAGCGAGAAGAAGCGCGCCAAGCTCCGCGCGCAGCTGTTCGGCAGCGGCAGCATCATGAACTGCGTGCTCGAAGCGCAGGAGATCCTCGAACGCGACTACGGCGTGGCAGCCGACGTGTGGAGCGTGACCTCCTACAAGGCCCTGCACCGCGACGCCCTGATCACCGAGCGCGCCAACCGGCTCGAGCCGGCGGCCGAGCCGCGCAAGTCGTACGTCTACCGCCAGCTGGAGAACGCCAAGGGCGTGTTCGTGGCCGCCTCCGACTACATGAAGGCGCTGCCCGACATGCTGGCGCGGCACCTGCCCAAGCCGATGGTCGGTCTCGGCACCGACGGCTTCGGACGCAGCGAGGCTCGCGAGGAGCTGCGCGACTTCTTCGAGGTCGACGCCAAGCACATCGTGCTGGCCACGCTGCAGGCTCTGGCCCAGGAGGGGCAGCTCGAGGCTGCTGCCGTCGAGGAGGCGCGCGACGCCCTCGGCATCGACGCAGGCAAGCCCGATCCGTACCATGAGTGAACTCAGGCCCCGGCGACGGGCTGGCGAAACTACCGGACGAGTGGAAAGGGAGATCGCGTGGCGACCGAAGTAACGCTGCCGGACGTTGGAGAAGGCATCGAGTCAGGGACCGTCGTCGGTGTGCTGGTCAAGGAAGGCGACCGCATCAACAAGGACCAGCCCCTGGTCGAACTCGAGACCGACAAGGCGGTCGTCGAGGTGCCGTCGAGCGCGGCCGGCGTCGTCAAGCAGGTCAACGTCAAGGAAGGCCAGGAGGCCAAGATCGGCTCCGTGCTGGTCGTGATCGAGGAGGGCGAAGGGGCTGGCGCCGGACCGGCCGAAGCCGCTCCCGACGAGGGCGCGGCTGCGCCCGCCGCCGAGGCGCAGCCGAAGGCGGACGAAGCTCCGCCGACCCAGGCCGCCGAGCAGCCCAGCGCCCCGAGCGAACGCCCGGCCCAGGCGCAGCAGAGCTCAGGCAACGGGGCGGCGCGGCCCGCGGCCGACGACGAGTCGCCCGACCGCCTGGTGCCGGCCGCGCCCTCGGTCCGTCGCCTGGCGCGGGAGCTCGGCGTCGACATCCACCAGGTCAACGGCACCGGCGTGCTGGGCCGCATCTCGGCCAGCGACGTGCGCAACGCCGCAGGCGGGGCGGCGCCAGTGGGCGCCACGACCGCGCAGCAGGCGCCGAGCGCCCCGCCGCTGCCCGACTTCTCCCGCTACGGTGAGACCGAGCGCAGCGCGATGAGCGGCGTGCGCAAGGCCACCCTGAGGGCGATGACGACCGCCTGGGGCACCGTGCCGATGGTCACGCACTTCGACCAGGCCGACATCACCGAGCTCGAGGTGCTGCGCAAGCGCTACCAGCCCCTGGCCGATGAGGTGGGCGCCAAGCTCACGCCAACCGCGATCCTGCTCAAGGTCGTCGCCTCGGCGCTCAGGCGCTTCCCCGACTTCAACGCCAGCATCGACGTCGAGAAGCTCGAGGTCGTGCACAAGAAGTACGTCAACGTCGGCGTGGCCGTCGACACCGATGCCGGGCTACTCGTGCCCGTGATCAAGAACGCCGACCAGAAGGGCATGATCGAGCTGGCCAAGGAGCTCGGCGAGATGGCCGAGAAGGCGCGGGACCGCAAGCTGACGCTCGAGGAGATGCAAGGCGGCAACTTCAGCATCTCCAACCTCGGCGGCATCGGCGGGGTCGGCTTCACGCCCATCGTGACGCCGCCCGAGGTCGCCATCCTCGGCGTCTCGAGGGCCAGCGTCCAGCCGGTCTGGAACAAGCAGAGCGAGTCGTTCGAGCCCAAGACGATCATGCCGCTGTCGTTGACCTACGACCACCGACTCATCGACGGCGCGGCCGCTGCCCGCTTCCTGCGTTGGATCTGCATGGCGCTCGAGGAGCCGTTCCTGGTAGCCCTTGAAGGGTGAGCGCGCGCCCAGTGGGCGA
>CAZQVC010000046.1:0-10735 GCA_964596625.1 uncultured bacterium | reverse complement strand
CCAGTGGGCGATCCCCGGCCTCGCGCAGGGCCGCCGCCGCGGCGGCGTTGTGGCGCTCCAGCACGCGGTAAGCCTCAGCCGGCTCTCACCGCGCAGCGTGCTAGCATGCCCGCATATGTCGGCTCTGGAACGCGTGTCTGACGGCTCCGAGCAGAGCGCCCCGGCCGTCGGACAGCAGGCGCGCGCCGAGCGAGCAGAGGTAGCGTCCCCCAGCCGCCGCGGCGATCCGGTCCTCAAGGCCCGCGGCTTGAGCAAGCGTTACGGCCGCAGGCGCGTGGTCGACTCCCTCGACCTCGAGCTCAAACGCGGGGAGATCGTCGCGCTGCTGGGGCCCAACGGGGCCGGCAAGACCACCAGCTTCTACATGATCGTCGGCTTCGTGCGCCCGAACGGGGGCCGCATCGATCTGGCCGGTCAGGACATCACCGCCTGGCCGATGCACCGCAGGGCTGGGCTGGGGCTCGGTTACCTGGCCCAGGAGCCCAGCGCGTTCAGGCGCATGAGCGTGCGCGACAACCTGCTCGCGATCCTCGAGTTCCAGGAGATCGACCGCAAGGAGCAGGAGCGCCGCGCCGACGACCTGCTGGCCGAGTTCCACCTCACCCACCTCTCGCACCACCGCGCCGACACGCTCTCCGGGGGCGAGCGGCGGCGCCTGGAGATCGCCAGGAGCCTCACCATCGACCCCGACTTCCTGCTGCTCGACGAGCCGTTCACCGGCGTCGACCCGAAGTCGATCCGTGAGATCCAGACCTTGATCCACGACCTGCGCGAGCGGCGTGGCCTCGGGGTGCTGATGACCGACCACAGCGTAAGGGAGACGCTGGCGATCGCCGACCGTGTGGTGCTGATGTTCGATGGCCGGGTGCGCTTCGACGGCACCCCCGACGCCTTCGCGGCCGATCCGGAGGTCCGCACCTACTACCTCGGGAACGACTTCCAGCTCTGAGGGCCGGTATGCGGGCGCACTTGACGACAGCTGATGGGGGCGAGGCGCGATGACGTTCATCGTGCTCCTGGTCGTCGCGCTGGTGGTGCTCGCCGGCATCATCGCGTTCGCCGGCGACCGCCTCGGCACCTACGTCGGCCGCCGGCGCCTCAGCCTGTTCGGGGCGAGGCCACGGCGGACCGGGCAGATCGTGGGGGTCGCGGCCGGCATCCTCATCATGCTGACCACCCTCGGCGTGCTGGCCTTCGCCTTCCAGAACGCCACCGACACGCTCCTCAACTTCCAACGCACGCTGGAGGAACTCGACCAGTTGAGGGTGCAGGAGCGCGTGCTCAACGAGCGGGTGAACGACGCCAACGAGCAGCTCGAGACCTTGCGCAACCAGCTCGAGGAGGCGCAGGAGACGATCCGCACGGCCGAGGCGCAGCGCGACGCCGCCATCGCCGCGCGCGACGAGGCGCTCAGCGAGCGCGAGTCGCTGCTGCTGCAGCGCGACGAGCTGCAGCTTCGGGTCGATGAGGCGGTGGCCGAGCTGACCTCGGCCGAGGAGCAGCTCGGCGCCACGACCACCGACCTGCGCGCGACCGAGGAGCAGCTCGCCGCGATAACCGCCGAGCTTGAGCGCGCCGGCTCGGAGCGCGACGCGGCGGTGCTCGAGGCCGAGGAGGCTCAGGCCGAGGCGGCGCGGCTGCAGCAGGACGTCAACGACGTGCGCGCCGCGCTGGACGAGGCCAACGAGCAGCTCGGCGCGCTGCAGACCCAGCTGGTCGACGCCGCGCTCGACCTGGCACAGGCCCAGCAGCGGGTCGACGAGGCTGTGGCCGAGCTGGCTCAGGCGCAGGACGAGCTGGCCACGGCGGAGGCGGAGTTGGCCGAGGCCGAGGCCGCGCAGGCGGCGGCGGAGGCGTCGCAGGCCGAGGCGTTGGCGCTGCGCGACACCGCGCTGCAGGAGCGCGACGCAGCGCAGGCGGCGAGCGCGGAGTTGTCCGCACGTCTCGAGGAGCTCAACCAGGAGGTGGCCGAGCAGGAGGCCGCCGCCGCGCAGCTGGAGCGTGAAGCCAACGCCTTGCAGCAGCAGAACTCACTGCTCATCAGCAGCAACGCCGAGCTGAGCAGGGAGAACGAGCGCCTGCAGCAGCAGAGCGCCTCGCTCGAGCAGCTCAACGACAGCCTGGAAGCGGAGATCCTACGCCGCAACCAGGACCTCGTCGACCTCCAGCAGGAGGTGGCCGACCTTCGCAACGACGTCGAGACGCAGGCGCGGCAGCTCGTCGAGCTGCAGCAGGAGGCCGGCCGCTTCGAGGGCGGCGAGGTCTACTTCGTGCGCGACCAGCTGATCTACTCGGGCGCGATCTACGCCCAGACGCCGGCCGAGGCGCGCGAGGAGCTGGCAGCGTTCATCGCCGAGGCCACCGCCTTCGTGTCACGCCGGGGTGTTGAGCGCATCCGCGTCACGACCGAGCAGTTCAACCTGCTGGTCGACGTGATCACTCAGACGCCGTCCTCCGACCTCATCCGGCTGATCTCGCCGAGCAACCAGATCAGCTCGACCATCGACGTCGTCGTCGAGGCGATCGAGAACACCGTGCTGTTCGAACGCGGTCAGCTGGTCGTGAGCAGCCAGCTGCACCTCGGCACGTCGGAGCTGCCGATCAGTCAGGACGAGATCAGGAACAGCCTGGCGAACCTGAAGAACGAGGCCGTACGCAAGATGCGTAGGGCGGGCCTCGACGAAGGTCAGCTGCCGGACTTCGGCCCGGTGACCGAGGAGACCTTCACCAACATGCTCCTCAGGCTCACCGGACCGGCGTCGATCGGGCTGGTCGCGACCGAGCCGATCTCACGCGCCGGCCCGGCCCACCTGGAGCTGATGATCCTCTACTGAGCCGCGCTCAGGGGAGGTCCTTGCGGGCTGCGAGCAGGTCGCGGATCTCGCCGAGGAGGCGCTCCTCGGTCGTGATCTCGGCCGGAGCGGCCTCTTCCGGCTTGGTCGTGCGCCGCTTCATCTCGTTGAAGGCCCTGACGATCATGAACACCACCAACGAGATCAGCAGGAAGTTGATGACGGTGTTGATGAAGGCCCCGTACTGGATCACGGGTGCGCCGGCCTCGACGGCCTCGGCGACCGACGAGTACAGGGCGCGGTCGGCCAGGATGATGCCGAGGTTCGAGAAGTCGACGCCGCCCAGCGCCAGGCCGACCACCGGCATGATCACCTGATCTACCAACGACGTCGTGACGGCGCCGAAGGCCGTCGCCATGATGACGGCGACGGCGAGATCCAATACGTTGCCTCGGTTTATGAACTCCCGGAACTCCTTGATCATCGCTCCTCCACTCTCAACCAGTTGCTTGGTTGCAGCCAGGATACTTCGTCGGAGACGTGAGACGCTTTACCGCCGGCCCGTCGGCGCTGCGCGTATCATCGCCGCGTGGCCACTATCTTGGTAGCCGACGACATAGCCGGCCAGAGGATGATCCTCGACATGCTCCTCAGCCTCGACGGCTACGACGTGCGCCTGGTCGAGGACGGGCGCGAGGCGCTCGAGTTCCTCAAGGAGAACACCCCGGACCTCGCCATCCTCGACGTGAAGATGCCGCAACTCAACGGCATAGAGGTCTGCATGCGCATGAAGCGGATCAGCCGCCTGCGCGACGTTCCGGTCGTGATGCTCACCGCGCTGCGCGACGAGGAGACGCGCACGCAGCTCAGGGCCGCCCAGGCCGACGCCATCATCTACAAGCCGCTCGAAGGCAAGGACTTCAGGGAGACCGTCAAGTCGCTGCTGGCCCGAGGCGCGAAGGCCGAAGCCCAGCCGGTCAGCGGTGACGCCGGCCGCTAGAGGCTGCGCTGCCGCACGGCTTCGAACAAGATCACGGCGCCAGCCACCGACACGTTGAGGCTGTCGGCTGCGCCGCCGTGCATCGGCACGCGCACCAGTTCATCGGCCTCGCGCAGCCAGAGTGAGGTGAGGCCGGTGTCCTCGGCGCCCAGCAGGACCGCGACGGAACCGAGGTAATCGGCGTCCCAGTGCGGCGCTGTGGCGTGCGGCGTGGCTGCCACCAGCCGGTGGCCTTCGGCCTTCAGCCGCTCCACGACGGCGTTCGGATGAGCCACCGCGGTGGGTACCGAGAAGAGGCTGCCCTGGCTGGCGCGCACCACGTTGGGGTTCTCCAGGTCGGTGCCGGCGCCGGTGACGATGAGGGCCGCCACGCCAGCTGCGTCGGCCGTGCGGAGCAAGGCGCCGAGGTTGCCCGGCTTCTCGACGCCGTCGAGCACCAGCACGAGCCCGCCTGCGAGGACGCCGAGCCGCTCCAGGCTCCGGTCGGGCCGCCTGGCGAGCAGCGCGAAGCCGTCGGGGTTCTGTCGCATGGAGAGCCGAGCGAAGGCCTCGTCGGAGAGCTCGACGACATCCTCGACCCGGCGGGAGGCCGCCGCGAGAAGCTCCTCTGCATCATCCTGTCTTTGAATCAGGTCCGGGGCGTAGAGCAGCGTGAGCAGCTCCAGGTCGGAGGCCAGCGCCCTGAGGCTCTCGCGGCGGCCCTCGACGAGGAACGTGCCGGTGCGCGCCCGTCCGCGGCGGTCCTTGAGGGCCATCAACGACTTGACCAGGGGGTTGGACGGGCTCTCGATCCTGCGGGTCATCGACCAGATGATGTCACGGCGCCGCACGGTGAGTAGGCGTGTTGGCGTGCGGAGCGCGAGCAGGTCGGCAGTGCTCGGTATGACGCCGTCTGGCGCGCCGATGCCGGTATATTGTGAGACATGGATGAGGAGAGCGCCGCCGGTAGCTGGCTCGTCGCGGCAGACGACCTCATCTCGCGTCTGGGGGACCCGGGGCTACGGATCGTCGACGCTCGCTTCGAGCTCGGCGTCCCGCTCATCGGGCGCGAGATGTATCGAGCGGAGCACGTACCCGGAGCCGTCCACCTCGACCTCGACGCCGACCTCTCGGCTCCGCCGGCGCGGGGCAAGGGGCGGCACCCGCTCCCCGACATGCCGGCGTTCGCGCGCAAGCTCGGCTCGCTCGGCATCGATGAGCACAGCGAGGTGGTCGTGTACGACCAGACCGGCACGATGTACGCGGCTCGGGCCTGGTGGCTGCTGCGCTACGCCGGGCACCAGGCTCCGGTGCGCTTCCTCGACGGCGGCTTCGCGGCGTACCGCAAGGCCGGCGGACCCACCACAGCCGAGGTGCCGCGACTCCCCCCGACCACGTACCGCCTCCGCTTGCGCGAGGAGCTCACCGTCTCGGCGGCCGACGTGCGAGCGAGGCTCGGCCGGCCCGGCGTGGTCCTGCTCGACGCGCGGGCGCCCGAACGTTACCGGGGCGAGGTCGAGCCGCTAGACGACGAGGCCGGTCACATACCGACCGCGCTGAACCGCCCGTTCACCGACAGCAGCAGCGACGCTGGAGGGTTGCTGCCGCCCTCGCGCCTCGCTGAGCTGCACGGGGTAGAGGAGTTGGCCTCCGCCGACGAGGTGATCGCCTACTGCGGCTCCGGGGTCAGCGCCGCGCACCTGGCCTTGGCCCTCTCGGAGGCCGGGTTGAAGGGCGTGAAGCTGTACCCCGGGTCCTGGAGCGAGTGGTCGAGCCTGCCAGGCATGCCCGTGGCGACCGGCGCGGAGCCCGGAGAGCCGCCGGCGTGACCGGTCGGGCGCTCCGGCCCGGGCGGGCCGGCGGGGGTTGCATGGCGCTCCGGCACCGGCCGCGGAACGGGCTGCACGATGAGGAATCTGCCGCGTCCACGACACGTGTTCACGACTACAATGTGACGGGTGCACGACGTGATGTCTGAAGAACAGCAAAGGGTGGACGCCGTCGGGCTGTGGCCCGAGTACTTCCGTCTGGCGCCGTACGGCCTCGTGCTGTTCAAGGCGACCAGGCACGACTCGGGTCGGCTCTCCGACTTCGAGTGGGTCGAGCTGAACCCCGCCGCGGCGGAGGTGCTCGGCCTGCGTCGCGAGGACGTGCTGGAGCGCACCGTGCGCAGCGTGTACCCCGACCACCTCGACCCGAGGATCTACCGCCGGCTGGTGACGGCCCACGTGACCGGCCGCGTCCAGGAGTTCGAGCAGACGATGCCGCGCGGCGCGCCCCGCGCCGGCTCAAGGGACGCCGACGGCGACCCCGGTGCCGGCCCCAGCGAGCCCTCCTGGTTCGCCGTCACCGTGATCCCGCTGCCCGACGACCACGTGGTCGTGCAGTTCCGCAGCATCACGCACTACAAGAACGTCCTGCGCCAGGCCGTCGAGATGATGAACCACGACGACCTGACCGGGCTGCCGAACCGGCGCCACCTGAAGTCACGCTTCTGGGTGCTGCGCCGTCAATCGGTGCCCATGGCCCTGCTCTACTTCGACCTCAACGGCTTCAAGGCCGTCAACGACAGCCACGGTCACGAGATGGGCGACAGGGTCCTCAGCGTCATCGGCCAGCGGCTGAAGCAGAACGTGCGACCCGGCGAGATCGTCGCTCGCCTGGGCGGCGACGAGTTCGCCGTGCTCCTGGCCGGTGCCGACCTCAACGCCGTCGACCGCGTGGCCGAACGCCTGCTGCAGGCGGTCGAGGAGCCCATCCACCTCGAGGGCGTCAGCATCCGGCTCGGCGCGAGCGTGGGGGCTGCGCTGCATCCGCTGCACGCCGAGTCGTTCGAGGCCCTGCTGGGCTACGCCGACGCGCGGATGTACGAGCAGAAGCGCAACCGGCACTGAGCGCCGCTCGCCGGCACCCGTCTGACCAAGCCAACTGCCTCAGCCGCTCACGGGCGCCGCGGGCGGCCGGCGGTCACTGGCCGCTGGTTCGCCCCGCCGGCGGCCGAGGCGTCTTCAGCTCCACCGGTCTGCGCTCGCGCTTCTGCACCGCGGCCGCGCGCTGGTTGAGGAACTCCACGCCGATGCTGAACGCCATCGCGAAGTAGATGTAGCCCTTGGGGATGTGCTGGCCGAGGGCTTCGGCGAGCAGCGAGACCCCGATGAGGATGAGGAAGGCGAGCGCGAGCATCTTGACGGTGGGATGCCGCTCGACGAAGGCGCTCACCGGTCCGGCGGCGAACATCATGATCGCCACGGCGATGACCACGGCGATGATCATCACCGGCAGGTCGTTGGCCATGCCGACCGCCGTGATCACCGAGTCGAGCGAGAAGACGATGTCGAGCAGCACGATCTGGGTGATCACTGAGCTGAACGTCACGGTCTTGGGGACCTCATCCTCGTCGTGCCCGGGGCCCTCGAGCCGCTCGTGGATCTCCTGGGTGGCCTTCCAGATGAGGAACAGGCCGCCCCCCAGGAACACCAGGTCACGGCCGGCGAACTCCAGGCCCAACACCTCGAACAGCGGCGTCGTGAGGTTCGCGATCCAGCTGATGGACAGCAGCAGCAGGATGCGCATGCCCATCGCCAGCCCCAGGCCGAGCGTGCGGGCCCTGGCCTGCTGCTCCTTGGGCAGCCTCGCCGAGAGGATCGAGATGAAGATTATGTTGTCGATCCCGAGGACGATCTCGAGGACGGTAAGACTGAGCAGCGCGATCCAAGCCTCTGGGCTGGTTATCCATTCCATGCGGCATTATTCACGACAGCAATTAGAGGCGTGCTCAGTCGACGTCCCGCCTGAGGAAGGCCCAGTACAGCAGCGCGCCGATGACCAGGGCGTAGCCGGCCATCACGGCAGCGGCGTGCGGCAGGCTGAGCCCCATGCCGAGCAGGCCGCCGAACACCTCGGGCGTCGCTGCTCCCGGCTCCAGCTCGTTGGTCGCGGCCATGAAGTCGGTGACCATGCTGCTGGTCGGCGACCGCGCGGGCGCGTAGAGGTTGGCGGTGAAGAAGTAACGGGGCGCGTCCTCCCACGCCTGGCGCAGGCGCAGGGTCTGGAAGATCGCGTTGATCCGGTTGAGCGGCTGCAGTTGCAACAGGGTGTTGAGGATCGTGTAGACGCCCTCGATGAGGCCGGGCAGGAACAGCACCATGACGATCCCGAGCACGGCGGAGCGGACCACGAACACCAGCAGGAACGCCAGCAGCACCGGCGCCAGCAGATGGGCCCACTGCAGCAGGTACGTCCCGGCAAGCCGCAGCCACTCGCCGTCGAACCCGGTGGGCAGGAAGGTCGTGCCTATCGCGCCGAAGACGACGGAGGAGAGGAACGCCCCGGCCATGAGCGCGAGCAGAGCGAGCATGCACACGACGACCTTGCCGGTGAGCACGGCCACGCGGTTGGGCTGGACCACCAGCACGGTCTTCCACATCTGCTGGGAGCGCTCGTCGCCGATCAGCAGGGCGGCGAGCAGCGCGACCGCGACTATGTAGAGCGTGGGCGAGGCGTAGGCGGGCAGCGACAGCGCGACCGTGGAGAGGCCGAACGGGGAGAAGATGGCCTGCAGCAGCACGTCGACGCTGCCGCCCTCGTTGGCGAACGAGTCGCGCAGGTTGGTCGCGAGCAGCCGGCCGACGATGAGCCCCAGCACCGGCAGCACCACCCAGTACAGCGCGGCCAGGATGTAGAGGCGGCGCTTGCGGAGGACCTTGTAGGACTCGGCGGCGATGACGTTGAGCAGCGCGTTCATGACGGCCTCCCGCCAGGGGCGATGAGCCTGAGGTAGGCACCCTCGAGGTCCTCGCCGCGCGTCGCCGCGGAGATGACCCTCACGCCCTGGCCGGTGAGCCGCTCGATGAGGCTGTCGGCCTCGCTCTGCGGCACGCTGACGTCGGCCGTGTCGTCGCCGACCGCGCGCGGCTCGTAGCCCAGCGACTGGAGCGCGCCGAGCAGCTTGGCCTGGTCGCTGGCCCTGATGCGGTAGGTGATCGCCTGGCCGCCCATCTGCTCTAGCAGGCCGTGAAGGGGACCGTCGAACCTCAGCACGCCCTTGTCGATAGCCAAGATGCGGTCGACCAGCTTCTCGATCTCGGCCAGGATGTGGCTCGAGACGAGCACGGTCGCCCCTGTCTCTGCGACCGCACGGAGTGCCTCGCGGACCTCGGCGATGCCCGCCGGGTCGAGGCCGTTGGTCGGCTCGTCGAGCAGCAGGACCTTGGGGCGCCACAACAGCGCCCTCGCCAATGCCAGGCGTTGTCGCATGCCCTGGGAGTAGGCCTTGACCTTCTTGTCGGCCGCGTCTTGCATGTGCACGAACGCCAACGACTCCTCGATGCGCTCCTCGGGCACGTCGCCGTGGAGCAGAGCGGCGTGCTGCAGGTTCGAGCGCCCCGTGAGGTACGGGTAGAAGCTCGGCTCCTCGATCATCGTGCCGACCTCCAGCAGGGTCGGGCCGGGTACCTC
Source organism: uncultured bacterium (assembly GCA_964596625.1). Taxonomy (GTDB): domain Bacteria; phylum Deinococcota; class Deinococci; order Deinococcales; family Trueperaceae; genus DASRWD01. The sequence goes on along the minus strand of CAZQVC010000046.1, from coordinate 1,507 downwards.
GCGCCCCAGCACGCTGCAGGTGCCGGAGGAGGGCCGCACGAGCCCCGCCAGCATGCGCAAGGTGGTGGTCTTGCCGGCGCCGTTCGGTCCGAGGAAGCCGACGATCTCGCCCTCCTCGACGGAGAACGTGACGTCGTCGACGGCTGCCCGGTTGCCGTAGCGCTTGGTTAGGCCTTCCGCCGTTATGGCGTTCACTCCGCTTTACCCTCCCTGGTCATCAGGTCGATCATCGCCCGTTCGGGCGGCTTGCGTTCGTAGGCGACGCGGTAGACCTCCGCGGTTATCGGCAGGTCCAGTTCGTGGGCCACGGCGTAGCGGTGCACGGCCGCCACCGTCGGCAGGCCTTCGGCGGTCAGCGCGCCGAGGCGCTCGCCGCCGAGCGTCTCGCCGGCCGCCAGCAAGACGCCCGCCGTGTGGTTGCGCGAGCGGTCGCTGACGCAGGTCGCGACGATGTCGCCGACGCCCGCGAGGCCGTAGAACGTGCGCTCCTGACCGCCTAGTCGTCGGCCGAGGCGCACCAGTTCCGCCAGCCCCCGGGTGATGATAGTCGACTTCGCGTTGTCACCTAACGCCAGGCCGTCGCAGATGCCTGCCGCGATGGCGATGACGTTCTTCAGCGCACCGGCCAGCTCGACCCCGACGATGTCGCCGCTGGTGTACACGCGGAAGGTCCGCTGTTGAAGCAGGCGTTGCAGGTCCCGCGCCAGGCCGGGATCGAGGCTGGCAACGGTCGTGGCCGCCGGCTGCCCGGCGGCGATCTCGCTCGCGAGGTTCGGGCCGGAGAGCGCCGCGACCGGCGACGTCGGCAGTTGTCGGCCGATGAGCTCGCTCGGCCGCGTCAGCCCTGCGTCCTGTCCGTCGCCGGCGCTTACGCGGTCGCCCGCGCCGGCGGCGGCTCGTAGGCCCTTGCTGCATGAGACGATCCCCCGGGGCGCCGCGCCCGCCTGGCGCAGACGCCCCATGACCGCGGCCATGGCCTTCACCGGCACCACGGCGAACACGAAGCCGTTGGGCGCAACGGCGTCCTCGAGGTCGGAGGTGACTCTCACCGTGCTCGGCAGCTCGAGGTCGGTGAGATAGTGCGGGTTGCGCCGTTCTCGCTGAGCCGTCGAGGCGAGGCCGGCGTCGCGCGCCCAGAGGCGCACCTCGTGACCGTTGTTGCCGAGCAGCCAAGCGATGGTCGTGCCCCAGGCGCCAGCGCCGAGGACCGTGACAGCCGCGTTCTTCGACGTTGGCGACATGGGAAAAGGTTAGCAAGTGTTGTAAGATGGCACTCGGCGTTCGCGAGTGCCATGTCGCGGCGCCGCCTTCGTGAAGGAGGACCCATGCCGGTTTACGTCTACCGGAACCTGATAACCAACGAGACCTTCGAGTACGAGCAGCGCATCACCGAAGACGCCCTCACCGTCGACCCGCGCACCGGCGACCCGGTGAGACGCGTCATCCAGCCGGTCGGCATCGCCTTCAAGGGCTCGGGCTTCTACATCAACGACAGCCGCAGCGGCTC
>CAZQVC010000045.1:14936-17153 GCA_964596625.1 uncultured bacterium | reverse complement strand
GCGCGAGCCCGCGGCGCTCAGCAGTAGGCGAGCTCCTCCATGAAGCGCGCGAGGACGACGAGGCCGAGCACCAGCGACTCCGGCTCGACCCACTCGTCGAGCCGGTGGGCGCCGGCGCCGCGGTAGGCGCCGAACGCGATCGAGCTGATGCCGACCGCCATCGCGACGTTGGCGTCGGTGCTGCCGGGCGACCGGAACATCGTGAGGCCGCTGCGGTCGAGGGCCCTCTCGGCTGCCCCGATCAGCAGCGAGTTCTCGACCTCCGCAGCCGGGCGGCGGCCGAGCTGGTCGAGCCGCAGGCGGCAGCCGCCGTCCTCGACGGCCTTGTCGATCTCGGCCAGCGCCGCCTCTTCGAGCAACGTGAGCGTCTCGGCCTCGACGCTGCGCAGGTCGATGGCGAAGCCGGCGCTGGCGGCGATGGCGTTGACGCTGGTGCCGCCCCAGATCTCGCCGACGTTGAGGCTCGAGCGCGGCTCGCTCGGCACCTGCAGCCGCGCCAGTCGGGCCACGGCGTCGGCTGCGACGTGCACTGCGCTCGGGCTCGGGTAGTCGCCCCAGGCGTGCCCGCCGTCGGCCTCCACCGTCGCCCGGTAGCGCACCGAGCCGACCGCCCTGTCGGTGACCGTGCCGAGGTGCCCGTCGAGCGCGACGAAGTGGTCGAGCTGCGGACCGAAGCGCTCGACGACCCGCCTGGCGCCGCGCAGGTCGCCTATGCCCTCCTCGCCGACCGTCGCGACCACGATGAGGCGCGGCCGCTGGCGGGCGATCTCCGGAGCCTGCAGGAAGCGCGTGAGCACCGCGAGGTTGGCCGCGTTGTCACCGACGCCCGGTCCCTCGTAGCGGCCGGGTGAGCGCTTGACGGTGACGTCGATGTCCGGCCCGAAGACGCTGTCGAGGTGCGCCGCGACCAGCACCAGGGGGCCCATGCCGCCCGGCACCTCGGCGATGACGTTGCCGAGCTCGTCGGTCTCCGGCTCGAGACCGGCGGCGGCCCAGAGGGCCGAGATCAGCTCGCCCCTGGCGGCCTCCGCGAACGTCGGGGCCGGCGTCTGGGCGATGCGCACCAGGAGGTCGGGCAGCGAGGATTCAGGTCCGAGCTCGGCGAGCGCCGCGTCGCTGAGGCTCACGCCGAGCGTCTCGTGGACCGCGCGCGACGGCGGCGTCTCAACCGTCCTGCCCGTCCTGGAGGCTGGCGATGCCCTCCCTGAGGGCGTACAGCGCGGCTTGCGTGCGGTTGTTGAGCCTGAGCTTGGAGAAGATCTCCGACAGCCTGTTGCGGACGGTCTTCTCGCTCATGCCCAGCGAGGTCGCGATCTCCTGGTTGGAGGCGCCCTGCGCCAGGTGGCGCAGGATGTCCTCCTCGCGCTGCGTGAGCTCGCTCAGCTTGTGGTCGGGGTGGCTGGGGAGCTCCCCGTACTTCTTGAACTCGGCGAGGATCTCCGCCGCCATCTCGGCGTTGAGCAGCGTCTCACCGGCAGCGACCCGCTTGATCGCCGTGATGAGCTCGTTGGAGTCGGCGTCCTTGAGCAGGTAGCCGCGCGCGCCGGCCTTGATGGCCTCGAACACGTAGCGGTCCTGCCGGTACATCGTGAGGATGATCACGTTGGTGTCGGGCTCTTCGGCCAGCACCGCCTTGGTGGCGGCGACCCCGTCCAGCTCCGGCATCTGGATGTCCATCAACACGACGTCCGGCCTGGTCTCGAGGGCGTGCCTTACGGCCTCGCGTCCGGTGGAGGCCTCGCCGATCACCCGGAAGCCCTCCTCGGTCTCCAGGATGCTCCGCAGGCCTTGCCGAAACATCGCGTGGTCGTCGCACAGGAGGATGCGGATCATGCCTAACTCTAGCTCAAGGCCTTCATGATGACGCGTGGTAGCGTTCGTCTGCAGCTGCCGGGCACGCGGCGCCGGCCTTGCCTCCCCTCACCGCCTCACCAGGCCGGGCGGCGGGCGCCGGCGGCGGGCGCCCGGCAGTTGCTGAGGAGGACGCATGGCACATCCGAAGGGCGTCCTGTTGGAGCGAGCGGCCAAGCTCGGCTTCGAGAGGCCGCAGTTCCGCACCGAACGCACAGGACCGGAGCACGAGCCGATCTTCATCGCCGACGTGATCGTCGATGGCGAGGTGCTCGGCACCGGACAGGGCGGCTCCAAGCGCACCGCCGAGACGCGGGCGGCCGAGGAGGCCTTGGCCCAGTTGGACGCGGCGGACGAGGGCTCGTC
>CAZQVC010000045.1:1215-14836 GCA_964596625.1 uncultured bacterium | reverse complement strand
CGCGGGCGGCCGAGGAGGCCTTGGCCCAGTTGGACGCGGCGGACGAGGGCTCGTCTGGCCGGGGGCGCTCCAAGGGCAAGCGGCGCGGCGCGGCGAGCGGCCAGGCGGGCGCGGCTGACAGCGGCACGGAGGCCGCCGACGCCCGGCAGGGCGCAACTCAGCAGGACGAGACCCGGCAGGACGAGACCCCGCAGGACGAGACCCAGGAAGACGAGACTCAGGAGGACGAGATGGCGAGCGAGGAGTTCGACGGGCCGTGGCCGATGTTCGACGATCTGTTGGCGGCCGTGCTCGCCGTCGCCGAGCGGCGCGTGGCCGCCGACCTGCGAGGCGACGAGGCGCGCGAGGCGATCCGCGACTTCTCCCTCACGCTCTACAAGGAGCTGCTCGGCGACCTCGGTGAGGTGGTCGAGGACGACGAGTCCGACGACGATGAGGAGGACGACTGAGCGCGCCAGGCTCGGGCGCCCCTGGTCTTCGGCGCACCTAGTCGGCCTTCGCCTCCTTGGCGAAGCGCTCGATGCGGCGCAGCTCGAAGGTGGCCTTCTCCTTCACCAACATCTCGCGCAGCGCGTCGCTGCCGGTGAAGTCCTCGGTGCCGTGAAGCTCGATGAGGTCGACGACCTTGGCGCCGAAGGCGCTGAGCGGCGTGGTCATGTCGATGCCGGCGACATTCTCGGGGGTCGCGTGCTCCAGGCTGAACAGGTCGTCGGCCAGGCCGCTGGCGTGCGGGTTGACCACGACCACGACGTCGCCCGCGTTGGTCTTTATCAGGAATCGGCGCTCGGTATCCTTCACGGACCGCGCAGCCTAACACGCCTCTCACCGCTGCCGCGCTCTCCCAGGTGGTCGCGGCAGGCCCGTCCACAATGACAAACTAGCCGAGTGCGTGAACTTCTCCTGAGTTCTCCCGGACTGGCCATCGCGTTCATCATCGCGCTCGGCGTCGCCGCGCAGTGGGTCGCGTGGCGGATGCGGGTGCCCGCGATCCTGCCGCTGCTCGCCACCGGCTTCCTGGTCGGGCCGCTGCTCGGCTGGCTGCGACCGGACGAGCTGGTGCCCCCGAACCTGCTCTTCCCCCTGGTCTCGCTCGCTGTCGGCCTGATCCTCTTCGAGGGCGGCCTCACGCTGCGCTTCTCCGAGCTGCGCGACACCCGCCAGGTGGTGATCAACCTCGTCACCTGGGGAGCGCTGATCACTTGGCTGTGCGCTGCGGCAGCCGCCTACTTCATCATCGGCCTCGACCTGCAGCTCGCGGCCCTCTTCGGCGCGCTGATCCTCGTCACCGGTCCCACCGTGATCGGGCCGTTGCTGAGGATCGTGCGGCCCAACGCCAAGGTGGCCAACGTCCTGAAGTGGGAAGGCATCGTCATCGACGTCGTCGGGGCGCTGGTCGCCGTGCTGGTGTTCGAGGCGATCGTGCTGCTCAACCACGGCGAGCCGCTCGGCACCATCGTCCTGCTGCTCGGCCGCTTCCTGCTGGTCGGCGCGGGCGTTGGCGCCGCCGGCGGCCTCGCGCTGGCCTGGCTGCTCAAGCGCCGCGCGCTCCCCGACTACCTGGTCAACGTGACCGCTCTGGCGTTCTTGTTCAGTTTCTTCGCGCTGGCCAACGCGTTCAGCGCCGAGTCTGGGCTGTTCACCGCCGTGGTGATGGGCATCATCGTCGCGAACATCGGCGTGCCGAACCTCGAGTCGCTGCTGGCCTTCAAGGAGGACCTGACGGTGCTGTTCGTCAGCGTCCTGTTCATCGTGCTGGCCGCCAACATCCACCTCGACCTGCTGCTGGCGGCGCTGTCGTGGGAGACGCTGCTGCTGCTGGCGCTGGTGATCTTCGTCATCCGCCCGCTCGACGTCATGCTCAGCACGATCGGCTCGAAGCTCAACCTCAAGGAGCGAGCCTTCGTGGCCTGGATCGGCCCGCGCGGCATCGTGGCGGCCTCCGTGACCTCGCTGCTCGCCGCGCGGCTGCAGTCCGCCGGCATCTTCGGCGCCGAGCAGCTGGTGCCGCTAGTGTTCATCGTCATCGTCGGCACCGTGCTGCTGGCGAGCCTCACCGCCAAGCCCCTGGGGCTGCGCCTCGGCGTGGCCGACCCCGACCCGCAAGGCTTCCTCCTGCTCGGGGCCCACCCCGTCGCCCGGCAGATCGGTCACGCCCTGAGCGAGGCCGGCGCCAGGGTGATGCTGGCCGACACCAACTGGTCGAACGTCGCAGCCGCCAGGCAGGAGGGTCTGAACACCTACTTCGGCAGCCTGCTCTCCGACCGCAGCGACGACCAGTTGCGGCTCGCCGGCATCGGCAGGCTCTTGGCGCTGACCTCCAACGACGAGGCCAACGCGCTGACGGCCGTGAAGTTCGGGCGAGAGTTCGGCAAGGCCAACGTCTTCCAGTTGGCGCCGAAGTCGGTGGAGGACGACTCGCGTCGCCTGGGCGGCGACGACCGCGGCCGTTGGCTGTCGGACGAGCGGATCTCGTTCGCCCGGCTGGAGGCGCTGCATAGCGGCGGCGCCACGATCGAGCAGGTCGAGCTGAGCGAGGACCGCACGCTGGAGGACTACCTCGACGAGTACGGCGAGCGCGCGGTGCCGCTGGTGATCCTCAACGGCAAGAGCTCGCGGGTGGTGTCGGAGGACACCGACCCCTCCCGGGAGCAGAGCGGCACGCTGCTGGCCATCGTCGAGCCAGGGGCGGCCGCCTGAGCGACCGCTTCGACAGACGGCTGGGCCCTACTCGCTGGCCTCGTCGAGGAACTGCTGGAGCTTCTCGCGGTTGACCGTGATCGGGGCCCGGCGGCGGCGGACGGCGCCGTACTCGAGCAGGCGGGCGAGGCAGTGGCTGACCGTCTCACGCGTCGCGCCGATCATCTTGGCCAGGTCCTGCTGGGTGAGGTTGAGGTCGATCACGGTGCCGCGCTCGCCGGGGACGCCGAAGTCCTCGGCCAGGCGCAGCAGCAGGTTGGCCAGCCGGCCGGGCGCGTCGAACGCGCCGACCTCGGCCTGCCACTGCTGGGCCTGCCAGAGGCGCGTGCTCATCACCTGGATGAACTTCATCGCGATCTTCGGGTGCTGCTGGAGCAGGCGCTGGAACTCCTCCTCCGGCATCACGATGAGCGTGGTGTCGACCACCGCCTCGGCCTGGTTGGGCCGACGCTCGCTGGCCAGCAGCAGCAACTCGCCGAAGATGTCGTAGCTCCCCAGCAGGCCAAGGATCATCTCCTTGCCGTTCGGGAAGTACATCGAGATCTTCACCATGCCGTCGCGCACGAAGTAGAGGGCGTCGGCGGGATCCTCCATGTGGTAGATGATCTCGCCGGCGGCGAAGCGCTTGTACGGCGTGATGCGGGTTATCTGCTCGAGCTCGTCTGGCGTAAGGTCCTCGAACAGCTGCGTGTTCTTGAGGTGCCAAACCAGACTCGGGTACTGGCTAGTGTCGGCCATCTCAACTCCTCACTCGGGTATCCCCAACAGTAACTAGTTTCCGCGCGGCGTGTGTCAGGGCCGCGTTTCGGCTTGGGTGGGCTTCAGTTCCCCTGCGTCGGCGCCTCTTGCGCCTCGTCCGCCGCGCTCGCCAGCGCGTCGCTCAACCGCATCAGGCGCAGGTAGGTCTCGAGGTCGACGTAGTCCCCAACCTTCAGGCCGTTGAGGAACACGGTGGGCGTGCCCGTCAGCAGGAGCCCCTCGGCCGCCGCTCGGTAGGCCGACTCGACCTCCGCGGAGAACTCGCCGCTGCGCAGGCAGGTCGAGAGGTTCTCTGTCGGCAGGTCGAGCTCTTCTGCCATCGCCACGAACTCGTCGACCGGGTCGGCGAGGCCGGCCCAGCGCTGCTGCTGCGCGAAGAGCTCGTCGTGGAACGTCCAGAAGGCGTCCTCCCCGGCATCGCGGGCCACGCACTCGGAGGCCTCAGCCGCGACGTTGGCGTTGCGGTGGATGCTGCGCAGCGGGAAGTGGTGCAGCTCGAAGCGCACGTCGTCGCGCGTCAGCAGCTCGTTCTCGATGAGCGGCATCGCGTTGGTGACGAAGTTGGCGCAGAACGGGCACTGGAAGTCGGAGAAGACCCGGATGACGTACGGCGCGTCGGCCGGGCCGAGCGCGTGAGGGCTGGGCGGGAACAGCGATGCGGAGACGCGGCGCGGCTCGAACACGAACTCGAGCTCGCCCGGCGCCGTGCCGGTGACGGTGGCCGTGAGGTCGTAGTCGACCACCTGGATCGGCACCGGCCCGGCTCCCGCCAGGTCGGCAGCCCTGGTGCGGAAGAAGTCGGAGATCGGCGCTGCGATGTCGTCGCCGTACCCGCTGGCGACGGCCAGCAGCGCGCCGACGAAGCGCACGTTGGCGTCGGAGAGGCGGCCGTTGCCGGTCACGGCGACCGCCACGTCGTCCTCGGTGACGAAGTCGAAGGTGAAACCGTCAGCGGCGCGGAAGCCCTCCTCTAGCTGCGTGGGCGAGTAGGCCTCGAGTTCCGCTAGAAGCCCTTCGACGGGATCACCGAGCCCGGCCAGCGCCCACGACAAGGCCGAGAGCGAAAGCACGAACAGCGCGTACCGGAGCGGCTTCATGCCGTCAAGTGTAGCTTCTGCGTCTTCGGCCTCACAAGCCGATACGAGCCGGCCATCTGCTATCGTCTGGCTGATGATAGACGTGCCTGAGGGCGTCCGTGACCTGCTTGCCCGGGAACGGCGGGTGATAACGGAGCTCCAGGTTCTGCTGGCTCGCATCGACGCCGATGCGGCCCACCTCGGCGACATCCGCACCGCCCTCACCGACCTCGACGGGCTGTTCATGCTGGTCGTCGCCGGCGAGTTCAACGCCGGCAAGTCGAGCCTGCTCAACGCGCTGCTGGGCGCCGCCGTCATGCCAGAAGGCGTGACGCCCACCACCGACCGCATCACGGTCGTCACCCACGGCGAGCGGACCAGCGAGACCGAGGAGGGCGCCGGCGTCGTGAGGCGCACCCACCCCGCCGAGCTGCTCGTCGACCTGGCCCTGGTCGACACGCCCGGCACCAACGCGATCATCAAGCGGCATCAGGAGCTCACCGAGCGCTTCATCCCGCGCGCCGACCTGCTGCTGTTCGTCACCAGCGCCGACCGGCCGTTCACGCAGAGCGAGCGCGAGTTCCTCGAGCTGATCGCCTCCTGGGGCCGCAAGGTGCTGATGGTCGTCAACAAGGTCGACATCCTCGAGCACAGCCAGCAGATCGACGAGGTCGTGCGCTACGTCAAGGAGAACGCCCGCGAGACGCTCGGCGTCACGCCGGAGGTCTACGGCGTCAGCGCCCGGCAGGCCAAGCAGGCCAGGGAGCGCGGTGACGAGGAGGCGCTCGAGGCCTCCGGCGTGCCGGCGTTGGCCAGCGCGATCTCCGAGCGCCTCGGCAGCGAGCGCGTCAGGCTCAAGCTCCTCTCGCCGCTCGGCGTGGCGCAGCACACGGTCTCGCTCTACCAGGACGAGCTCGAGAAGCGCCTCGGCCTGCTCACCGACGATCGCGGCGGCCTCGAGGAGATCGAGCGGCAGAACGAGCAGTTCCTCAAGGACCTCAGGCGCGAGTTCGAGACGCACCTGATTAGGGTCAAGGACGTGCTGCGCGACGTCGAGGCGAGGGGCGACGCGTTCTTCGACGACACCATCCGCTTCCGGCGCATCCCCAGGCTGCTCAACACCAAGGCCATCAAGGAGGAGTTCGACGCCAAGGTCCTCAAGGACGTCGACCGCCGCATCGAGAACGCCGTCAGCGACCTCGTCGACTGGTTCCTGCAACGCAACCTGCAGTTCTGGGAGGACGTCATGCGCTTCGTCAACGAGCGCACGTCGGCCGCCGAGGAGCGCGTGATCGGCGAGGTCGGCGGCCGCTTCCAGTACGACAGGCAGGCCCTGGTGCGCGCGCTGCGCGAGAGCACGGAGCAGGCTCTCGAGACGTACGACGACGAGGCCGAGGCCAGGCGGCTGGCCGACGACCTGCAGAACGCGGTGTTCCGCACCGGCCTGTTCAACGTGATGGGCATCGGCCTCAGCGCCGCCGTGCTGGCCTTCATCTCCACGGCCGCCCTCGACATCACGGGCATCGCGCTCGGCCTGACCATGGTGGGCGTCGGCCTGCTGGTGATCCCGCGGCAGCGCGCCAAGGCCAAGCGCGAGCTGCACGAGAAGATGCAGGAGCTGCGCGACGGCCTCGAGACCGCGCTCAGCGAGCAGTTCGAGGTCGAGCTGAAGGCGGCGCAGGAGAAGCTCATGGGTGCGATCAGCCCCTACACGCGCTTCGTGCGCTCGGAGCTGGAGCGCCTGCAGGCGCTGGGCACCGAGCTCGACGGTGTGGCGGCGGAGCTGGCCGCCGTGCGCAGCGAGGTCGAACTGCTCGAGTGAGCCCGCGCGCAGTAGACTCACCGCCATGATCGGTAGCAAAGCACCTCGCGTCGCGTTCCAGGGGGTCGCCGGCGCGTTCAGCGAAGAGGCGGCCCTGGCCTTCGCGCCCGAAGGCGAGGCGGTCGGCTTCCCCAGTTTCGAGGAGGCCTTCACGGCGGCGGTGGAGCGCGACTGCGACTTCGCCTGCCTGCCGGTGGAGAACAGCCTGGCCGGCTCCATCAACCAGACCTACGACCTGCTCACCGACTCGGTGCTAACGGTCGTCGCCGAGCGCGTGGTGCGCGTGCACCACAACCTGCTGGTGCTGCCCGGCACCAGGCTCGAGGACGTCGAACGGGTCTACAGCCACACCCAGGCGCTGCAGCAGTGCCAGCGCTTCACCAGGCAGCACGGGCTGGAGGCCGTCTCCGACTTCGACACGGCCGGCGCGGCCAAGCTCCTCGCCGAGCGAGGCAAGCTCGGCGGCGACGAGGCCAAGCGCAGCGCGGCCATAGCCAGCCGCCGGGCCGCCGAGACCTACGGCCTGGAGATCGCCGCCGAGCACATCGAGGACTTCGACTTCAACTACACCCGCTTCTTCGTCCTCGGCCACGAGGAGCGCGCGAAGCAGCCCGGCCGCAACCACAAGACCTCGCTGGTCATGGCCACCCATCACCGTCCGGGCGACCTCGTGGCCTGCCTGCAAGTCTTCCCGGATCACGGCATAAACATGACCAAGCTCGAGTCGCGGCCCCGCCGCGACAAGCCCTGGAGCTACCTCTTCTACATCGACATCGAGGGGCACATCAGCGACCCCGAGGTGGCGCAAGCCATGACCGGCCTGATGCGCCGCGCCGCGTTCGTCAAGTACCTCGGCAGCTACCCGGCGGCCGAGCCCGTCGTCATCGACTGAAGACGCTTCGTCTCGGTGCCAGCTCAGGTCTTGGGCATAGCCTCGACCTCCAACCCCAGCCTGGTCAGCGGCACCGGCTCTCCCGGGTACCAGAGCGTGCGTGAGCGGTAGAGGCCGCCCCAGGGCGAGCGCAGGACCTCCGCCCAGCCCCGCGCGACGTCCAGGAGCCAGAGCTCGGCAGCCCCCGCCGCCGCGTAGAGCGGCGCCCGCACCTCGTGGCTGAGCCGGCCGCGCGCGACCTCGACGACCAGCACGGCGCCGCGCGGCTCCAGCGAGCGGCCCGGCCCTCCGGTCCCGGCGGACGGCCGCAGGAGCGCGAGGTCGGCCCGCAGCAGGTCGTTGGGGCCGAGGCGGAAGGGCGCACCAGGCTCGACCCTCAACGCCGCGCCTTCGTCTAGCCGGGCCAGCGCCTGGCCGAGCGCGCGCTCGAGATACGCGACGACCGCGGCTTCGCGCGGGCCGAGTCGGGCGGGCGCGCGCACCACGCCGCCGATCAGCTCGGCGCGTGGGCCCTCCGCCAAGCCCCCGGCACGCTGGTGAGCGAGGAACGCGGCCACCGTGAGGCCCCGGCGCAGCACCTCGCGACCCCTGAGCCCCGCACCCTCGGCGCCGCCACCGGCTCCGTCACCGGCTCCGTCACCACCTGCTCCGTCGCCACCGGCTGGGTTGCCACCGGCTCCGCCACCGGCTGGGTCGCGACGGGCGCCCGCCCCTCGGACGTTCCCGACCCGGGAGGCCGCGGCAGCCGCCGAGCTGCCGCGCGCCTCGGCCGAGCGCGGCTGCCTGCCTCGAGACCTCGAGCGTCGCCTCATGCGACAAGCCTGCCCGAGCGCGGCCGTGCCGCCGCCGTGGCGCCCGGCTCCAGCCGACCGACCCTAGGGAGGAGCCGTCACGCCCGCCGGCGACAGCTGACCGCTAGCCTTCCCCTACCCGTGGTCGCGCGGCACTGTGCGCCCTCGGGACCGGCCGAGCTCGCCGTGGGTGATACACTCCGCCGGATATATATGCCCAGGCGAGAAGACATCAGCAAGATCCTCATCCTCGGCTCCGGCCCGATCGTCATCGGCCAGGCCGCCGAGTTCGACTACTCGGGAACGCAGGCCTGCAAGGCGTTGCGCAGCGCCGGCTTCGAGGTCGTGCTGGTCAACTCCAACCCGGCGACGATCATGACCGACCCCGAGGTGGCCGACCGCACCTACATCGAGCCGCTCACCCCTGAGTTCGTCGAGAAGGTCATCGTGGCCGAGCGGCCCGACGCGCTGCTGCCCACCCTCGGCGGGCAGACCGCCTTGAACCTCGCCTCGCGGCTGCACGAGAGCGGGGTGCTGGAGCGTCACGGCGTGAAGCTCATCGGCGCGGACTACGCCGCCATCCAGAAGGGCGAGGACCGCCAGCTGTTCCAGCAGGCGATGGCCAAGATCGGCATCAAGACGCCGGCCGGCAAGATGGTGCACACGCTCGAGGAGGCGCTCGAGTTCGTCGCCACGATCGGCTACCCCGCCATCATCCGGCCGAGCTTCACGCTCGGCGGGACGGGCGGCGGGATCGCGCACGACGAGGCTCAGTTCAGGGCCATCGTGCGCCAGGGCCTGCACGACTCGCCGGTCAACAGCGTGCTCGTCGAGCAGTCCGTCCTCGGCTGGAAAGAGTACGAGCTCGAGGTCATGCGCGACACCAACGACACCGTCGTGATCATCTGCTCGATCGAGAACTTCGACCCGATGGGCGTGCACACCGGCGACAGCATCACGGTGGCCCCAGCCCAGACCCTCTCGGACAAGGAGTACCAGCGCCTGCGCGACTACTCCATCGAGATCATCCGCGAGATCGGCGTCGAGACCGGCGGCTCCAACATCCAGTTCGCCGTCAACCCGGAAGACGGTGACGTCATCGTCATCGAGATGAACCCGCGCGTCTCGCGCTCCTCCGCGCTCGCCTCCAAGGCGACCGGTTACCCCATCGCGAAGATCGCGGCCCTGCTGGCGGTCGGCTACCACCTCGACGAGCTGCCCAACGACATCACCAAGGAGACCAAGGCGGCCTTCGAGCCGACGATCGATTACGTCGTCACCAAGATCCCGCGCTTCGCCTTCGAGAAGTTCCCGGGCGCCCCCGACGACCTCGGCACCCAGATGCGCAGCGTCGGGGAGGTCATGGCCATCGGCCGCACCTTCAAGGAGTCGCTCTACAAGGCCGTGCGGTCGTTGGAACTCGACGTGCGCACCGCCACCGCCGACCTCAGCGACGAGGTGCTCGAGGGTCGCTTGAGGCCCAACCCGCGTCGCCTGCCGGCCCTCGTCGAGCTGCTGCGCCGCGGCCGGTCGCCCGAATGGCTCCACCAGCGCACCGCCATCGACCCCTGGTTCCTCGCCCAGCTCGACGAGCTGGTCGCGGCCGAGCGCGAGGTGGTCGCCGCCGGCGACCCGACCGAGTGGAAGTGGGAGCTGTGGCGCGAGATCAAGCGCCTGGGCTTCAGCGACGCCGACATCGCGGCGCTCAGCGGCCTGCCGGCCGCGGAGGTGCGCGCCCTTCGCCTGAGCCACGACGGCTCGCCCGTCTACAAGACCGTCGACACCTGCGCCGCCGAGTTCGAGGCCTACACGCCGTACCTCTACTCGACCTACGAGTGGGAGGACGAGGCCCCGCCCAGCGACCGCCGCAAGGTCGTGATCCTCGGCTCCGGTCCCAACCGGATCGGGCAGGGGGTGGAGTTCGACTACGCCACCGTGCACGCCGTGTGGGCGCTTCAGGAGGCGGGGTACGAGACGATCATGATCAACTCCAACCCCGAGACGGTCAGCACCGACTACGACACCGCCGACCGCCTCTACTTCGAGCCGCTGACCCTCGAGGACGTGCTCAACGTCATCGAGCACGAGGCCCCTGACGGGGTGATCGTGCAGCTCGGCGGGCAGACGCCGCTGAAGCTCGCCCGCGGCCTGGAGGAGGCGGGGGTGCCCATCTGGGGCACGCCGGCGGCGGCCATCCACGCCGCCGAGGACCGCGACAGCTTCCACGAGCTCTGCCGCGAGCTCGACATCCCGCAACCGCTGGGCGGGGTCGCGACGCGGCCTGAAGAGGCAGCGGCGCTGGCCGAGGAGATCGGCTACCCGGTGATGGTCAGGCCGAGCTACGTGCTGGGCGGCCGGGCCATGAAGGTCGTGCGCTCCCGCGAGGAGCTCGACGACTACCTGGCCGTCATCTACGCCGAGCTGCCAGGCGAGCCGAGCATCCTCGTCGACGACTACGTCGAGGGCGCCGTGGAGGTCGATGTCGACGCCCTGAGCGACGGCGAGACCACGGTGGTGGCAGGCGTCATGGAGCACGTCGAGGCGGCCGGCATCCACTCGGGCGACAGCGCCTGCATAACGCCGCCGGTGTCGCTCTCCGAGGAGTCGCTGCGCACGCTCGAGGAGTACACGGTCAGGTTGGCCGAGGGCATCGGCGTGCGCGGCCTGCTCAACGTGCAGTACGTGATCAAGGACGACGTCGTCTACGTCATCGAAGCGAACCCGCGGGCGAGCCGCACGGTGCCGTACCTGTCGAAGGCCATCGGCCACCCGCTCGCGAAGTACGCGGCGCTGGTGGCGGCGGGGCGGTCGCTGCGCGAGCTCGGCTTCACGGCCGCGCCCAGACCGGCGGTCTACAGCGTCAAGGAGGCGGTGCTGCCGTTCCTCAAGTTCCCCGGCGTGCAGCCCGTGCTCGGGCCCGAGATGCGCTCGACCGGCGAGAGCATGGGCATCGACGCCGACCCTCACCTGGCGTACTACCGCGCGGCCCTCGGCGCCGGCGCCCAGCTGCCGGCCACGGGGACGGTGCGGCTGGTGGGCGAGGGCACGAGGGAGTTCGAGGAGCGCTTCGAGGCCCTCGGCTTCGCCGTCCGGTCCTCCTGGGGCGACGCCGACGACCAGACGCCGGCCGAGGACTACGACCTGCTGATCGACCTCGAGCAGAGCACGGAGCTGAGGCGCGCCCTGGAGAACGGCGTGCCGTACGTGAGCACCTTGGAGGCCGGTCGCTGGACGCTCGCCGCCATGGAGGCGGCGGCCGCGGCCCGCGAGGGCGAGGGCCTCGGCGTGACCGCCCTGCAGGACCTCTACCGCCGGGAGAAGAGCCCCGAGGAACTACTTCAGGTGGAGGTCGGCCCCGGCTCGTTCGCCGTCTGAGCCTCCAGCTCGTCCTCGGTAAGCAGGTCGGGCTCGGCCAGGCCGGTGAGCTTCTCGACGCTCTTGGTCGGTAGCCGCTCGCGCAGCGAGCTGGCGTAGCTGGCGAGGTTCTCGAGCGCGTCGGCCACGCGCTGACGCAGCACGAACTCGCCGTGGTCGACCTTCGCCACCAGGTGGAACGGCGCGCCAGAGAGCATCTCCAACAGGGCCAGCAGGCGGTCGCGCGGGACGTCGAGCTCGCCCGCCAGGTCCTCCAGCAGGAAGACGTTGGGAGCGCGCATCAGGGCCAGCCGGCTGAGCAGCTCCGAGACCACGCCGCGCTCGGCGACGCGCTTGGCAACGGCGGCCTCGAAGCGCTCGAGGCCCTTCTCGAAGAGGCCGTCGCGCTCGAAGTGAGACTCGAGCTCGATGGGGCTGAAGGACACGGTCTGCCGCAGGGTGGCCAGCCGGTCGAGCGCCTGCCAGCTCCACATCGTCGCGCGAGCGAGCTCCGCGGGGTTGGTGAGGCGGTGCAAGGCGCGCACGTCGCCGACGACCGCGAGGTAACGCACCCCGCTGGAGCGGCGGCGGGCCAGCAGGTCGGCCCAGTCGACCCGGTCGTTGCGCGTGAGGAGCTGCGCCAGCACGTTGTAGCTCTTGCGTCCCATGTCGGCGGTGAGGAGCAGCTGTCCGCGCGCCACCGACTCGATGCGGAAGCCGAGGGGCCCCAGCACCGAGCGGAGCCGGTTGGACAGCTCCGTGACCTCGAGCGCCGCGCCGTCGTCCTCCAGGTCCTCGTCGTACTCGTCGTCGCGGCTGGCCGCAGCGGGGCCGCGGAACGGGCGCCCCCTGTCGCTGAGCGGCTGACGCCGTTCGAACACCGAGGCTCGCTGAGCGGCGTCGCCGTGGCGAGCGCTGCCGGCCTGTCCGTGCCCGGCCTGAGGCGAGGCGGCGCTCGGGTCGCCTCCCCCCTGCTGCCAGAGCCCGGCTTGCACGTCGGGTCGAGGGGCGCCGGAGCTCGCGGCTTGGTGAAGGTTGGTGGCACGCCCGTCGTCGGCCTCTCCTTCCGGCGGCCGCTGGGCCGTGCCTCCGAGCTCGCGGCCGGCGGCCTGCCCTGCGCCGCCAGGAGCGTCGGCCGTGGGAGCGGCCGTTGCCGCAGCTTCGTTGCCGCCGGCGGCGCCGCTCGGTGCGCCCACGACCGCGAGGTCGAGTCCCTCGCCGAGATCCTCTTCGCGCTCGTGGGTCGACCCGCTCGGCTCACCCGCAACAGCGCCCGCGGGCGTGCCGGCGGCACCGCCCGGCGCTGCCGCGCGGCCCGCTCGCTCGGCGCCCTCGGCGCTCCCCTGGTAGGCCACGCGCAGGGCGTTGTGCCAGCGCCCCTCGCGCAAGACGAAGCGCTCGTCGGCGGCGAACAGCTCCCCGAGTGGGACGTCGTCCGGCAGGCCCTGGTAGAGGGCCCTCACCTCGGCCTCGCTGACCGGCACGGAGGCGGCGGCCAGTTCGTCGAGCACGCCCTTGAGCGCCTCGGGACTCGAGTAGTCGGGACGCTGGTCGCGTTTGACCGCGGTGAACGCGAAGCGGCCGTCTTCCAGC
This sequence comes from uncultured bacterium, assembly GCA_964596625.1. GTDB lineage: Bacteria > Deinococcota > Deinococci > Deinococcales > Trueperaceae > DASRWD01. The sequence goes on along the minus strand of CAZQVC010000045.1, from coordinate 1,852 downwards.
GGACGGATGATCAGCTCGTCGTTGACGGCCATGCGGTGCTGCTTGAACAACGGCCCGAGCCCCGTGATCGTGCGTTGATCGACGGCCGTCAGCGTGTGTTCGGTGTCGTTGCGCGTATCGAGAGCGGTGATCTCACCGCTCTCCGGGAACAGCCCGACCATGGCGCGCGGGAGCGTCATCGCCCCGCCGCGGAGGCAGTAGCGAGTCAACGGGTAGCGGAACTCTTGGGGCATACCGAGCCTCTCCATGTTCGAACCAGGGAACTTCGAACCTCAAGGTGATCAAGGGCGATGACGGGGTCGTTGAGCGCCCGCCAGCGGCTCGACGTCAAGGTTGCTCGAAAGTGTACCAGAGCCCGGCGCGCTTACCTCGGCCGATCGCTCAGCCGAACACCAGCTTGCGCCTCTTGCGTGTCCGCTGACGCGCCTTGGCGCCCTCGTCCGGCGCTGCGGCGGCCGCTGCCGGCGCCGCCTCGGCGGCCGCTTCGGGCGCCGACTCCGCGCGCTTGCCGCGGCCCCTGCCACGGCGGCGCTTGCCGCCTTCCTTGCCGCCGGGCTCGGCGCCCTTGGCGCCCTTCTCGGCCGCCTTGGCGTCATCGGCCCGCTCCTTGCCCGACTTGCCGCTCTTCGGCTCCGCC
>CAZQVC010000045.1:0-1115 GCA_964596625.1 uncultured bacterium | reverse complement strand
CGCGCCGCCGGCGCGGGCCGCGGCGCTCGGCGCCGAGCGGCGGCCGCTGGCGACGTCGGCGTCGATGCCGCCCTCGATCGGCGTCTTGAGCTTCTTGGGCGGCTTGCTCGGCGTCACCCGCTCCTCGACCTCGGCCTCCGGCATCTCCATGCTCGCCGGTATCAGGTCGATCTGCCGCTGTGTGGGGTTCGCGGCGAGGATCTTGACCTCGACGCGATCGCCCATGCGGTAGCGCTTGCGGGTGTGCTTGCCCATCAGCATCAGCGAGTCTTCCAGGTAGATGTAGTAGTCGTCGTCGAGGTGGCTGACGTGCATCAGGCCCTCGACCGCGTTCGCCAGCGCGACGAACACGCCGAAGTTCGTGACGCCGACCACGATGCCGCTGAACGTCTCGCCGACGTGGTCCTTGGCCCAGCGGGCGTGGAAGTAGCGGGTGAGGTCGCGTTCGGCGCTCTCCGCCACCCGCTCGCGCTCGCTGGCGTGCTCACCGAGCTGCGGGAAGTCGGTGCGCATGCGCTCCTTGAGCGTCGGCGAGAGGCGGTGCTGCAGCACCGAGCGCACCACCCGGTGGACGACCAGGTCGGGGTAGCGCCTGATGGGGCTGGTGAAGTGCAGGTAGTTCTCGAACGCCAGCCCGTAGTGTCCGAGGTTCTCGCTGCTGTAGCGCGCCTGCTTGAGGCTGCGCAAGAGGAGCGTGTTCACCAGCTGCGCCTCGGGCTTGCCGGCGGCCTGCCTGAGGATGTTCTGCAGGTCCTGCGGCCTGGCGTGCTCCAGGTCGAGCGTGTAGCCGAGCTTGGCCAGCGCCTTCTGCAGCGCCTCGATCTTCGCCTCGCTGGGGTCCTCGTGGACGCGGAACAACGCCGGCACATCGCGCTTGTCGAGCTCCTCCGCCACCTTGCGGTTAGCCAGCAGCATCAGCTCCTCGATGAGCTGCCTGGCGGCGTTGCTCTTGATCGGCGTGACGTGCAGCGCGCCCTGGTCGTCGACGTCGACCTTGGCCTCGGTGAAGTCGAAGTCGAGCGCGCCGGCGCCGATGCGCAGCGCGCGCAGCTCCTGGCTCAGGTTGAGGAGCACCTTGACGTCGCGCTCGAGCTTGCGCTTGCCGGTCGGCAGCC
>CAZQVC010000044.1:13576-17705 GCA_964596625.1 uncultured bacterium | reverse complement strand
CACGACAGCTTCACCATCGAACGGCGGTACAGGTCCGACCCAGCCAAGGTCTTCGGCGCCTTCTCCGATCCGGCGATCAAGCGCCGCTGGTTCGCCGAAGGTCCGGGCTTCATCGTCGACAGCTACGCCTTGGACTTCCGCGTGGGCGGCCGCGAGACCGCCTCGTTCCGCGTCGACAACCCGGAGTTCAAGTCCGACGAGATCCGCAACGACACCTACTACTTCGACATCGTCGACGGGGAGCGCATCGTCTACGGCTACTCGATGTCGAACGAGGGCGTGCCCTTCTCCGCCTCTTTGACCACGATCCGGTTGGAGCGCGAACCCGACGGCGGCACCAAGCTCACGTTCCACGAGCAGTGCACGTTCCTCGAGCACGCCGACGGCGTGAAGATGCGGGAGACTGGCACTCGTCAGCTGCTGGAGGCGTTGGCCAAGGAGCTCGGCGAACCGAGCGAAGAGGTGGAGTGGGGCTGAGCTACGCCGGCTTGAGCAGCGCCATCGCGTACGGATCGAAGCCGTAGCCGCGAGGCAGCACGTGAACGGTGACGCCGGAGAGCGCGATGATGTCGTGCTCGCCGGCGTCGGCCGCGTTGGAGAAGCTCACCCGTCCATCGAAGATCGTCACCGCCCCGCTGCCCACGACCCGGAAGTCGCTGCCGAGGCGGATGTCCACCCCGGTGTTCTCGTCGATGCCGATGCCCAGGACCTGGGAGTTCTGCGCGAAGACGGTGAGGAAGCGGGGAACCCGACCGCGTTCGTTGAAGTGCGTGTCGACCATCGCGTCGCGCAGGAACCCGAGCCCTACCCCCACCTTCACGTCTGAGCGCCGGACGCTGCCGCCACCAGGCCCGCTGAGGATCATCACGCTGCCCATAGCGGTGGCGCCCGCGCTGGTGCCGCCGAGCAGGAACTCCCCGGAGTTGTGCCGCTCGCGCAGCCGCTTCCCGAAGGGCGTGCCGGCCACGAGCGTGGTCAGGCGGAGCTGGTCGCCCCCGGTGAAGTAGACGGCCGTGGAGTGGGCCAACTGCTCCAGCAGCTCCGGCTTCTGGGCCTCCTGCCGGTCGACCAGGGCCTCGGTCCACACCTCGCTGGCGCCGAGCTCGGTGAACAGCTGCTGGTACTCGTCGAGCAGCGGAAGCGGCTCCCTGGTGGCCGCCGCACACACCAGCAGGCGCGCGTCACGACCGCCGGCCGCCTGCACGAAGTGGTCGAGCACCTCCAGGTCGGCTCCGCGGCGTTCGCTGCCGCCGACGAGGAAGACGCGCCCCCTCCGGTTGCGGTCACTCCTCGGCATGGTCGGCTCCCTCCATCTCACGGAAGCCTATGCGAGTCGCACATAACTCATCGCAGGCACGACTACAAACGTAGCAACGACGAGTCCCGTAGCCGACCCCAGCTGGGTCGGTGAAGGAAGTTCGGCTCGTGAACTCAGCGTTCTTAGGAGACGCCGATGCGTATCGAATCGATCAGGACGTTGGACGGACCGAACGTGTACCACGCCAGACCCGTCCAACTGATGGTGCTCGAGCTCGAAGGTCTCACCGACCGGGAGAGCAAGGAGTTCGAAGGCTTCAACCAGTCGCTGCTCGCGCTGCTGCCCGGCCTCGCGCGGCACACCTGCTCACGCGGGCACGCCGGCGGCTTCGTGGAGCGCTTGAACGAGGGCACCTACTTCGGGCACGTCGTCGAGCACGTCGCCCTCGAACTGGAGACGATGATCGGCGCCGACGTGACGTACGGCAAGACCCGTTACGGCGGCCGGCCGGGTCGCTATCACGTCATCGTGCGCTACGGCTCCGAGCACGCCATGCGCTACCTCCTGCCGGTCGCGGTCGACTTGGTGGAGGCGGTGCTGGCGGGTCGTGACTTCGACCTCGCGGCGCATCTCGAGCGCGCGCGTGAGATCGTCGCCGATTACGAGCTTGGACCGAGCACCAGGGCCATCGTCGAGGCGGCCGAGCGGCGGGGCATCCCGTGGCGCAGGCTCAACGACGCCAACCTCGTGCAGTTCGGGCACGGCAAGCACCAACGTCGCATCCAGGCGGCGCTCACCGACGCGACGAGCTACCTGGCCGTGGAGAACGCTTCGGACAAGCTGCTGACCAAGCAGACACTGAAGGCAGCCGGCATACCCACACCGCGCGGCGGGGTGGCAGCCGACGTCGACGCAGCACTTGAGCTGCTCGACGAGCTGGGCGGTCCGGTCGCGGTCAAGCCGCGCTACGGCAACCAGGGCAAGGGCATCACGCTGGGCGTCAACCATCCGGCCGAGCTCGCCACGGCGGTAGAGCGGGCTAAGGCGTTCTCGCCCGAGGTGATCGTCGAGGAGCAGCTGGTCGGCGACGACTACCGCGTCCTGGTGGTCAACGGCGAGATGGTCGCGGCCAGCCACCGGACGCCGTGCCACGTCGTCGGCGACGGGCGCAGCACGATCGCGGAGCTGGTGGCCGAGGCCAACCGCGACCCGCGCAGGGGCACGGGGCACGCCAAGCCGCTGACCAGGATCGAGATCGACGATCAGGTCGTCGAGCACCTCCTCAGCAGCGGCATGTCGCTGACCGCGGTGCCGGTGGCCGGCCACCGCGTGTTCCTCCGCGACTTCGCCAACCTCTCGACCGGCGCGACGGCGGTCGACGTCACCGACGTCGTGCACCCCGCCACCCGGCTGGCCTGCGAGCGCGCCGCGCGCGCCATCGGCCTTGACATCTGCGGGGTGGACCTCGTCACCAGCGACATCACCGAGCCGCTCGACGGCGGGATCCTCGAGCTCAACGCCGCTCCTGGACTGCGCATGCACGTCACGCCGAGCGAAGGCGTGCCACGCGACGTCGGCCAGCCGATCGTCGACATGCTGTACCCGCCAGGCGCGCCGTCCCGCGTGCCGCTGTGCGCGGTGACGGGCACCAACGGCAAGACCACGGTGACGCGGATGATCGGCCACATGCTGGAGTCGGGTGGAACCACCGTCGGGATGACCACCACCGACGGCATCTACGTCGGCGGCCAGCGGATCGCCCAGGGCGACCTCACGGGTCCGATCTCGGCGCGTGAGGTGCTGGCCGACCGCGCGGTGGAGGCTGCCGTGCTTGAGACGGCGCGCGGCGGGATCCTCAGGCGCGGCCTCGGCTACGACTGGTCAGACGTCGCGGTGATCACCAACATCACGGCCGACCACCTGGGCCAGGACGGCATCGAGGACCTCGAGGACCTGGTCTGGATCAAGTCGCTCATCGCCGAGCGCGTGCGCGACGGTGGCACGTTGGTGCTCAACGCCGACGACCCAGAGGCGGTGGCGGTCAGCGAGTTGGAGCGGGTCGACGCGTCCCGGCTGCGGGTGGTGTACTACTCGCTCGACCCGTACAACACGACGTTGCGCAGTCACGTGGCGGCCGGCGGCCTCGGCTACACCGTCGAGGGAGGTCACGTCGTGTCGCTGCGGGGCGCCGAGCGCAGGCACATCGCGCCCGTCAGCCAGGTCGCTGCGGCCGATGGCGGCGGGCTGCGCTTCCAGCTGTCCAACAGCCTCGCGGCGGCCGCCGCGGCCGAGGCCATGGGCGGGTCACCGACCGCCATCGCCGTAGCCATGCGGACCTTCGACGCCGCCGCTCACAACCCGGGTCGGGCCAACCTGTTCGAGCTCGGACTCGGCGGCGTGATGGTCGACTACGGCCACAACCCCGCGGCGTTCGCCGCGACGGCCGACCTCGGCGCCCTGTGGCCCGGACCGATGATCGGCATCGTCGGCGTCCCCGGCGACCGCAGCGACGCCTTGATCGGCGAGGCGGCGCGCGCGGCGGCCGGCGTGTTCGACCGCATCCTGATCCGCGAGGACGCCGACCTCCGCGGCCGGCGGCCGGGTGAGGTGGCGCAGATCATCAAGCGCAACATCGAGGACGTCAGCGACGTGCCCTGCGAGGTCGTCGCCAACTCCATGGCGGCGCTCTGCTCGCTGGCCGACGAGATCTCGGCAGGAGCGCTGGTGGTCATCTACTACGAGCACTTCGACGAGGTGGTGCAGACACTCGAGCGGTTGGGCGCAAGGCGGGTCCAGTACAGCGCGATGCGACGCCGCGAGGCGGTGGGCCAGGCGGGCTCGGCCGCGCGACAGGCCGGCGCGTCCGACTGA